>CALKZT010000001.1 GCA_938002815.1 uncultured bacterium
CTTCACCTGCAAAGGAGGGCACATTTCTCCGATTTCGTCCAAAAAGAGTGTGCCACCATCCGCCAGCTCAAACCTCCCTTTTCTTGTGGCTATGGCACCGGTAAACGCCCCCTTTTCGTGCCCGAATAGTTCACTTTCAAGGAGTGATTCAGGTATGGCACCACAATTAACGGCGACGAAGGGAAAGTCCTTTCTCTGACTATTATAATGTATGGCCTTTGCAATCAATTCCTTACCTGTGCCTGAGGGTCCTGTTATTAGAACAGAGCTTTTCGTTGCACTGACTTTTTGTATTATATCGAATATCTTCTGCATCTTTTCATTTTTTCCGACTATGTTATAAAAACTAAACTTTTTTCTAAGCTCATCTCTCAAACTAATATTTTCTTTTTTGAGTCTATAGTTTTCAAGGGCTTTTTCAATTGTTATTTTAAGCCTCTCGTTTTCAAATGGCTTTGTGATAAAATCATAAGCTTGCTTTTTCATTGCTTCGACCGCTGTTTCTATTGAACCGTAGGCAGTCATAATTATAACTGGAACATTTTCGTTTAAGCGTTTTATCTCTTCCAAAAGATCTAAACCACTTTTATTTGGCATTTTCATATCTGTTAGGACAAGATCAATATCAGAAGATTTAAATACTTCCAGTGCGCTATCTACATCTCCAGTGGTAATAACCTCATATCCTTCCTTTGCAAGCAATGTCTTTAAGACAAGCTGATAATTCTTCTCGTCATCCACTACAAGAATAGTCTCCATATTAGCCCCTTTGATATGTTGGAAGGCGTATTATAACTTTAGTCCCTTCACCTGGGGAACTTTCGACCGTAATCTCTCCTTTGTGGGCATCTATGATACTTTTTACTATGGAAAGTCCTAAGCCTGTCCCACGTCTCTTTGTGGTAAAGAAGGGCTCAAACACCCTCTCCAGATCCTCTTTGGGGATCCCCTTTCCGGTATCTGAAATGGCCAGAAGTATAGAATCCCCGTTAGGGCTGAGATCTACAGTTATCTTTCCCCCTCCTTCCATGGCCTGCAATGAGTTTATAAAAAGATTTAGCAGGCATCTATATATCTGGTTTTCGTCTGCCTCCACCGTGGGAATAGGGCCAAAGACCTGTTTGATAACCTGTATGTTGTGAGCCTTGAATTCCGGCTCCAGGAAACCCAATGCCTGCTCAATGCACTCTCTTAGATCAATGGCCTCTAAAGCAAGGCTCTTAGGCCTTGCAAAATCAAGAAATTCTGAAAGGATGTGGTTGAGCCTTCTGGATTCCTCCACTATTGCCTTTGAGAGCTCCTTTGTGCTCTCAGGGGGAAGATCCCCCTGGTTTAGAAGCTCGGCCGTGCTACTTATGACTCCAAGGGGGTTTTTTATTTCGTGGGATACAGCTGCTACCATCCTTCCAAGGGATGCCAGCCTCTCTGCCTGGTTTAGTTTTGCCTCCCATTCCCTCTGCTCCTTTGCCCTCTGCTCCAAAATGTTTTCTGCCCTCCTAACCACCAAAAGGAGGCTAAAGAAGATGAGACCCATAATGCTGATGGATATGGCAAAGGTGGCATACTGGAAGGTTTTCATCTCCTTATATTCTTCACTGAGGTCCTGAATCAGTTCAAAGACGCCCATGATATATGTCTGGCCTCCGGCCAGTGGGTCTATGCCCTTAAAGGGAAGAAATGTGCGCAGTTTTACCTGATCCTTGGGGATTATCACTCCTACTCCCCATAGGTCCCCTCCCTTTTTTATTAGCCTTGAGGAATTCTGGCCTAAGGTGGCTGCCTTATAGCCCTCCCCAAGCATTACAGGCCTTCCCACCAACCTGGGTTCTGTGCTATAGGCTATTACCCCTTTGTTGATGTCATAGATATTTACCATGTCTATCTTGAAGCTGTGAACGGTGTTTCTCACCACCTTGTCCATCAGATTGTATTGTTCCTCGTCCCTGAGTCGGATCTGGCCGTACTTGGAGATGACTGGAAGGGAAAAGTTTTGAAGTATCTGATGATCTAAGTTTTGGCCTAAAAGAAGCGCATAGTTTTCATAGCTCCTCAAAAGAAGCTCCTTGGCATTCTTAGAGATGATGACGGAGAAGGGAAACGTAAAGGCCAAAAGGACGCCAAGAGAGCTAAAGGCGAAGAATTTAAGGAGCCTAAACCCCCTCTTGCCGGGAGAGTTGCCCATTTGCTCGCCTTTAACCTTTGGACTTGGAGCCTCCATCCCTACCAATTATCTTTCTGGCCATTTGGGATTTTGTATATCTCACCTTTGAGGCTATATTAGAAGCCTATATATGGCAAGGTCAATAACCTGAAAATGGGCGGATGTGTCATGGAAAGAGGAGATCTTCCCAACCTATTGCTGGCAGATGAGAAGGGAATAATATTGGAACACCCGTACCTCAAGATGGTGGGGTTTAATGGGAGGGAGAGCGTTCCTATTCCCCGAGAGGGATTAGTAAAATTGCCTCCCTTTAGCAAGCTCTTCTATCTTCCAGGTGTAAGGCCTGTGGGCCTTGATCAGGAGAGGGGCACCCTGGAGGTGGTTGAGGAGCTCTATGTGAAAGGCAGGGGTAAGATCAGGCCTTATGCGGTGGCGGCCTTTTTGAGTCCTGGCTATGTGAGGACTCACCTCCCGGCAGGCCATCCTGAAGCTGATAGGCCCCTTTTGCCCCTTTGGGCCTATACAGCGGCTGGGGCTTACGAGGATGGAATCTATGGGGCTGCCTTTTTGGTGGAAAAGAATCCCAAGTGGGACCCCAGAAACTACGATGACAGGGATATCCTCCCGAGGGTAAAGGAGCTCAAAAGGAGGTATCCTCAAAATAGGCTTTTGAAGCATCTTTCACACTGTGCCCTTTCAAACCACTGCTTTGCTGCCAAGAATCTTTTTTTGGGGAGGTGGGAGGCGCCTGTACCCACAAGCAGGGTATGCAATGCCAAGTGCTTGGGCTGCCTCAGTGATCAGGAAGATGAGAGGATCAGAAGCCATGATAGGATCAGATTTAGACCCTCGGTGGGGGAGATAGTATCTCTTTTTGGCCCCCATTTGACCTATGCCCCAGAGCCCATAGTGAGCTTTGGGCAAGGGTGTGAAGGAGAGCCCCTTACAGAATACCTCCTGATAGGGGAGGCCATCGAGGCCTTGAGGTCTACTACGGATAGGGGTGTTATAAATCTAAATACAAATGGGAGTTGGCCTGAAAGGATAAAAAGCCTCTGTGAGGCAGGCCTCGATTCTTTGAGGGTTAGTCTTTCCAGTGCAAGGGAACCATTTTTTAATGCATACCACAGACCCCTAAATTATACCCTCAAAGATGTGGTGGAAGGCCTAAAAGTGGCAAAGACTTCGGGAGTATTTAGTATGATAAACTACCTAATCTTCCCTGGGGTTACGGATGAAAGAGATGAATTCGAAGCCTTATCTCTCCTCATAGAGGAGACAGGGGTGGATTTCATACACCTAAAGAACCTCTGTATCGATCCATGGGTCTATCTGGGAGCCCTTCCATCGGAGCGCTCTCCTCTAATGGGGCTTAAAAGATTTCACGAGGCCCTAAAGGAGAGGTTTCCCCATGTCAATTTCGGATATTTCAATCAGGTCCCGAAGGGTATGGCTCTATAATGGCAGAGGATAGAATTGTAGAGCCCATTAGAGAACTGGCCTGGCGTGCTTTTAAGGGTCTTGGAAATTCCTCTTGACATAACTTTGTCCGAAACTAAAATCGGTCCAGATTTTTTTGGGGGGAGGTGAGGAAAGAGGCCTTAAAGAGGGCTTTATAGCACATGAGCAGGAATATGTCTCAGACCTTGGGGGGAGTTGATGTAGGGTACCTTTAAGAGGGGCGGAGTGGTATATTTTAAGAGGCACCTCCAGGTTTGAGGTGCTTTTTCTTTTTAAAAAAATGAAGGAGGGTTTATGAAGGTTGTAGTTGAAAACAATCAGATGGAAAAGGCCATAAAGGACCTGAAGAAGAAGCTCACAAAGGAAGGGTTCTTTTCTGAGATAAAAGAGAGAAGGTTTTATGACAAGCCCAGTGTGCAGAGGAAAAAGAAGCAGGCAAAGGCCGCCAAGAGAAGAAGAAAGAAGATGCGCAGGATTTAGATACTAATTGTACTACAAAAGGGTAGTTTTCCCTTGACAAAGTAGAAGGCAATTAGGTAAATGAGCCCGAATTCCCTTGAACCTCTACACAAAATCGCGAGGGCCAAGACATGCAGACTATACCCGAGTATTTGAAGTCCAGTTGGAGAGGCTGGGTGCTATTTGGAGTGGGGTTCTTAGGCGCCTTGATAGTGGGGTGGGTCATCTTTCCCATGGTACTTTACTCCCAGCATCCCCAGCCTATGAATTTCAACCATGCATTGCACATGGATCCTGAAAGGGTGTCTGGTATTGAAGGCGACACCGAGAGGGAGAGATGCCTCTATTGTCACGAATTTAGGGATGATGGTACCTTCGCTGGGATCCCTAAGCTTAGCAAGTGTACGGAGTGCCATGAGGACCCAGATTCTCCTTTGGGCCAAACCCCCGAGGAAAAGGAGTTCCTGAAGAGGTATGTGGCCAACCACCAGGAGATACCCTGGTACAGTTATTACAAACAACCCGACTGTGTCTATTTTAGCCACATAGCCCATGTGAAAATGGGCAACCTGGAGTGCAAGACCTGCCACGGAGACCATGGGAGTAGAAAGGTCTTGCCGGTCTATCAGAAGAATAGGATCACGGGGTATAGCAGAAACATATGGGGCTACAGGATCTCGGGGCTAAAGAAAAATACCTGGGATCGGATGAAGATGGATGATTGTGCAGAGTGCCACAAGGATATGGGGCATGAGAACAACAACTCCTGTTTTGTCTGCCACAAATAAGGGGTGGTGAGATGGGGATCAACAGAAGGGAATTTATTAAGCTGGTAGTGGGCGGGGTTGCGGGCATACACGTGACTCCCCTTCCGTGGAAACTCACCGATGACATTGCAATCTGGACTCAGAACTGGCCCTGGGTACCCGTGCCAGAAAGGGGTGAATTCAAAGAGGCCAAGAGCATATGCACCCTCTGTGAGGGCGGGTGCGGGATAAGGCTTAGGTTAGTGGACAAACGTGGGGTGAAGATCGAGAGCAGGGAAGATTTCCCTGTGAACCATGGTGGGATTTGCCCCTTAGGTATGGGTGGCCTACAGCTCCTCTACAACAAGGATATGAGATTCACTACCCCCATGAAGAGGGTAGGGCCCAGGGGAGAAGGACAGTTTATGGATATCAGCTGGGATGAGGCCTTAGACACCTTAATCCAAAGGCTTAAGGGGCTGAGGGATGAGAATAAAAGTCACCTCCTGGCGGCCTTAGATGGTCTACCCTGGGATAGTACAGAATCCGTACTGGTAAAGAGGTTTCTGACGGCCTTTGGAAGCCCCAATTATGTTAGGGTCGTGGATCAGGAGTCCGTAGACAGGACAGTGAATCTGATAATGCATGGAATAAACGGCCCTATGGGCTTTGACCTTGAAAATGCCGATTATGTTTTGAGCTTTGGTGCGGGCCTTCTGGAAGGCTGGGGGGGGTCGGGTAGGATTCTAAACCTTTGGGGACAGTGGAAGACCAAGAAGGCAAAGGTGGTCCAAGTGGAATCCAGGGCATCCAATACGGCCTCAAAGGCGGACAGATGGATTGCCATAAGACCTGGAACAGAGGCGGCCCTTGCCCTGGGCATAGCAAGGGAGCTCGTAGAGAGGGGCAGATACAACGTAGATTTCACAAACGAACATGTCTTCGGATTTGGGGATTTCGTGGACCAAGAGGGAAGGACCCATAAGGGTTTCAGGTCCCTCCTAATGGAGGCCTATAAGCCTGAAAAGGTGTCACAGATTACAGGACTCCAGGTTGGGGATATAAAGAGCATTGCCTCTGAACTGGAGGCTGCAAAGGCACCCATAATAATTTGGGGCAGGGGCAAGGGGGAGCTGCCCATGGGGGTCCACGAGACCATGGCTATCCATAGCCTCAATGTGATACTGGGAAGGATTGGGAGGCCAGGTGGTATAATGGTAAAGACCGGGGTCCCGCTTTCTGATCTCCCTCCTCCTGTTCTGGACGAAAGGGCCTCAGTGGGCCTCAAGAATGCCCCTATAGGTGGAAAAGGCCTCTTAGGGTGTACAAGCCTTTATAGGTTCGCCAAGGCCTTGCTCGAAAGCAAGGAACCTCTGGTAGATACCTTAATGATATTCCGGTCAGACCCAATCCAGAGTATGCCATCCAGTATTCTACTGGAGAAGGCCTTAAAAAAGGTCCCCTTTATTGTGAGTTTCTCCCCGTTTAGGGACGACACTTCCTGTTATGCTGATCTGGTATTGCCGGATCACGCCTATCTGGAAAAGCTACAAGAGTTGCCCGCCCCTAAAGGCCTTGGGTATTCTGCGTACTGCATATCCGCCCCTGTTTTCCCGGCCATTTACAAGACTAAGGCCTTAGGAGATACCCTCATACAGGTGGCCCATAGACTCGGTGGTGGCCCAAAGGAATCCTTTGCCTTTAAGGGCTACGAGGATGTGGTGAAGGTAAGGGTAAAGGGGCTCTTTGAGGCCAAGGGTTCCATCAAATTGGGTAAGGAGCCTGCCTGGAAATGGGGTATAAACGTGGATTCTGGACTTTCCGGGGATGAAAAGAAGGACTGGGAAGGGCTTTTAAAGTCCAACATATGGTATATGCCAAATAACACAAATGGAGAGCACCTGATATTTCCCACAGAATCCAAGAAGGTGGAACTCTTTAGCCTACTTTTGAAGAGGAACAGGGAGCCTTTGAAATTAAAAGGGGAGGAGGATCTCTTCCCCCAGTATAAGCCCCTTGAGGATGGAAAGGAGGGGCTACTCTTGATTCCCTATGAAATGGCCAACTGGAGTAGCGGCTGGACACCCAATCCTCCCTACCTCACCAAGACGATCTTTGATAATATCCTGCTGAAACAGGACCTCTTCTTCGAGATAAATCCTAGGACAGCTAAGGAATTGGGACTAAAAGAGAATGACTATGTGGAAGTGAACACAAAACTGGGCCAGATAAGGATGAGGGTCCATCTCTTTGAGGGTGCAATGCCTGGGGTCATATATGCGCCTTTGGGGTTTGGCCACATAGGGTATGATGAGTTTATCAAAGGAAAGGGTGTAAACATATCGAAGGTCCTTTGGTCACAAGAGGATCTGGTAAGTGGAGCCCCCCTGTGGTGGGGAACAAAGGTCAAAATAACCCGTGTCTGATTGAGAGGTAGACCGTGGAAAGGCGAGCAGAACATAAAGGACCCAAATATGGCATGGTGATTGATCTGGACAAGTGTACAGGGTGTGGCACTTGCATGGTGGCCTGTGCCCACGAGAATAACCTCTCTGTAAGGCCAGATGAATCGGATATACAAAGGAAATTAACCTGGATGAGGCTCTATAAGATCACCAAAGACGAACCTTATCCAAAGACAGAGGTAAGCTATTTCCCAAGGCCCTGCATGCAGTGTGACCACCATACACCTTGCGTATCTGTGTGCCCTGCCACTGCCACAGACTATGACATCAACACGGGTATAGTGAGCCAGATCTATACCCGTTGTATTGGGTGCAGATACTGTATGGCAGCATGTCCTTATCATGCAAGGGTGTTTAACTGGTGGGATGGGTACTTCCCCAGGGGAAAGGGCCTAGAGAATTACCTAAGTCCTGAGGTCTCGGTTAGGATGAGGGGTGTAGTGGAAAAGTGTACCTTCTGCCACCACAGATTGATGAGGGCCAAATCTAAGGCCTATGCAGAGGGCAGGAGGGAATTGGAAGAAGGTGAATATGTAACTGCATGTACAGAGGCCTGCCCTGCAAAGGCCATTACCTTTGGAGATCTAAATAACCCAGAACACAAGGTGCACCAGCTCATAAAGAGCCCCTATGCGTTTAGGCTCCTTGAAAGGTTGGGCACAGAACCAAAGGTGTATTACTTGAGCAAGAAGGACTGGGTAAGGAAGATGGGGGATAACTACCTGCCCGGTGAATTTAAGCCCGTAACGCCACCAAAGGCTTAAATGGAGGGAAAAATGCAACCCTTTGACGTAGCGCTCTTTCCAGAAAATGCAAAGAGGTGTTCTCTAAAATTATTTATTGCCTGGACCATTCCCTGGGTGGTCTTGCTCCTATGGGGGCTTGTATCGGCCGTGCTCTGCCTTTGGAAAGGTCTAAATCAGACCAATATGACAGATTATTTTGCCTTTGCCCTTTGGATTGTGTTTGATCTGGCCGTGATTGCCCTTGGTGCAGGGGCATTCTTCACAGGGTTTCTGACATACATCATCGGGAAGAAGGAACTAAAGGACATTATAAATGCCGCTGTCCTCATAGGTTTCATATGTTACTCAGGTGCTGTGGCAATGTTGGGTATTGATATAGGGCAGCCACTTAGGGGTTGGTTTATATTCTGGCACGTAAATGTGCATTCTATGCTGGCAGAGGTGTCCTTCTGCATTACAGCATATCTGATTGTGCTTTTGATAGAATATATCCCAATCATCCTTGAAAACCGTCAGATCCAAAGGGTTAGAGAACTAAAATACTTTGGAAACAACCTCCATGAGATTATGGCCATGTTTGCGGCGACAGGTACATTTCTCTCCTTTTTCCATCAGGGCTCTCTAGGTGGTCTGTTCGGTGTAATGTATGCAAGGCCCTTTGATTTTAGGGGTGGTTTTTATGTATGGCCTTGGACCTTTTTCTTATTTGTACTATCTGCCATTGCTGCAGGCCCTTGCTTTACCATACTCTGCACCAAACTGACAGAATTTATCAGCAGGAAGAAGCTGGTCCCTGACAGGGCAGTTCAGACCTTGGCCAAGATATCTGCTGGGCTTACCTGCCTCTATGTGGGACTTAAGATCATAGACACGCTAGTGTGGGCATATAAGCTTACCCCCAAGGCAGGCCTCACTTTAATGGACTATTATAGAGAGGGCCCCTATGGCATATGGCTTTTAATAGCTGAAATCGGGATATGTGGGGTACTTCCTGCAATACTACTCATCATACCAAAGGTGAGGGAGCACAATGGTTGGCTGGTGGTGGCCTGCCTGCTCAACTGCACGGGGATTGTGCTGAACAGGTTTGTATTCACCGTTGTCTCACTGGCAATACCTGTTATGCCCTTTGATAGGTTTGTGAGTTATTGGCCCACCTGGCAGGAATGGGGGATTGCATTGGCCTTGGTAGGTTATGGGTTTTTGCTCTTTTCCCTCTCGTACAGATATCTGCCTCTCTTTCCAAAGGAAAGGGAGCTTAATCCATAAGGAAGGAGATAGAGATGTTCCCCTTTTGCTTCGAATGGAAATGGGACCCCGATCATTTTATATTCTTAGGTTTTCTCTACCTGGTCCTGATCATCGTGGGCACTGGTTTGGGGGTTGCATTCTTAAAGACGGCTGCCCAAGTCTTAGGTTTTATGAGGGAGAGGCATTTCGATCACTAAACTGATAGGCCCAGGGCCTTAGATGGAAGGGGGCTCACCCTTTGTCCTGACCCTCCTGGGCACTGGGCTCACCTATTCCCTAACTGCCTTAGGTGCCTCCTTTGTCTTTCTAAAGAGAACTCCTGGTGAGACCTTTTTAGCTACGAGTTTAGGTTTTGCGGCAGGGGTAATGATTGCAGCAAGCTTTTGGTCCCTTCTCCTGCCTGCCATAGAGCTCTGTAAAGAAGAGGGTCTCAGGCCATATCTTTGGCCTCCGATGGGTTTTCTTTCCGGTGCCGTTCTTTTAAGGATGATAGATAAATTTT
The DNA here is from genome assembly GCA_938002815.1 of uncultured bacterium. Taxonomy (GTDB): domain Bacteria; phylum Desulfobacterota; class DSM-4660; order Desulfatiglandales; family CALKZT01; genus CALKZT01. The sequence continues at coordinate 9,792 of CALKZT010000001.1, forward strand.
TACCACATCTGCACTTAGGAGACGACCTTTCTCTGGCAGAGGGGGTAAAAACCCATCTTCCCAAAAGTACCCTCCTAATACTGGCCATAACCATCCATAACCTACCTGAAGGCATGGCGGTGGGAGTGGGTTTTTCTGGGGGGCAGGATTCGGTCCAGGGTATTAATGCAGGCTGGGCCCTGGCCATAGGTATAGGGATCCAAAACCTCCCTGAGGGACTTGCCGTAGCCCTTCCCCTTAGGGGTGAAGGTCTTGGGAGGGCCAAGAGCTTTTTCTTTGGCCAGCTCTCAGGGCTTGTGGAACCCATCGGTGGGCTAATAGGGGTAAGCCTTGCTGAAATTGCAGGGGTAATGTTGCCCTTCGTACTCTCCTTCGCAGCAGGTGCAATGATATACGTGGTGGTGGAGGAGGTAATTCCTGAGAGCCAAAAGAGTGGCCACCACGATTGGGCTACCATGGGGGCCATAATGGGCTTTATCTGTATGATGGTTCTGGATGTGGCCCTCTCTTGAGGGGGAGATAAGACCTTTCCCCTACACAGCCAGGCCCTCCAATAGCCGCTTCTTACTTGTGCCCCCAACAGAACCCCTTACAAGACGATCCGTAAGGCCTCTTCTTTAAACTCCATGAGGAAAACTGTGAGATCTTATCCTGTAGAATACCTCCACCCCTGAAAAAGCTATCCCCATGTATATTAGAGGCATCTATGAGAATGAGAAGTCCCCAAAAACCCTATCATTTAGACTCTCCCAAAGATAAGGAGATGTTTTTTGGGGGAAGAGGAGCTGCTATTGTGGATAAGAGCGTCTACATTCGACCCTCAAAAGTAAAGGTATCAGAGATAGATCAAAAAAGCCCTTTTCGGGTAATGTCCCCGACAAGGGCCCTTAGAATAAGTATCTATTTTGAGTGTCTAACCTACGGCATCTTTTAAAAGCTTCCCTGGAACGAATTTTGGGACCTTTTTGGCTGGAATATCTATCTCTTGCTTGGTTTGTGGATTTCTGCCTTTGCGCGCCTTTCTCTCATCCACTTTGAATGTCCCAAAACCCACCAAAGATACCTTGTCGTTTTTCTTTAGGGCCTCTGTTATGGCATCAAAAACGGCATCCACAGCTTTTTGGGCGACCTTTTTGTTGCCCAACTCTTTTGCCACCTCGTTTACCAAATCACCTTTGTTCATCCTTTCCTCCTTTTTATGGTTGCTAAAAGGTCCTAAAAATCAACCACTAATAGATCCATATCCAAACCGAAAATTCCCTCAAAGCCGTTAAATCGTCTATCGTTCCCAGGGCCCCAACCTTGGGGTGCTTTTGAGCTCTATATCAAATGGGACATCCATTTCAAGAAAAATCTTCTTCTCTGCGGAAATTTTTAACCCCTAATAAGCCTCTGGATTCCGTTGAAGATGTTCCCTTTTACCTTCTTGTTGAGCTTGGCAAGGGTTTCAATGAAGAGTTCTATCTCACTTCTTTTAGTCTTTCCAGAAGTGGGGCAGGGGTATGGGGGTAGTGATATCCCTCTCTTTAAAGAGGATTTGATAATAAGGTCTTTGCCTACCATGTATAGAGGTCTAATGATGCTAAGCCTCCCACCAAATAAATCTTGCTTTGGATAGATGGGGGTCAAGTTGCCGGAATAGAATAGTCCCATCAAAAAGGTGACTATCACATCATCTCGGTGGTGTCCCAATGCGATCTTTTTTGCACCTACCTCATCTGCATATTTGAAAAGTATCTTCCTCCTGTTCCAGGCACAAAAAAAGCATGGATTTTCTCTATTTATACTGCTGTGAGCAATTTTCCCTATCTCTGTACTGATGACCTCACATGGGATCTCCAATCTCTTAAGGAGGTCTATCAGGACATTGGTGTAGGTTTGGTCAAATCCTAAATCCACAAAAACCGGCAGGAGATGATACGCAATGGGAGTGCGTCTTAGTCTCTCAGACAAAAGGAGGTACATGAGTATGCTGTCCTTGCCCGATACGCCTACAACAACCTTTTCGTCTGGCCCTATGAGGCCATATTCCATTATTGCCTTGCCCACAAGCCTCTTTAGGCTCTCTTCGGCGTAGGACATATCAATATCTGGGGCCAAATATCTTGGTTCCAATCCTCACCATGTTGGCACCTTCCTCTATGGCAACTGTGTAAGAATCAGACATGCCCATGGAGAGGATCTCCATCCTTACATTGGGAGAGTTTATGCCCTGAAGCTCATCAAAGAGCTCCTTTGTGAGTCTAAAGTAGGGTCTCATCTCTTCAGGGTCCCCTGTTAAGGGCCCCATGGTCATGAGGCCCCTGACAAGGAGATGTTGGAATGGGCTAAGCCTCTCTAAAAAGGCTTTCAGGTCCTCTGGAAGGACCCCACTCTTTTGGGGTTCTCTGGCGCTATTTACCTCTACGAGGACAGAGATGGTGATTCCTTCCTTTTGGCCGATCCTTTCAAGTTCCTGTGCAAGCCTTATGGAGTCAAGGGTCTGAATTACTCCAAAGAGTTTTGCCGCCTTCCTGGCCTTATTGGTCTGGAGATGGCCTATCATATGCATCTCCACATCCTTTAAAATCTCCCTATGTCTCTCGGCCTCTTTGACGTAGTTGTGACCCACTATCCCTATTCCCCCTTCTATGGCAGCTAGGACCTCCTGTGGGGTACGGGACTTGGCTGCGGCGACAACAATAACTCCCTCTGGTATCTCCTTTAAGAGTCTCTCTGTGTTTTTTCTGATCTGGGCCAGGTCCATAAACGCTACCTCAGAAAGGCCCCTATTATCCCTGAATCAGACAAGACCTTTTTGTGGTCAGAATGCCTAATCCTCAAGACCTTCCCGCCCATCTGGAAGACCTTTTCACAGGCCTCTTCTATTATGTCTTCCACATTAACACAAGTCTCCTCACAGTAAGGGCACTTCCCGCTCTCGGGTACGTGATCCAGCAATACCTCGCACAACTGGCACCTAAATCCTGAAAGGGTAAATCCATCTGGATACACCAACAGATATACCCTTCCTTCGTTTATGGCATTTAGGGTGGGATTTATCCCCAAAACTGCCTTTTCACCCTTCTGGGCAGAGGTAATAAGATCTTCCACCAACTCCTTTTCTGCAAAGAGCTCCCTTTTGGCAACGATTGAGGAGGTGGCCTCCAGGATCTCCCCCTTACTTGCAGTTACCGGCAGCTTTACCGTACCCACAATTCTATCCTTCCAGTGCTTAGGGAGGAGCCTCTTAAATTCTGCCACCACCTCCTCTGTGCCCGACAAAATCAGGGCATCTAAATCCTGGGATTCTCCCAATTCCTCTGTAGCGTCCACCACGGATTTTAGAAACTTGTTGCTCCATGTGGCAGCCCTTCTCTGCAAGACCATCTGACTTCTCAGGTGATCTGTTCCTGAGGTCTGTCTGTGCTTCACAGGGGGTTCTGAGCTTATTTCCTTTAATTCCAGGAGACTTCCCAAAAAGAGGCTGAAAAACTTGGCCTTTTCTCGGTCCATAAGTACCAAGAGGTAACTCTCGGCAGTCTCCAGTATCTCCAAGATGGGCCTGATAACGGGATAATCCCTGAAATATGCCTGGGAGTGTATCTCCACCTGAAGCTCTTCCTGGATATCTAGACCTCCTGATCCATCCAGGAACATGACAAGTGTCTTGCCCTTGGGGATCAGGTGACCTACGTATCTTTCTGCCGCATTCTTTCTTTCGGAAAATGCCAAAAGATCCTCCTGGGCTTTGAGGTTGGACTCAATCCTCTTTAAGAGTTCCTCCAATCGAACCTTAAAGCCACCCTTTGCATTGGCAGGGTCAAGGGGGTCCACATTTAGGTATAGGCTTAATACCTTGTTTCCTTCCCTTGTCTCGTAATTCAGAAGCTCCCTTAACTGTGACCTTTGGAGTAAGGACATGCGACCCTCCTCTTAGAGAGATATGGGCCCAAAAAGGGCAGAATAATTTTGGCATCTAATTGAGGTGGGCACAAGAAGAAGTTGATCCGCCTAAGGTTTAGATGGTCTTCCTTGGCTTTTTCCCTCACAGGTACTCTGTTTTGGAATTTCTCTCCTCATAGGAACCCTTTTCAGTTATACCTTGCTAAAAGAGGTCCAGGCGCTTAATCTTATGAGCAGAAGAAGTTTGAGAAAGGAGTAGAAGATGCTTCACATCGAGGATCTCAAAGTAGAGTTAGGAGGAAAGGTCATCTTAGAGCACATTGATCTGGACATCCATCCAGGGGAGACCCATGTGCTCTTTGGGCCAAATGGGTCAGGGAAGACCTCCCTTTTGATGACCATAATGGGATACCCCCAGTATGAGGTAAAATGGGGTAAGATCTACTTCAAGGGCATAGATATCACCCAGTTGCCTGTAAACGAGAGGGCCAATTTGGGAATAGGGATGTCATATCAGAGACCCCCTACTATTCATGGGCTTAAGACAAGGCAGATGGTGATGCTTTGCGCCAGAGGGAGGTCTGTGGATCCAGAGAAACTCGCCGGGGAGGTAAATTTTGTAGACTTCCTGGAGAGGGATATAAACGTGGGCTTTTCAGGGGGTGAGATAAAGAGGTCAGAGTTGTTACAGCTCATGGCCCAGGACCCGGATCTCATGCTCTTTGACGAGCCGGAGTCTGGTGTAGACTTGGAGAATATCTCCTTGGTTGGAAAGAGCATAGCCCAATTGCTTGAAAGGGACGGATATAGGGACAGGGATCCCAGCAAGAGTAGGTATGAACAGAAGAAGGCAAGGACCAAGATGGGCCTTATAATTACACATACAGGCTATATCCTGGACTATGTCAACGCAGATAAGGGGCAAGTCCTCTATCAAGGAAGGCTTAGCTGTGTAACAAATCCAAGGGAGATATTAGATTGTATCAGCAAATCAGGTTATGAGGAGTGTGTAAGATGCATAAGCTGCAAGATCTAAAGGAAAGAGCTAAGGCTGCGCTTAGTAAGTTTGCCCCTTTTGGCCCTGATGTAGATCTGGAAATCTTCAAAAAGGAGGCAGACGAAACAAAAACATACAAGGATCTGGATCAGTTTGGAGAAGATGAGGTGAAGCACATCCTCATGGCAGGCATAGATCCATCAGAACAGGGAAGGTCTGGGACATACTTCCAAAAGGATACCGGTGTTATAAAATGTAATGTAAAACAGGAAGGTATTGAAGTAATTCCGATCAAAGAAGCACTTGAAAAGTATGACTGGATCTATGATTATTACTGGAAAGTTGTAAGTGTCGATGCAGACAAATATACTGCTGCTGCTGAATTAGAACTTCAAAATGGTTATGTAATACGTGCCCTCAAAGGAGCCAAGAGTATCTACCCTGTGCAAGCTTGTCTGTACATTGGAACTGATATGCTTCAACAAAATGTTCATAATATTATCATTGCAGAGGAAGATTCAGAGCTCCATATAGTAACAGGTTGTACCACATCTCCACATGTAAAAAGGGGAGCTCATATTGGGATATCTGAATTTTTCATAAAGAAGAATGCAAAACTGAGCTTCACTATGATCCACAACTGGGCAGAGGAGATGTATGTTAGACCAAGATCTGCTGCCATAGTAGAAGAAAATGGGCTCTTCCTGAACAATTACATATGTATGAAGCCTGTGAAGTCACTCCAAATGTATCCTACGGTCCATTTGACAGGGGAAGGAGCTGTGGCACGGCTCTATAGTATCGTGGTGGGTTCCCCTGGGTCAGAATTTGATCTGGGGGGCAGGGTATATCTTAAGGCCCCCAAGAGCCGGGCAGAGGTAGTTGCGAGGACCATCAGTAACGGCGGCAATATCATAGCAAGGGGACACCTGATCGGCGCCGTCCCCGAGATAAAGGCCCATTTGGAGTGCAAGGGCCTTATACTGAAAGGAGGCATGATACGGGCGATCCCAGAGTTGGAAGGGCACGTGGATGGGGTAGAGATGAGCCACGAGGCGGCAGTGGGAAAGATAGCCCAGGAAGAGATTTTGTATCTCATGAGCAGGGGGCTTAGCGAAGATGAAGCCACAAGCACCATAGTAAGGGGCTTTTTGAGCATAGACATGCCAGACCTTCCTCCCCAGCTAAAGGCAGAGGTGGACAAGGCAATAGAGGCAAGTGACAAAGACGTGATGTAGGCTAGTTCCTGAGGGGGGCAAATACAGCCGGCCCCCCAAATATTAACATCAGCTTAGACATGGGTTTTATCAATAGAGATGAGATGATATCTGTCTGGGCCAGGCTGTCCAGTATGATAATGGTAATGAGGACCAAGGGGCCCAATCTATTTAGGAGCTCCACCAATTTCGACCTCTCAAATAGGGACTCCAGCACATGAAACCCGTCCAAGGGCGGGAGGGGGATGAGGTTAAATAGGCCCAGCCCTATGTTCAGCAACATTCCATAAAAGAGAATCTTATATGGGAATCCATAGAAGGGTCCCAGTGCCTTAAAAAGGAGTCCCAAAAGGAATGCCAAAAGAATATTGGAGAGGGGGCCCGAAAGGGATACCCAGAAGAGTCCCAGCTTCCTTTTGCTAAAGTTTTGAGGGTTGATGGGCACAGGTTTGGCCCAGCCGAAGTTCAAGAGGAGGAGGCATATGGTTCCTAAGGGGTCCAGGTGCCGCAAGGGATTTAGGCTGGCCCTGCCTAAGAGTACGGGGGAGAGATCTCCAAAGGCCTGGGCAGTCCTGGCATGGGCATACTCATGGAGGCTTATGGCCAAAAGTAAGGCAGGGACTTTGAATAGTAGATTTGGCAGTTCCATTTTTCCCCTTTTCTTTTTCAGCCACTTCTTTAAAGTTTAAGAAAAATATTTACAAGCAAAAAGTCCTAAGGGGGGTGCCATGGTATGGATTAGAAGGCCTAGCTTTGCGGGTAGCTGGTATCCTAAAAAGGAGTCTGAGGTGAGGCAAGAGATTGCCCAGATGTTAAAAGTGGCCTTTCCTTGCCCTGAGGATGGGAAAGAACCCGTTGGGTGTATTGTGCCCCATGCAGGCTGGTATTATTCTGGCAGGCTTGCCCTTAGCACCCTAAAGTGTCTTTCCGCTGGCAAGAGACCAGATACGGTGGTTTTATTTGGTCACCACCTTGCGGAGAGGTATCCCAACATAATTATGCCCAAAGGTATCTGGCAGACCCCCCTTGGGGACCTGGAGATAGATTCAGAACTGGGAGAAAGCCTCCTAAAGGAGTTTAGCTTCGAAGTGGAGTCAGAATATTCCCACAGTCCGGAGAATACAGTAGAGCTCCAATTGCCCTTCATAAGGTATCTCTTTGGAGGGGTAAAGATACTCCCAATAGGCATCGCACCAAAGGAGGAGAATCTGACTATAGCAAAGAGATTGGTGGAGCTTACTAAGGAGATGAACAGGGAAGTAAAGGTAGTGGGTTCCACAGATCTTACCCATTACGGATCCAACTATGGTTTTATGCCTGCGGGGAGAGGTGAGAAGGCGGTAAAATGGGTAAAGGAGGAAAATGACAAGAGGATTGTGGAGCTTTTCTTGAAAATGGATCCAAAGGCCGTAATGGGGGAGGCAAAGGAGAGGCACAACGCCTGTTGTCCTGGTGCTGCTGCCTCCGCCATAGAGGCCTCATTGAGACTGGGAGGCAATACTGCAAAGGTAATTGGGTATTATACCAGTTACGATGTGCTTGCAAATGAGAGTTTTGTGGGTTATGTAGGCGTGGTCTATTATAGATAAGGGGAAGAGGTAAGATGTTACGCTGGTTTAAGAGCCAAGGCCCGCAAAGAGAGGAAAAGCTTCAAAATTCAGTAACCCTTAACAAGGTAGGTGATGAACAAAGGAGCAGTCTTGGGGATCCACAGGCTTTTTATCCGGAGCAGAGGACCAAGATAAAGACCGATCTATTGGTCCATGACCTGAAGATCCCCTTAGCAGTGATAGAGGCAGGCATAACCTCTCTACTCTCAAAGAGGGAAAAATATGGGCCCATAACCCAGGCCCAAGAGAAGGTACTACTGAGGGCCTTGAGGAATGTGAAGGTGACCCAGACATTGGTGGCTGATATTATGGAGCTGGGGAGGGCCAGTATGGGGATCATAAACAAAGAGGTCTGCAAGATCTCATACCTGGTGACCAGGGCCCTTGCAGAAATAATGGATCTCGTGGAACCGGAGGCTGCAGAGGAGATACTGGGAGCCCAAGAGCTGTCCAGGCTAAAAAAGGTGCTGGTTTCAAAGGGGATCTATTTAGAAGTACCTGAAGAGGCGTGGGGAAAAGAGGTGGTAGTGGATATCCCAAAGGTCTCCCAGATTTTGAGAAATCTTCTAACCAATGCGATAAAGTACCGAAAACAGACTGTGGAGCTTTTGGTGGATAGGACAGACCACACCCTCAAGATAGAGGTAAAGGATGACGGGGAGGGCATACCAGAGGAGTACCATAAGAGGATATTTGAATGTTACTTTCAGCTGGACCAGTCCGAGATCTCATGCGTGAGGGGGCATGGCCTCGGGCTTGCGGGGGTGATGGTCCTTTTAGAAGAGATGGGTGGATCCCTTTCCCTTAAGAGCAGTGCAGGTCTGGGTGCTACCTTTATAGTGGAATTGCCTTTGGACTAAGGTATCACATCCCCTATTTCTTCCTTTGAGACCCTAAAGGTCATGTCAAACTGACGCCAAAATTCTTCATCTTTCTTCTGCCAATCAGGCCCAAATTTCTTGTCAAAGTAAGGCTTCAATTTCTTGAACCATTCTCCCTTTCTGCCCTCTTGTTTTTCTTTGATTATCTGAGCCAAAAATTCAGGGACATCCTGTATCTTGTCCTTGGGTACATAGGAATAGGCACCTTTTCTCAAAGACTTGACAAGGTTGTCAGGACTCAGGGCATGGGCGGTCAACATGAGGGCAGGGATCCCCTTTTCATTGGTAACGTCCAAGAGATCAAAGCCCCTTACCCCCATGATATCTAGTATGGCTGCATCATAAGTGTTCTTGTTTATAAACTTTATCGCTGTTTCGTAATTGGGGGCACTGTCTATAAGGCACATATCCAAGATCTCTTCCAAGGTCTCCAGGATGTCAGGTTCATCATCAACTATCAGGATCCTCTTCCCCTTCAGGATCTCTTCCATAGGCCACCTCCTAACCAGGCGATTTGGTCAAAGCGATATTATATGGCGCCATATAGTTAGTCAACCTGATTTTGGTCTTTCTGTTAATACAAACGATCGTACGGTTGATTATATTGAATGAGAATCACTGATCTTCTCCGATAGAACCCAGATAGTTCAGCCACTGAAAGAGATAGTGCACCCCAGATGATACGGTAAAGAAGGCTGTTAACCAAAAGAAAAACTGGTAATAAACATATTTGATGCTATAAATGCTCTTTCCCAGGACTAACACAACACATATTATCTGTAGACAGGTATTTATTTTGCTTAATTTAGACGGACCTATTCTGTTAGATTTTTTTTGGAGCAAGAAAATTATTGCTACTCCCAGTATTATCAATAAGTCCCTTATAATCACCAAGACACAAAGCCATGGGGGCACTAGTTCTTTTATGGTAAGAATCAAATAGGCTGATGTAAGTAAGAGTTTGTCAGCTATTGGATCAAGATATGCGCCCAGTGATGACATCTGGCCATATCTTCTAGCAAAAAATCCATCAAGTCCATCTGTAATCCCTGCAAAAACAAAAACTATAAGGGCAGAGGTCAATTCATTCTGGACCAGAAAAATTATAAAAATGGGCATTAGTAATATCCTGACTCCGGTCAGTACATTTGGAAGAGTCATATGTTATTTTTCCTCAATGATCTTAATTTCTATGAAATTTTCCTTTGATGCTTCTATTTTTATCTTTAAAGGCCAGCCTACCGTATTCTGGATTATATCAAAGAATTCTGTGTAAGAATAGGGCTGTACAATGGAATATGTTGCTGAATCTATTGAGATCTCCTTTGGAATATATTCTGTCAATAATTTTTTCTCCCTCAAAAAAGAGAGAAGACTCTCGAGTTCTTTTGGGTCCTTAAAGTGGGTAATCTGCAATAAGATCTGGTCTCTTGCTGTGGGATCCTTTGGGGGATGGAGTAAAGACTTTATTAACAAGGTCAGCTGCTTTAGAAGTTCAGGGTCATTTGGGTTTCTCTTATCTATTCTAAATTCATAGGTAGAAGGCTCATGAAAGGAGGAATAGGGCCTAAGATATAGTCCGATGGAGTCCTCCTCCAGCTCATTCCAGATTATCCATAGCCCCGAGTCTACCTTTGCCTTCCTGAGGATCTCCTTAAAGAGGTCGTCTTCTAAAAAGGGAGAGCCTGCTCCCTCCTGGAGGTCCATAGGAAATCTCCAAGTGGGCTCAAAGCCCAAGTTCCTCAGGGCCTTATCAAGGACCCTCTCTTTCTCCCTTAAGGGCTCATCTTGGCCTTCTCTCCACCAATAGAAAAAGCCGTTTTTGCTCACCTCAAGCATAGCCACCAATATGGGCCTTAGGGCCTGGGCAACAATCTCCTCCTTTGTTCCCCCAAGTCCCAGCTCCTTTTCTATCTGATCCAGTAGGTTCAAAGAGATGGAGATCTTAAGTAGGGCCACTATCTCCTCGTTGAACCTCTTTTCAAAGACTATCTTATAACCTCTCACATACCTTTCTGGGTTCTGGCCCAATATCTCCAACAGCTGTGGAATTTTAGGGCCTATTTCTTTTTCATATTTGGATGCAAAATGTTCGGCTATTCCATTTACTGCTCCTTTTTTAAGTAATTCTAATGTCACATCCGATGGGGCATGAGATTTTAGTGGCAAACTTAAAAGTTGAAAGCTATCAATATAGCTGTGTTGCTGCGACAATACCGTTGAGTATGGCAAAATTAGTGGTACTAAAATGCTTGCATATAGCCCTATCTTCAAAATAGGTTCCAATCTGATCAAGAGTTTAAAAAATTTTCTATCAAGGAGAAGATTTGATCTTTTTCTTCTGATCCTATCCATTGAAATTCTGGCTCCTTTCTAAACCAGATAAATTGACGTTTTGCATACCTTCTCGAATCCCTTTTAAACTCCTCAAGACATCTCTCAAGTGGAGTCCCCAGTAAGAGATGGTTTTTTATGTGTCTATAGCCTATGCTCCCAAAGGGTCTTAGGTCTGGCGGATATTTCTCCAAAAGCTCCCTTACCTCCTCAACAAGACCAGATTTTATCATCTCCTCACACCTCAAATCTATCCTCTCATAGAGCCTTTTTCTCTCCATAGAGAGAAATAGACAGAGGGCATTGTATCTCTTTTCCCTGAAGCCATGGTCTCTCACAAGTTGTGAGGGGGGTGTTCCCGTCATCCTGTAGACTTCCAGGGCCCTAATTATCCTGACCCTGTCATTTTTGTGCAGTCTTTTGGCTGTGGCAGGGTCTACTTCCATCAGCTCCCTATAGAGGGATTCTGTCTCCCTTTTTTTTAAACTCTCCCTGATCCCTTGGTCCTTAGGGGGTGTCTCTATGAGTCCTTTCAGCAAGGCCCTAAGGTACATGCCAGTTCCCCCAACTACTACCGGGAGCCTCCCCCTTGATAGGATTTCGGAGATCTTTTGGTCTGCCAGCCTTTTAAAGTCCCCTGCGCTAAATTCTTGGTCTGGGTAGAGGATGTCAAAGAGATGGTGAGGTACCTCTCCCATTTCTAAGGGAGAAGGCTTTGCTGTCCCTATGTTTAGGCCCCTATATATTTGCATGCAGTCGGCATTTATGATCTCTCCATTAAAATTGCGGGCGATTTGGATGGAGATGGCTGTCTTTCCCACTCCGGTGGGACCTGATATCACCACGATCTTTTGGGACCCCTTATCTTCAGCACCTGCCAAATTCTCTATCCAATTCCTTGTAGGAGATAAACCAAAAGACCGGTCTTCCATGGGGGCAGGACTTCTGGATCTCCTTTGAAAGGATATCCGCAAGGAGGGCTTCGGCCTCGAAGGGAGAAAGCTCATCCCCTGTGCGAATGGCTGCATGGCAGGCAAGCTTAGAGATGAGGGGATGGAGAAGTTCTTCGCCAGGTTTAGACCACTCCCCTATGGTGGAGAGGATCTGTTCCATAAGCCCTTTGGGATCCAGGCCTTTTAGAGGGGCTGGTATCTCCTGGAGAGCCACCGAATAACCCCCAAAGGGAGAGATCTTGAAGCCCAGCAGGCCTAAGATTTCCAGGTGTTCACATAAGGTATGATACTCCTCTGGGGAGAGTTCAAAGAGATAAGGGACCAAGAGTGGTTGTCTCAATTTGTTCTTCTGGCCATATACCTCTAAGAGCCTTTCGTACATGAGCCTTTCGTGGACTGCATGCTGATCAAATATGTACAGCCCCTCCTCTGATTCGCAGAGTATATAGCGCCTCTTTAATTGCCCTATTATCCTGAGCTTCCCTTCAAGGGGGGTACGGCTAAAGGAAGGGGAGCCTCTGGTGGCCTCGGATGATGGGGTGGGCTGTGGCCTGTAGGAGAAGGGTTCCTCTCTTAGGAGGTGGGCTCTTTCGGATCCCTTATCTAACTCAGTGGGATAGAGGGGCCTTTTGAGATGACGTTCCACTGCACGAATGATTAGTCCAAAGACCCTGGATGTGTCATAAAACCTTATTTCCTCCTTGGAAGGGTGTACATTTACGTCTATCCCCTCTGGATCCATCTCTAAAAAGAGGATGGCCTCTGGATATAGACCTTTGGGTATGGCAAATAAAAAGGCATTGGTAATGACCTTTTGGAGATTTTTATCCTTTATGGGCCTCTTATTTACAAAGAAGAGGCACCTATCGGGCCGTATTCTTGCGCGCTCTAAAGACGTAACGTAGAGCCCGAAGCTAATTCCCTCCTCTTTTGCCTCTATAAAATCCAGGTGGTCCCTGGCCTCTTCCCCCCACAGCTGCCCCACCCTTTCCTCTACCCCTCTTACTTCCTCTAAGGTCAAAAAC
>CALKZT010000002.1 GCA_938002815.1 uncultured bacterium
GATAAAAGAGCCTTGGCATCTGAAAGGTCCTTGCAACACCCAAATCCGCAATCTGATAGGGCATAAGGCCAGTGATCTCCTTGTCCCTGAAGAATACCTTTCCAGAGGTGGGCTTCACAAAGCCTGTGATCAGATTCACCAAGGTGGTCTTGCCGGAACCATTGGGCCCTATGATACCCAAAAAGTCTCCTTTTGTTATCTGGAGATCTATATTGTTGGTGGCGATTATCCCTCCGAATCGTTTAGTTAACCCCACTGTTCTTAGCATTACCTCTGACATCTCAGTCTACCTCAGCTTCGGTATAAAATTGACTGTATTGTCGGGAGAGGAAGTGAAATATACCCTCTGGGAGGGCAAGGATGCTTGCCACCAATATCAGACAATAAAGTGCCATTCTAAGACCACCCAGCTCCCTCAAGACCTCAGAGAGGGGGACCAAGATCATGCTCCCCAAGGCAGCCCCTGCAAACCCCCCTTGTCCTCCAAGGGCCGTGGCAGCTAAAGGTAAGATGCTATAGTCCAGGGCAAAGGAAGACATTCCAATAAACTGAAAGTGGTGCGTGGTTATGGCCCCTGCAAAGCCACCTATACTGGCGCCTATGAAGACTGCCTGTGCCTTGTACCAGTAGATGTTTATGGCAGAGCTCATGACACAGCGATCGTCTTCTTTTATGGCCTTTAAAACTAACCCGTAGTCAGAACCCATGAGTTTCCTTAGGAAAAAGAGGAAGAATAGAAATGAGACTATCCCCAAATAGAGTCCCAAGATCTCGTTTGGGAATCCTGTGATACCAGGCATCCCATGTGTGCCACCCATTACCCCTGTTGCCTCGATGAGTCTCATGAGCAACATGGGTAGCATCAAGGTGATCATGGCAAAGTAGACACCCCTCAGCCTTACCACAGGGGATAAGAGGGCTGCGCACAAAAGACCCGTTGAAAGGGAAGAGAAGGGGATTGAGAGATATATGGGAAGGCCCAAGAAATGGTCGTAGATCCCAACGAAATAGCAACCTATCCCAAAAAAGAGGGACTGGCCCAAGGAGAAGAGCCCACAGCTTGCCAAGAAATCAAAGCTGAGTGCCAAAAGTCCATAGACGCATGCATGAAAGAAGACCTTCTCAGAATAGGGGCCCAAAAAAGGGGGGATGACCAAAAAGAAGAGCACAGGCAGGACCCTCGGAGAGAGGAGATATGTTATGTCCTTGAAGGAGGCCACCATAAAAATGGTATCTGTCCTGGCCTTGACCCCTCTGTCTAATCTCTTTTTCCTCAGCCTCTTTTCCATCACACCCTCTCTTCCAATTCTTTGGACTTGCCAAATATACCTGAGGGCTTTATCCCAAGCACCAAGACTATCATGGAAAGGGGCACAATGATCATCCACTTGGGGCCAAAGAGTTTGGCAGTGATAAGTTGCCCGTAGCCTATGAGTAACCCGCCTATTACCATGCCTGGGGTGCTCTCAAGGCCACCTACTATGGCCACAGCAAGGGCATAGATGAGCACCTCATATCCTATGGTGGGCTCCATTATTCCAAGGGGCAAGACTGCCACTGCAGCCACTGCACTTATGGCAGAGCCGAGGGCCATACTCAAGGAGCCTACCCAGTCAGATTCTATACCTATGGAAAGGGCAGTCCTTTCGCTTTGGGCCAAGGCCCTGAAGGCCAGACCAACCTTGGTATGGTGCACAAACAGATAGAGCCCCACCACAAGTACCACCCCAGAGGCCAAAACTACTAATCTCTGAAGATCCAGAAAGACACCAAAGATCTCCACAGAGCCGTTTAGTATGGGCGGAAGGCTGAATCTGATCCCTGAAAAACCTGCCCATGTCATGAACTCCAGGATCGCCACACCTGTGGCGAAGGTGGTTACCAGCTCCGCAAGGGGTATTCCCCTTACCCTGTAAAGGAGTATCCAGTAGAGGGAAAAACCCAAGAAGGCCGTGAGAAAGATGGAAAGGGAAAAAGAGAGCCAGTAAGGGAGGTGAAGGAGATTTAGACCCATCCAGATGAAATATCCGGAGAGTATGTATATGGCACCATGGGCAAAGTTGGCTATGCCACTTACGCCGTATACCAGACTAAATCCCACTGCATAGAGGGCAAGGGTAACGCTAGTTATTAGTCCGTAGATCAGCAATGACATTGGATAACCCTAAATAAAGGGGGCTTATGCCCCCTCCTATTTATTTCATCCAAGGAGGCAATATCACCTTCCCTTCTGCTACCACATCAGGGAAGACTGGAACCCTTATTAAGTTCCCTTGGCTATCCTTTTGCCATTGGAAGACCACACAAAATCCGGTCTCTTCGGGGCTTTCTAAGCCAAATATTGCTGTATGGTTTTTGTCAAACCTGATCCTGCCACTTACACCTTTGTAATCGGTCTTCTCCAAGGCCTCTACCAGTTTATCAGGATCCAAACTCCCAGCCCTTTCTATGGCCTCTTTTAGGATATAAACAGAGTCATAGGCAGAGGAGTTTACTGCAGGTGCCTCGGGGAGGTCTTTGAACTTCTTCTGGAAGTTATTCAAAAACTCCACGGTCTTGGGGAGCTTCTTTAAGGGGAGGGAGGAGCCCACTGGAAATTCCAGGTTCAATGAATATTCCACAGAAGGGCCTATGGTTTTGGGGGCTTGGGGAGCGCCAATCGGTGGCACCAACCCTGCAAACAAAAGGGCTGGGACCTTCATGGAGGCGTACTGTTTTGTAAAGATACCTGCACCCAAGGGCACATCCCATACCATGCCTATCACCTGTGCCTGCTGTTCCTTTATCTTTTGGAGGGCAGGAGAAAAATCTGTGGCCCCTGCTGCATAACCGTCAAACCCCAACTCTGTCCAGCCTGTCTCTTTCACATGCTTACTCATGATCCCTGCAAAGGCCTTTGCCCACAAGGTGTCCTGGTAGATGAAATATATCTTGTTTAGGTTGAAGTCGTTTTTGAGCCTATCTAACATTGCATTAGCATACATGGCATCTATTGCAGCATCTGTTGTAACCCTAAATAGGTATTTGTACTTCTGTGGATCTGTGGCAAATTGTTGCTGAAACTTTGGGGTCTGTGCGATGGTCCCCAAATGAGGTATCTTGTATTTTGCCACTATGTCCATCGCAGCAATCAAGACCTCTGATCTGAATGCACCCACCACGATGGCATGGGGTTTCTTTTCTGTGATGAGCTTCTCATAGGCCATAAGGGCATCGTGTACAGGCGTCGTGGGTTCTCCGCCACGGGTATCTGCTATCTCTATTTTGAAGGTCATCATCTTGTCACCCACTTTGACTCCACCCTTTGAGTTTATCTCCTCCACTGCCAGCTGAACTGCCTTTATGTTTTCCTTGCCGAAGGGGGTGTATATGGAAGTGGGGATTCCGAGCACGATCTCATCTGCGGGCCTTGCTTCGTTAAAAAGGCCCAAACTGATGACAAATACAAGGCAGAAAAAGACTATAAACTTTTTCATGGCTCCTCCTGTGTTTTGGGTTTATCCTGGAACAGGTTTAGTCCAACTGATTTTACTATCACCCCCTTTCATAGGATTTATCTCCAACTATAGAACCCCAGTTTATAGTCAGAATATTTCAGACTTTCTCTTTTCTTATTTTTTGAACGGATGTTCATTTGAGAAGGAATAAAGCATTTAATGTTGCTCTGGAAGGCAGAGGAAACTTGGATGATATCCATATATACTATTTAGTGACCTACTTCTCTTGTTTTTGAAATGTCTTCTTTCCCCCGCAGTTCGGGCACTTTTGGGGCTTGCACCTTGCCTCTTTTTCGTACCCACATGCCTCACACTTAAAGACTGCCATCTCTTTCACCTCCCTTTCTAAAAAGAACATAGGAGACTCTCGTTGTCAATCTTTTTATGGCTGGATTTCGTGGTACCGTTTTCAGAAAGTATCCCCAATGGTCAAAGAGAGGATCTCTTTGGCACAACCATTGTTAGAGGAACCGTTTGGGTCACTTAAAAAGAGAGCTCCACAGGGAATCAGGCCTCACGAAAGGGAATTTATTGTGTTCCTGGAAACGGATGCTTCAAAGAGATGCCCTTTAGATCTAAAATATCCCCCATAAATGGGCATCTTTTTATTTAATTCCATGGATCGCTGTTGTATAGTTACATTGTAACTTTTAGTGAAAAATTTCCCTTGACCCCTCTTACTCTGTGGTAGTAAAAGACCTAATGGGGACGAGCGGTGAAGGGCCTATTTGATTTTGACAAGAACAGGAAGTGGATAGAGGATCTGGCCTTGGTGAGCCAAGTGGGCCTCACGGTGATTGGCTCTGTGCTTTTTTGCCTTTTTTTGGGGTATTACCTGGACAAATGGCTGGGGTTCAAGGCTATTTTTAAGATCTTATTTATACTGCTTGGGATAATAGGCGGAGGGTATGCAGCCTTTAGGCAGATACAGGAGAGAACAAAGGATAACTGAAGATAGCCTGAAGCGGGATCTTTCCTTTTCAAGGCATTATACCTCGAAGGCGGTTTTACTGGGGATTTTTGTCTCTTTGGGCGCGATCCTTTTGGGTTACAAGCCCTTTGGAAAGTCCTTTATGCTGGGGGCCCTTTGCAGCTGTTTTAACACAGTTTTGATGAATCTTTTTTATTCTAACTTGCTTTTCCGAAATAGGAAATCTGCAAGTTTTAAGGCGTTTCTTTTTGTTTTGATTCGTTTTGCTGTTCTTGCTGTACCGTTAATTTTGGCCTTGACAAATAAGAATTTTAATTTTATAGGAGCGATTCTTGGGATATTTGCGGTTCAAATGATAATTTTTTGGGAGAATGTGATATTGGCAAAGCTTAAAATAAGATTCTAAGGGATCTGTGTCATGGAAGAGTTAGGTAAAATTAAGCAATTTGTCTTGGAATTTTCTGGATTTAAGCTTGTTTTTAATGTTGAAACTATTATTATGACATGGGTTGTTTTTCTTGTATTGATACTGTTCGCTATTTTGGCCCGCAAAAAGATGGGAATAATTCCTAATCCTTTCCAAATTATTGCGGAGCTCTTGGCAAAGACCTTTTATAATCTCTGTGATGATGCCCTTGGAAGCAGATTTGCACCAAAATACTTTCCTATGATCTTTACCCTGTTCCTTTTTATCTGGTTATCAAACATGATAGGAGTGGTGCCCATATTCTCTGAACCCACCAAGGACCTCAATACCACCTTGTCTTTGGGAGTTCTGGGTTTCATCATAGCCCACTATTCCGGGATCAGAGCCAAAGGGATAAAGACCTATCTAAAAGAATACTGCGAGCCCATATTCTTCATGGCCCCGTTGAATGTCATAGGTGAGCTGGCAAAGGTGGTTTCCATCTCTTTTCGTTTGTATGGGAACATTATGGGTGGAGGTATCATCATTATTGTGGTATCGCATCTCATCTATCAGTTGATCCTCCCGCCTGCCTTGCTCTTCTTTTTCGGGCTATTTGTGGGCACGGTCCAGGCCTTTGTGTTCACCATGTTGACCCTTGTCTATATATCTCTGCAGGTAAAATAGGTGTGCCATGGATGAAGGATTTATCACCCTATGTAGATATTTAGGGGCCGCCCTTTCTGTAGGTTTTGGCGCAATAGGGGCTGCGCTAGGCGAAGGCTATGCAGCTGGCCAGGCCTCCGACGCAATCTCTTATAGGCCCCAGGCCTCTGGAGAGGTCTTAAAAAATATGCTCGTTGGCCAGGCCATAGCAGAATCTGCTGCCATCTTTGCCCTTGTGGTCTCGATCCTTTTGATCTTTGGTTCAACAGAGTTCCATACCCAGATTTTTGGGTGGGCAGCCCTCTCAGGCGGGCTTTGCATGGGACTTGCTGCTATAGGGTCTGGGATAGGTGCAGGAGTTCCTGCAGGTACCGCATGTAAGGGTATTGTGAGACAGCCCGCAAGTTCAGGAAAGATACTTACCACCATGCTCCTTGGAAGTGCAGTGTGCCAGACTCCCGCTATCTTTGGACTTGTTACCGCATTCCTTTTGATATTCCTGGACCATTCTAACGTTCCCCTTTACCCAGGGTGGGCTGCCATGGTGGGGTGTGGGATCTCCACAGGACTTGCAGCAATAGGCCCCGGAATAGGAAACGGTCTTACTGCTGGTGAGGCCGTAAGTGGAGTGGCCAGGAATCCAGATCAGTCAGGGATGACCTCAAGGACCATGTTGGTGGCCTTGGGGGTTGCCCAGTCCACGGCCATCTATGGGTTTTTAATAAGCCTTATGCTCCTTTTCATGACCCCAAAAGAGAGCACATCCTTTGCCCAGGCCATGAGGCTTCTCTCTGCAGGTATCTGCATGGGGTTTGGTGCCTTTGGCCCTGGTTTAGGAGTAGGGATGACGGGTGCCTATGCCGTAAAAGAGGTACCCAGGAACCCCGACGGGTCCCAGGTCCTTGTAAGGACCATGCTCGTGGGAATGGCAGTAGCTGAATCTACAGGGATCTACTCCCTGATCATAGCTTTACTACTAATCGTCTTATAGGAGGTTTTGAAATGGATATTTCAGGAGCTGATTTTATCAAAGGAATGGCATTCTTGGGTGCAGGTATTGCCATGGGGCTTGGTGCCATTGGCCCAGGTGTTGGCGAGGGCTTTGTTGCAGGAAAGGCCTGTGAGGCCATAGGCCGGAGGCCAGATGAGGCGGGCCTTCTCACAAGGACTATGCTTGTGGGCCAGGCAGTCTCTGAGTCAACAGGTATCTACTCACTGGTTATAGCCCTGCTCTTGATCTTTGTGGTCTAGCCCAGGCAACGACAATGGTTAATGTAAATGCAACCTTCTTTGTTCAGTTGCTCCAGTTCATCCTATTGGTCTTCATCCTGAATTTCCTCTTGATAAGGCCTCTCATGAAGACGGTGAGGGAAAGGGAAGCCAAGATCCAAAAGACAAAGGACGAGATATCCGAGATCCAGCAACGAATAAAGGGCCTACTTGAGGGCATGAAGGAACAAGAGTTGTCTGTTATTAGGGCAGCGAACCACAAGAGAGAGCTGATGAAGCAGGAGGCTGAGAAAGAGGCCCTTGAATTACAGGAGAAGGTCCGGCAAGAGGTGAAAGAGAGGCGTAAGACCTTAAGTCAGCAGATAGAGAGCAGTATAGCCACGGAATTACAAAGGGTGGAAACCAATGCAGCTATCCTTGCCAAGGAGATCATGGCAAGACTCATGATGAGGGGCTCCAATGAGCGTGTTTAGATTTTCTTTTTGGGTCTTATGTATGGTTGCCTTCTCTGCAGAATGTGCCTTGGGTGCTGAGTCCTCTTGGCGGGCCATATATGACCCCATAATGAAGTGGATAAACTTCGGGATACTGGCCTTTATTATCTATAGATACGGAAGAGGCCCCGTAACAAAGTTCCTGAAGGATCAGAAGAGGGCGATAGAAGAGCAAATGGAGGCCCTGGAATCCCAGCTTAGGGCAGAGAGCCTAAAATTGGAAGGGGAGAATAGAAGGCTTGAGCAGATGGAATCCTATCTGGAGGAGCTAAGGGCCAAGATAATGGAGATGGGAAAGAGGGATAAGGAAAAGATCCTGGAGGATGCAAAAAAGCAAGCAGAGCTGCTCCTTCAGAGGGCTGAAGCTGAGGCGAATGCCTTGATCTACCAGGCAAGGCAGAGGATTCAGGAAGAGTTGGTGGATAAGGCCATAGCCATATGTGAAAGGGAGCTCAAAAAGAGGATCACCATAAAGGAGCAGCTGTCTTTTCTGGATAGCTTTGTGGAAAATATCAAAAACTATTCCCTGGGCTCAGCATCTATAAGGTAAGCAGCGATGGGCCATATCGGCCCATCTTTTGCCCTGGCAGGCGCACCGCCTGCCATATTTTTAGGAAGCTCAGGAAAAGCCTTTGGGGCTGGAGCAGGATTGAGATGGAGTCCTAAGAGGGGTCGCAGAGGTCCTGAAATTGCAAAAAGAACTTAAGATCCTCTCTGCCTCTCTACCACACCTTGGACACCTTTCCTCCTCCATGGACCCTGTGGCAAAGACTAGCCTTTCGAAGGTATGACCACATTCCTTGCACCTGAATTCGTATATGGGCATCTTTTCACCTCCCCCCCCTTAGATTTTAGCTACCTCATTCCTCTTTTTTTTCACCCTGTGTCATAGCTACCTTCTTCAAAAGGAGCTCATACTCTTGGTTTACCCTTTCCTGGATCTGGGAGATCAGCTCCTCTGTGAGGTGCCTAAACCTTCCCTGTATGGTCAAATATTCTTTTACCGGCAGGAGTTTTGAGGTCTTCTGTGTGATTCTGTAGATTCCGTCTTCTACCTCATAGAGGGGAAAGATTCCTGTCCTCACAGCAAGCCTCCCCACCTTTATGGCCAGATTCGAAGGTATCCTCCAGCCTGTGGGGCAGACGGAAAGTATGTGGATATAGGCTGGCCCAGGCTTTGATATCGCCTTCTGTACCTTCTGGATCAGATCTATGGGATAGCTTGGGCAGGCCGTAGCCACGTAGGGGATCTGGTGAGCCACCGCTATCTCAGGCATGTTCTTTTTCCATGTGATCTGGCCAGGGACCTTTTTCCCGGCCGGAGAAGTGGTGGTAGATGCACCAAAGGGGGTTGCAGAGGATCTCTGAATTCCTGTGTTCATGTAGGCCTCGTTGTCATAGCATACATAGGTGAGGTTATGCCCCCTCTCTAAGGCCCCTGAAAGGGCCTGAAGCCCGATGTCACTGGTACCTCCGTCCCCTGCCATGGCTATCACCTTTATATCCCTCTGTGGGAGTTTTCCCTTTCTCATTAAGGCCTTTAGCCCTGCCTCTACGCCACTTGCAACAGCAGCAGTATTCTCAAAGGCCACATGGATCCAGGGTAGGTTCCAGCTTGTGAAGGGGAAAGGAGAGGAGACTATCTCCATGCAGCCTGTGGCACATGCAACGATGGTATCTCTGCCTGCTGCCTTCTGCACCAATCTGACAGCAAGGGCCTCTGCACAACCTTGGCATGCCCTGTGACCAGACAAAAAAAACTCCTCTTTTGAGAGTTGATTGTATGGAGTAGGTTTCTTTGTCTTCATCTTCAGCTCCTCACCCCGTAGAATTGGAAGTCCTCCTGAAAGACAGGAGCTTTGCTACCATCTACTGCCCTCTCATAGATATTCTTGAAGTCCTCCACAGTCACATCCCTACTGGCAAGCCCACAGATAAAGTTTATTACCCTTGGTGGAGCTGGAAGACCAAATAGGGAGGATCTGAGTTCTATTGCCAGGGGTCCACCCTGACCCCCAAAACTAATGGCCCTGTCAATCACAATGAGATTTTTGGCACCTTTTACAGCAGACCTAAACAGCTCGAAGGGGAATGGCCTCCATAGCCTTGGCATCACAAGTCCCACAGGTTCACCTTTTGCCCTCAACTCGTCTACGGCCACAGATAAGGTCTCCCCAAAGGATCCCTGAACTA
The DNA here is from genome assembly GCA_938002815.1 of uncultured bacterium. Lineage (GTDB taxonomy): Bacteria > Desulfobacterota > DSM-4660 > Desulfatiglandales > CALKZT01 > CALKZT01. Next base: position 9,418 of record CALKZT010000002.1, read on the forward strand.
CAAATATGGTCTCTGCCCCTTCCGTCCTATAGGCCTCCACAGGCCGATATCTCCTTGAAGTTATTTTATAGATCTCTTCCCAGGCAGACAGGATCACTTCCATACTCTGGGTGGTTGCCATGTCCTGAGCCACCTTGGTCTCTGTGAATAGTTGTGGCATGGCAAAGGCACCCATGGTAACAGGTCTTTCAGGGTCAAGCCTGCTTATGGGTTTAAAGGGAGGGAGATATCTCTCTACCTGTTCTTTCTCCCAGAACTCCACTGGCTCGATCACGTGCGTGACTATGAAGCCATCCACATGGATCATCACCGGGAGTGAGACCTTGGGATCCTCTCCCACCCTGTAAGCAAAAAAGATATGGTCGAAGACCTCCTGACCGTTTTGGGCAAAGACCTGTATCCAACCTGTATCCCTCACAGACATGGCGTCTGAATGGTCGTTCCAGATGCTGAGAGGGGCTGACAAAGACCTGTTGGCAAGGATCATTACAATGGGGAGACGCATAGAGGAGGCGATATAGACAATCTCGTTCATGAGGGCCAAGCCCTGTGCGCTGGTACAGGTAAATGTCCTGGCACCAGCGGCGGATGCACCAATACATACGCTTAGGGCAGAATGCTCTGATTCCACTGGCACGAACTCCGCGTCCAGCTCCCCGTTATTTACGAGCTCTGCCAGATGTTCCACAATATGTGTCTGAGGTGTGATGGGATAAGCTGCAATCACGTCCACATCTGCCATGGCCACTGCTTCTGCTGCCCCTACCGATACCTCAAGGCCTCTTCTCTTTCCCATATCTCATTCCTCCACCATGGAAATGGCCTTTTTGGGACATTCCTCTGCACAGATCCCGCACCCCTTGCAGTAATAGTAATCTGCCTCATAGTAACCATCCTCTCGCTCAAAGATGGCTGCATCAGGGCAGAAGGCATAGCACATGCCGCACATGATACATCTCTCAAAGTCCCATACAGGCCGCTGGGACCTCCAGTCCCCTGTCCTATATTCCCTGGCATTCCCGGGGTTCAAAATCACATTGCCCGGGATGATCTCCTTCCAAGTTAAGAGCTCCTTTGTGCCTTTCACCTTGTCACCTCGCCCCGCATATTTGTGCTTCCTCAAAGGCCCTTTTCATGGCCTTTAGGTTCCTTTCAGCCAGCCTCCCAAACCTGTCCCTCACAGGACCTTCCAGGTCATCGATGGAGATAAATTCCAGTGCCCTCACAAGTGCACCCACCATGGTGGTGTTGGTAATGGGTAGACCCAATTCTTCAAGGGCTATCCTTGTTGCATCCACCTTCACCACCTTCCCCTTATGCTGGGTAAGCTCTCTGATCTCTTCCTCATCTGCCTTACTATTTACTACCAAGACACCCTCCCCTTTGAGGCCAGAGGCCACAGGCACTATCCTTAAGATCCCTGGATCCAAGACAGTCACTATATCAGGTCTTACAATATTACACCTAAGCCTAATAGGTCCATCCGATATCCTCAAAAAGGCCACCACAGGTGCTCCCCTCCTCTCGGGCCCAAAACTGGGGAATGCCTGTGCATAGGCACCTTTTTCTATGGCAGCGGTGGCAAGGAGTTCAGCAGAAGTTACTGCCCCTTGCCCCCCTCTTCCGTGAAGTCTTACCTCAAGCATCTCTTAACTCCTCTTTAAAAATAGGTATGGTCTCTTACTATAAAGGATGGCACTCTCAAGCACCATCCAGGGAGGGCTTTTCCTTCATCCTGAAATAGGATGAGGGATCCTCAAAGTACTCCAATGTCTCCTTTAGGGAGTTTAGGTGCTCCCTTTCCATGGAGCTTAAGAGGTCAAAAAAGGCCCTCTCCTCCTCTGTGGTTGCCTCCTTACTGAGCTGTAGATAAAAGAGGACACCCTTTTCTTCAAATTCCATGGCCCTCTTTATGGCCTCTTTGTCATCCTCCTCTGTCTTTTGGGTCAGGTCCATGTTCCTCAAAAAGCTCATTAATACATTGCGCACATTGCTCTTACCCACAATAAGGTCTATTTCTTTTGGCAGACCCTTTTCTTTCCATCCCTTCTCCCATAGAAGCTTTAGGGCCTTGTAATGGGCCTCTTCTTCCTTAGCCAGCTCCAAGAACATGCTTTTACCCAATTTGTTCAGGGTCCTTTCGGCACACCTTAGATAATATTCCCTCTCCCTCATTTCATTATTGAGGGCGATCTCCAGGGCACTCACCTTCATGTTCAAACCTCTCTTCCCAAGTACTTTTAGAGGCAAGGTTTCTCTTTAGACTGGACCCCAAGAGAACCCATCTGCCCCAGCTAAATTCCATCTCTCAAGTTCTTGAAGCCTATGATGCGGAAAAATTTCTCCCCATCCAGACTTGCCCCTCCCACAAGGGCTCCGTCTATGTCCTCTTCTGCCATTAGACCATCAATGTTTTCCGGGGTCACAGAACCTCCGTATATTATCCTAACCCCCCTTGAGAATTCCCACCCAAAAAGCTGGGCCAGCTCCTTGCGGATCCAGGCATGGACCTCCTGGGCCTGAGAGGGGCTGGCATTCCTCCCTGTACCGATGGCCCAAACAGGTTCGTATGCCACCAAGAATTGGGGATTGCCGGGCCTCTCTGCCAGGCCTTCAAGACCCTTTCTCAACTGACCCGCTACCACCTCCAATGTGGCCCCTTTTTCTCTCTCCTCTAAGGTCTCTCCCACACACAGGATGGGTATAATTCCCTCTTCTAAGGCAGCCAGGACCTTTTTGTTTATGAAGGAGTCCCCCTCTTTAAAAAGTGATCTCCTCTCTGAGTGCCCAAGAATCACATATCTACAGCCAATATCTCTGAGCATCAGGGGGGATACCTCGCCGGTGAAGGCCCCTTGCCTTTGGTGGTACATGTTTTGGGCGCCTAAGTATACAGGGCTATCCTTTATCTCCTCTCTCACAGGGATGAGATAAGGAAAGGGAGGGGCAATCATCACATCTCGGTCCCTGTAGCTTAAAGCAGCCCTTACCACCTTTCTCCCAAGGTCTAAGGCCACCTCAAGGGTGGTATTCATCTTCCAATTACCTGCTATAAAGGGTCTCCTCTCCATATTTTGCCACTTTAGAATTGCGAGATATAGGCTGCTAGGTCTACCATCCTACAGGAGTAGCCAAATTCGTTGTCATACCAGGCCAGGACCTTTATCATGTCGTCAATGGCCATGGTGCAAAGGCCATCCACTATGGAAGAATACCTCGTCCCTATATAATCCGAAGAGACCAGGGGTTCCTCAGAGTACTTGAGTATATCCTTCAGGTAAGTCTCAGATGCCTCTTTTAGAGCCTCATTTACCTCTGATGGAGAGGCAGGCTTGGAGAGTTGAACAACCAGATCCACTACAGAGACATCAGGGGTCGGTACCCTAACGGCCATACCGTTTAGCCTACCCTTTAAGGCGGGCAAGACCAATGCCACTGCCCTTGCTGCACCGGTAGTGGTAGGGACCATGGAAAGGGCTGCTGCCCTGGCCCTTCTTAGGTCTTTGTGAGGGGCATCTAATAGCATCTGATCATTGGTATAGGCATGGGTTGTGGTCATAAGGCCTTTTTCTATTCCGAATTTTTCAAGTAGGACCTTGCACACAGGGGCCAGACAATTTGTGGTGCAGGAGGCATTGGAGATGATCCTGTGGGAATTGGGATCAAACTCCTGCTGGTTTACACCCATCACTATGGTGATATCTGGGTCCTTGCCAGGGGCAGATATGATCACCCTCTTTGCACCTGCCTCCAAATGCCTTGAGGCCTTGTCCCTGTCCCTGAAGAGTCCGGTGCACTCCATCACAATGTCCACACCAAGGTCCCCCCATGGTATCTTGGAGGGGTCCCTCTCTGAAAAGACCCTGATGGCCTTCCCGTCCACCAGGATGGAGTCCCCTTTTGTCTCTACTCTATTGCCCAATGTCCTATGCACAGAATCATACTTGAACAGATGGGCCAGTGTAGCCACATCTGTCAGGTCATTTACTGCCACAAATTCCAGATCATCACGGCCCAGAGCGGCTCTGAGGACCAGCCTGCCGATCCTTCCAAACCCATTAATTCCTATCCTTGCTCCCATATCAACCCTCCTTTACTCTTTTGATCCTGTCAAAATTGAGCACATCTTTTTCATTCAAGAAAAGGGTCATAAGCAATGCGTCTTCTTTGGGTTTCGTATAATAACCCTTTCTTATACCTACCCTCAAAAAACCATGCTTTTCATAAAACATAATAGCCTCTTTATTACTGAACCTCACTTCCAGATCTATCCTGTTTATGTCGTTGGAGAGACAATAGCTTAACATCTCTTTCATAAGGATGCTTGCCATCCCTCTCCTTCTCATAAGGGGGTGGGTAGCAATTTTCAGTAGGTGTAATTCGTCCAATACAGTCACAAAAAGGCAATAAGAATAGACTTCCTGGTCTTCTCCAAAACACCATATGTGAGAGAAGGGCAATTCCATTTGCTCTATGTAAGCACTTAGGGACCAAGGTGTCTTGAAGGACAAGAGTTCTATCTTCAATATCTTTCCCAAATAGGAGAGCAGATTTTCACTATCCAGTACTATGAGCTCCACTTTCTCCCTCTTTAGGAAGCAACTCTCTCACGAGATAGATCTTTTCCTTTGCTGTACTTACGGCCTCTTGGGCAAGTTCCCTTAAGGGTTTTGTCCCCCTTTTCTTGGCTATAGCAACTACCATGGGAAGGCACACACCTGCAATCACCTCCACCCCCTCACTTTCTAAGAAGGGGATGCTTATATTACAGGGTGTGCCCCCGAACATGTCTGTCATAATGAGGACACCATCCCCCTTGTCAAGGGCCTTTATCTTTTCCCTCACATTGGCCATGAGCTCTTCGCTATCTAAAAGGGACTCTATGGAGATATGGTCCACTGCCTCCAAAGGCCCCAAGATGAGCTCAGAGGCCTTTATGATCTCCTTCCCAATCCCACAATGGGTTATAAATAGAAGTCCTACCATACCCCTAATCCGATCATCTTTTGGTCCTCATCCAGAAAAAGGCGGTAGATCTCATCTTCGTCCTTGGCCTGCAGGAGCTTTATTTTAAAGTCCTGAGAGGTGAGTATCCTTGTAAGCCTTGCCAAAAGTCCCAGATGGCATGCAGGATCAGAGGCCGGGGTCAAGAGGGTCACCAAGATCTTCACGGGCTTGTTGTCTATGGATTCAAAATCCACACCATCGCTCTTTCTGGCCACAGAGACCAGAGGTTTTTGGAGATTTTCCATCTTCCCATGGGGTATTGCTATACCATCCCCTACCCCTGTGCTACCCAGCTTTTCCCTGTCCTTGAGGGTATTCAGGATATTGTTCTCATCCAATTTTGTAGCCCTTGCTATAAAGGCACTGATCTCTTTTAAGACCGATTCCTTGTCCCCGCAAGACAGTTCAGGCAGGATGAGATCTCTGCTTAGGTATTCTTTCATGGGATTTTCCGTTGGGTTATCCCTCTAATTATGTCCCAGAAGTGATCAGGCCAAAGTTCCCGTTCTTTTTTCTGTATATAACATTGAACTCCTGGTTTCTGGAATCCCTGAACACCAGAAAGTCCTTCCCTGATATCTGGAGCTGATACGCTGCCTCTACGGGATCCATCGGTTTCACCTCTACCCTTTCCATTTCTATTATGGGCTCCTCCTCCAGAGGCATAGAGGCCAAAGATTCGCCCTCTGACCCCCTAACCCCCCTTGCTGAATCGCTCCTCTTTTCCCTTACCTTTTTTAGGTGTTTTTTTACCTGGGCCTCTAATTTATCCACTATGAGGTCTAAGGTGGAGTACATGTCTTCTGTCTCTTCTACGGCCTTTAATACTGTACCATCTACATTTAGGGTCACGTCCGCAATATGCCTATATTTCTCCACGTTTAGGACCACGTGGGCCTGCACAGGAAAGTCAAAGTATTTTTCGAGTCTCTTAAGTTTTTCTTCCGCATAGGCCCTAAGCCTATCTACAGGTTCTGTTTTTCTGAAAGTTACTGTAATTTCCATAAAAGCTACCTCCTCTCATTAAACAAGTTCAATCCTCTGCTTACTGGGCAGTATTCCCATGGCCTCCCTATATTTTGCCACGGTTCTTCTTGCTATTCTTATGTTATGTTTCAAAAGGATTTCAGCAATCTCTTGATCTGTAAGTGGACGACTTTTGTCTTCATTCTTTATGATGTTTCTTATGAGTTCTTTTACACTCTCTGAAGCTACGGTATTGCCGTCCACCATACCCACTGAACTGTTAAAGAAATACTTAAGTTCAAATATCCCTTGAGGGGTATGAACATATTTATTTGTGGTGATCCTGCTCACAGTAGATTCGTGCATATTTATATCTTCCGCCACATCCCTCAACACAAGTGGCTTTAGATATTTTATACCCTTTTCCAAAAATTCTCTCTGAAACCTCATTATGCTTTCTGTGACTTTGTAAAGTGTCTTTTGTCTTTGATGGATACTCTTTATGAGCCAGCTGGCATTCTTTATCTTCTCCCTGATATACTCCCTTTCGGGCTCGGGGAGGGGTATCCTGTTGGCAAGGACATCCTGATAATATCTGCTTATCCTCAACTTGGGAAGACCATCCTCATTCAATATGATCTGATAATCCTCCCCCACCTTTACTACGTATACATCGGGGGTGATATAGCTGGGTCTCTCATTGCTGTAGTTTCTGCCAGGCTTCGGATCCAGGGTCTGCAAAAGTCTGATTGTCTTGGAGAGCTCCTCTTTGTCTATCCCAAGGGCGGTCATAATCCTTTCGTAATTTTTGTCTCCGAGATCTTCTAAGTGGTTTTCTATCAATCTTTCCAGGAGTGTCTCCTCATATCCGTAAAATCTCACCTGGATCAAAAGGGTTTCTTTGAGGTTCCTACCTGCTACTCCCACCGGGTCAAAGTTCTGAATAATGGATAGTACCCTTTCCACCTCCTCTTTCGAGGCACTTAGGGCTTGGGCGATCTCCTCAACGCTAATCTCTAGGTAGCCATCCTCGTTGAGATTCCCGATGATGTAATCTCCGATTTTAAGCTCCCCTTCGCTTAGGTTTGTCATCCCCAACTGCCACAAGAGATGATCCCTCAGGTCCTTTTCCTTTGTGGCGGTGGCCTCTATACCTGGGAGTTCCTCTCTGTCCTCCCTGAGCTCATCCCCTCCATAGCTATACTCTGCTGCATATTCCTCCCAGTTGAGGTTTTCATAACCTTCCTTTGCCCTTTCCCTTTCAGAGGAGAGGGATTGCTGGGTTGAAATATCCGGAATAGACTCAAAAGATCTATCTTCCAAACCCTCTTCCATTTGGGGTTCCAGGGATTCATCCTCAAGTACAGGATTTGTCTCCAGTTCCTCCCTGACCGTCTCTATGAGCTCTAAACGGGACAACTGAAGTAGCTTGATGGCCTGCTGCAAAAGAGGGGTCATCACCAGCTGTTGGGTGAGTTTCAGATCCTGCCTGAGTTCCAAGCCCATACCAGCTAATCCCCCTTCTCCCCGGTACGGGAGACAGACCTTACAATTGCAGTCACCTTTTCAGAGCCCTTAGAGGACACCTTTATCCTGTTCTCCTTTAAAAACACCTCTATCTTTTCTCCCCTGATGGAATCAGGGCCCCTTGTGAGGACAGGATTCCCTGTGATTTCAATCTGGTCTTTATCCACAAAATATATGGCCCTCTCTGCCTCTATCACTTCTCCCGTGACCCTTTTTATCACTACTTTACCCTGGGCCACTATCCTTTCGATCCCCCAGTCCTTTTCTGTCTTTTGTGCCTTGGCCTTTGGATAGACCCAGAGTCTCTCGGATTGCAGTTCAAAATCATTCATCTTGGCCATTACAGTCCCATAGAATTCAATCACCCTCTTGTCGGCATCTGCCTCCAAAAAATCTGATTGAATACTTATAGTGGAGACCTTCTGCTCCTCCTTGGCCACCTTTTGTGCTGCATGGCCCACTAAATGGCCCATACACACAAGGCCAAAGAGGACGAAAAAAAAATAGCCGGTGAAAGGGTTCTTCATCCTAAGTCTTAACGGCCTTAAAGACTGCCTTTATCTCCCTTTCCATCCTCAAGTGACCCTTCCCCACGTCAAACTGAAAGCTATCGCCAGTGAGCATTATAGAGTCGCCAAAGACCATAAGCCCACCATGGGAAGAGATGAGCCCCTTTTTCTCCTCAAATCTCACATCCTTTGCCTTGGCCATATATCCCCTCAGGGATTCGATGGATATCTCTCCCTTTAATTCAAAGACCCTCTCATCCCTTAGATAGTTTCCGTTTGGCCCCCTTATGTCTATTTTCCCATGTCTTTGTGAGTCCAAGCTAAGGACATAGTCCCTGAATTGGAAGGAGTTTCTCTCTCTGTTTGCATTTACCTCCTTGGCATGGAGGTCCCATTTGAAATTTTTGGCAGGATCGTCCTCGGAGAGGTGTATCTCCTTCAAGGATATCCCTTCCTTCGTGATTTCCATGTCACCTATCCCCAACCTCTTGGAGGCAAGCTTCCCTGCCTTTAAGGCCAAAGAAAGGGTGATACCACCTGCCAGTATCAAGGTGAGAAGCAGCATAAGTACTGTCTTTTTTGTCTTCCCCATGCGAATCTTATACCAAGCAAGCCCAATCCCTGTAAAGTTCATTCTAAGTTCATGGAGGCCACTACCTGGCTCCAGAGACCCTTTGCCTTTAAGATCATCTCGGATACCTCCCTCACAGCACCTTTTCCTCCCTCCTTTGTCAGGATGAGATCTGCCGCCTCTTTTAGCTCCACGGCCCCATTGGGCACAGCCACCTTTATGCCAGCCTCACTGAAAAGCCCAAGATCCGGCAGGTCATCTCCCACTGCCATTACCTCCTCTTTAAGGAAGCCAAGCCTCTCCCTCAATGCCTTTGCCTCTGCCCTTTTATTCTCTTTGCCCATAATGAGATGGGCTATGCCCAGATCCCTTGCCCTTGCCTTTAGGGCAAGGCTCTCCTTTATGGAGATGATGGCAACTTCAACCCCTGCCTTCTGCAACAATTTGATGCCCAGACCATCCTTCACATCAAAGACCTTGTATTCTGATCCATTGGGGCCATAGTAGAGTCCTCCTGAGGTAAGGACTCCATCTGCGTCCAGGACGAGTAGCCTTATATGGGATAGTCTCCCCCATAAAGGGTCATTTTTCATAGGTTCTACCCCCTTTAACTATCTTCCAAATCTGGAGGAGTTCTTCAATCAAGGGCTTGAGCCATTTGACCGGAATGGCATTTGCGGCATCGCATAGTGCCCTATCAGGGTCCTTGTGTACCTCAAAGAAAACCCCATCTGCACCAGCTGCCACAGCTGCCCTTGCTAACAGCGGGACGTATCTCCTCTCCCCTCCTGTGATCCCAAAGTTGGAGGAGGGTAACTGCACACTATGTGTGGCATCAAATACCACGGGCCTATGGATCCCTTTCATGATCTCTATGGATCTCATGTCCACAATGAGGTTGTGGTAACCAAAGGAGCTACCCCTCTCGGTTAGGATCACCATGGAGTTCCCCGTGGAACGGACCTTTTCCACTGCATAGTACATGTCCTGGGGTGCCATGAACTGACCTTTCTTGATATTCACAGGTAGACCACTTTCCCCTGCCTTCAAAAGGAGATCCGTCTGCCTGCACAGAAATGCAGGTATCTGGATCACATCTAAGACCTTTCTGGCCTCCTCCACCTCAGAGGGCCAGTGGCAGTCAGAGAGGAGGGGAAGGCCGGTCTCCCTCTTTACCTTAGAAAGTATCCTCAAACCCTCCTTGAGTCCAGGGCCCCTGAAGGAGGATATGGCAGTCCTGTTGGCCTTGTCATAGGAGGCCTTGAATATAAAGGGTATTTTTAGTGCGGAAGAGATCCTTGCTATTTCCTCTGCAATCTCCAGGGTAAGCCCTTCCTCTTCTATGACACAGGGGCCGGCTATCACGAAAAAGGAATCCATCAATTTTTCATAGAACCTCTTTTCTCCCATTTTTCTCCATCCAAAGATATCAAAGATCTCCAGGGCCTTCTAAACCAAAGATCCTTTCTGCCTCAAGGGGAGGGACCTCCTCCACGGCCCTCAACTTCCTCTCCATGGCCCTGGTGCGTGTGCCGGTATCCTCGAGATTTCGAGAGGCACTCTCTAAATGCTTTTTTACCTTTTCCAGGTTCTCCCCAAACCTTCTAAATTCGGTCTTTACCGCACCCAAAAGCCTCCAGACCTCAGAGGCCCTCTTTTCTATGGCAAGGGTATGGAAACCCATTCTGAGCCCAGAAAGGATGGCACCAAGGGTGGTGGGTCCAGAGGGTATTACCCTGTATCTCACCTGGAGCTCCTCTACAAGCCCTGGTTGTCTTAGGAGTTCCGCAAAGAGACCTTCAGTGGCCAAGAACATTACTGCAAAATCCGTTGTATGGGGTGGCGCAATATACTTTTCACTTATGGCCTTTGCAGACTGAATTGCAGTCTTTTTGAGGGAATCGCATGCCCTTGCCATCAGCTCAGGATCTCCCTTTTCCACTGCCTCCTGGAGCCTTAGGTAATCTTCCTGGGGAAACTTGGAATCAATGGGGAGCCAGAGCACCTCTGAGGTGTCGCTCTTTCGTCCAGGCAGTTTGATTGCAAATTCTACCCTCTCCGTGGCATTGGGCTTTACTGCCACGTTCTTTTCGTATTGCTCGGGGGTTAGGATCTGCTCCAAAATGGACTCCAGCTGAACCTCTGCCCATGTGCCCCTGACCTTTACGTTGCTTAGGACCCTCTTTAGGTCTCCTACTCCCGCTGCGAGGGTCTGCATCTCCCCCAAACCCTTGTGCACTGCCTCAAGTCTCTCGCTCACCAATTTGAAGGAATCCCCTAACTTCTTTTCAAGGGTATCAGAGAGCCTTTCATTCACATTTTTTCTTATCTCCTCCAGTTGTCTTGTGCTGGAGTCCTGGATCTCTTTGAGTTTTGTATCCACTGTGCCGCGAAGAATCTCTAATCTGTTCTCCATTGAACTGGTGAGCTCCTTCATGGCCGCTGTAAAATTGAAGAGCTGGTCTTGCTGAGCCCTTGATAGTTCCCTCAGGGTATTGAAAATGGTATCAGATACCTGTTTTAGGGAGGATACAACCTCCTCCCTTAATTTTGAAAACCCAGAGATGAGCTCTGTTCTCTGCCTTTCAAGAAGGTTTATCAGGGTATCATCCACTGTCTTTCTAATCTCTGTTAGTTTTCTATCATTTTGATCCCCAATCTCCCTTAGTTTTGAATCCATGGTGTTTCTGAAAGTATTGATACGCTCTTCCATGCTTTTGAGAACCAAAACAAGATCCCCTTTTATCTTATTAGCTGCCTCAGACAACTCAATTCTTTGGTCCCTTAAAAGCCTTGATGTCTCCTCTCTACTTGAAGAGAGTTCCATGTGAAGTCTTCCATCTATCCTTTCTTGTTCCCTCTTGAGCTCTTCAATGGACAGAATCAAAGTCTTAAGATCTCTGCTCTTTAATACTTTTATTAAGTATAGCAGCAATCCCATAACGAGGATGGCAAAAATAGCATTTAACAAGGTAATAAGGTCCATTCCTCCCCCTTATTTAATTTTCACAAACATACCATACAACCCTCTGAATCTCAAGGATGGTGAAAAAATATTTGACTGAAAACCAGTATGGGTATATAGGTCAGTGGGATTTTTATGTCTCTTTTAACTTCTTTTCATAAGAGGTGTGCCCCATGGGAAGAAGCTCTTTATACCTGTTTTTGGCCTGTCTTTTGACCTTTTCCCATGCCCTCTGGGCCAAAGGGGAGAAGAGTTATGTGGGCTCCAGGGTATGTGGGGACTGCCATGAGGAGGAATTTTCCAATTTTCAAAGATATGCCAAAAAGGCCCATTCTTACCAAAGTATCCTCCGTGTAAAAAAGGGGCTCACAGAGGAAGAGCTGAAGGGGTGCTATGGCTGCCATACTGCAGGGTATGGAGAAGTAGGGGGCTTTGTATCTGGAACGAACCTGGCTGCTACCACTGTCATGGAAGTAAGAGACAGGTTTTGGGGGCCATGATCCTAAGACTGGACGAAAGGGAGGTGAGGCATAGGCTTCAGAAAGGGATCTTCTACAATGGGGCCTTGGCATTGGGGGGGAGGGATTTTGTTCCTTGTACTCATTGTGCTACTTATAAGATCCAATGTAGTGGCTCCTGTCAAGGTGATGAGTGAAGGGCTTATGGAGCTGGCAGAGGAGGTCTCCCATAAGGCCCTAAGTTTCAAGGAGAGGGCCTCCGTCGTCTCCCAGGAAAGCTCGAATCAAGCGGCTGCATTAGAGGAGGTATCTAGCTTTATCCAAGAGATCCTAAGTACAAGTGGGCAAAACCTCACGAGCTCAGGCAAAATGGATTCCCTCATGAAAGAGATGATCGCCCATATAGTGGCTGTTAATAGGCAATTAGAGGAGCTCACCCAGGCGTTGGGAAAGGCACAAGAGACAGGTCGGGATGCAGCAAAGATCCTAAAGGGTATAGATGAGATTGCCTTTCAGACAAACCTTCTGGCCCTGAATGCCGCTGTGGAGGCATCCCGTGCCGGTCAAGCAGGAGAGGGCTTTGCCGTGGTGGCAAATGAGGTCCGAAACCTTGCCCTCAGGGCGCAGGAGGCCTCAAAGGCCACCCATCTTCTGGTGAACCAGATGGTCTCAAGCGTAGGGGAGGTTTCAGGGGTATTAAAGGACACAAGAGAATCTTATGAAGTGGTGATAGGGATGGCCAAAGAGGGCTCTACCCTATCCAAGAGTGTCTCTGAGGCAATGAATCAGCAGGCAGCTGGCCTTGAACAGATGAGAAAGGGTGTATCTGAGTTAGATAGTTCTGTGCAGCAGCACGCAGCAAGTGCCCAGGAGATGGCTGCCCTGGGAGAGGCCCTGGAATCTTCTGTAAAGGGTCTGGTGGAGTCCATAAACAGGCTGAAGGCCCTGGTCTCATAGGGGGATAGCTCATGGAAGAGAAGGCCTCCCTTATCATTGTGGACATGCTGAAGGACTATTTTGATCCAGATCACCCCCTTCCCATCACCCCTTTGGCCAAGGCCATAATTACCCCCATCAATAGGGTAATTGCCCAATTTAGGAGGTGGGGTTTTCCCATTGTCTTTTCCACAGACGCCTTCGAGGAGGATGACTTCTTGTTCAAAAGCAGGCTTAGGCCCCATGCGATCAGGGGCACTAGAGGTGCAGAGCCCATAGAGGAGCTGGAAAGGAGAGAGGGGGACCTCTGGCTACCTAAGCCCAGGTTTTCTGCCTTTTTCAAGACGGATCTTGAGGTTTATCTGAGGGAAAAGGGGGTTGGCAGTTGTCTGGTGGCAGGGATTGCCACCAACTTTTGTGTACTCACCACGGCCCTGGACGCAGTTCAGCATGGCTTTCGAGCTGTAATTTTGAGGGATTGCACAGCAGCGGCTACCAGGGAGATCCATGAGAGGACCTTATCCATTTACGAAAAGAGCGTCTTGTTTCCCCTTTTAAGGGTAGCCGAATCTTCAGAATTACTTTGAGCCTTACAAAATGGCTTGACTTTTTGGGTTACATTCCTAAATTTTGACTGCTAAATTTCCTGAGGCCCCAGGTCTCCTCCACAGGGGATTGGGCCTACCAGGAGTAAATCTTTAAAGAGAGGATGTGATAACCATGATTTGTACTATTGTAAAAAAGGGTATTGAGTGTGCTTTCATGACAAACAAGGGCTGCCAGTTTGTGGGCGGAAGGTGTAAGACGATTGTGGATCAATGTCAAGGCTGCCAAAAGGTGAAAGAGTTTGATGGCCAGGATTATTGCATATCTTTCCCTGATCCTGCTGCCAAGTGGCGCATGGGAAAATGTAACATGGCCACCCACATAAAGGAAGCCCCAAAGGTTCAGCAACCAAAACTGAACCCTTTGAAGGCCTCCAAACGCCAAGCAAGGGGCTAAATTACATAAGATCTCTGGGCTAACCTTAGGGCCTCTTTAGACCCAAGAGGAATTCTGTATTCCCTTTGGGCCCACGTATGGGGGACTCCATGAGCCCAATCTGTCTCCATCCCAAGGCCAAAAATGCCTTGGAGACGGATTCCTTTACCCTTTGGTGGACGGAGGGGTCCCTCACTACCCCACCCTTTCCCACATCTTGCCTTCCGGCCTCAAATTGGGGTTTGATCAGGGCAATCAGAAAGGCCTCCGGTGTGAGAAGCCCTGAGATCGGAGCTGCAATAAGTCTCAGAGAGATAAAGGAGACATCGACTGTGGCCCCATGCACAGGGAAGGGGAGGTCCTCCCGTTTTAGGTACCTGATATTGGTCTTTTCAAGAGAGATTACCCTGGGATCAGATCTTAACCTCTGGTGGAGTTGGCCATAGCCCACATCCACTGCTATTACCCTTTCTGCTCCCCACTGAAGGAGACAGTCCGTAAACCCCCCTGTGGAGGCACCTACATCTATCACCGTCTTGCCCTGAGGATCTATTCCAAATGCCTTCAGGGCAGCTTCCAGTTTCTGGCCCCCCCGGCTCACATACTTAGGGGTCTCCTTTATTCGTATGTCTATTAAGGGGTCCAAGAGGTGTCCCGCCTTGGAAGCCACTTCTCCACATATCAGGACATGACCTGCAAGGATCATTGCCTTTGCCTTTTCCCTGGTCTCTGCAAGGCCTCTTTCCACTAACAGGAGATCTAGCCTTTTTCTCATGTCTTAAAGAGTTCCAGGGCCTTTTGGCATATGAACTGAGGGGTCAGCCCCACCAGTTCCCTTATTTCCGATATGGATCCATGCTCCACAAAGCGATCTGGTAGGCCGTGTATAGAGATCTTGGGGAACCTCAAACCTAATTTGGAGATCTCCTCTAAGATTGCTGAACCCAGACCTCCGAGCGTGGAGTTTTCCTCCACCACAAGGCATCTTCCCACCTCTGATATGAGCCTCACCATCTCCTGATCAAGAGGCTTTACAAACCTTGCATTAATAATAAAAGGATCTACTCCCCTCTCTTTTAGGAGCAATCCTGCCTTCATACAGGGATAGGTAGTTGACCCTATACCCACTATGACCAAGTCCTTACCGTCCCTGAGGATCTCTGCCCTCCCAATGGGGATTAGGGTGAATTCCTTCTGTAACCGGGCCCCAATACCCCTACCCCTGGGATACCTTATGGCAGCAGGTCCTTCTAAACTTAGGGCGGTATAGAGCATATTCCTCAGCTCGGATTCATCCTTTGGTGCCATTAGGGTCATATTGGGAAGGCATCTCAGATAGGAGAGGTCAAACTGGCCGTGGTGGGTTGGCCCATCTTCACCCACGAGGCCTGCCCTATCTACCGCAAAGACCACATGGAGGTTTGGGAGGCATACGTCGTGGATTATCTGGTCATAGGCCCTCTGCAAGAAGGTGGAGTATATGGCGACCACAGGCCTAAAACCCTCCACCGCAAGTCCTGCCGCAAAGGTCACTGCATGTTGCTCGGCAATCCCCACATCCACAAATCTATCTCGGAACCTCTCTGAAAAGAGCTTAAGTCCTGTGCCTTCCTTCATAGCGGCTGTAATGGCAAAGATCCTCTTGTCCTCCTCTGCAAGCTCCACCAAGGTATTCCCGAAGATTTGTGTATAGGTTGGATATTGCCCCTCATCCTTGAGTCTTCCCGTCTCCTTCTCAAAGGGGCCCACGCCATGGAATTTGGAGGGGTCTGCCTCGGCGAAGGGGTAACCCTTTCCCTTCTTGGTGAGCACGTGCACAAGGACTGGGCCGCTTAGGTCTCTTATCTCATTAAAGGTCTTTACCAAAAGCTCTATGTTGTGGCCGTTTATGGGCCCGATGTATTTGAATCTAAAGGCCTCAAAGAGCATACCAGGGGTAAAGAGGGTTATTATGGAATCCTCACTCTTCTTTATAAAGCTCAGGATGTTCTCCCCTACACCTGGAATGGATCTGAAGAAGTTTTCCAGTTCCCTTTTTAGGTACTGAAACCTCCTTCCCCTCATCTTCCTGCTCAAAAAGGAGGAGAAGGCCCCTACGTTCGGGGAGATGGACATCTCGTTGTCGTTTAAGACCACTAACAGATCACTTTCGGTATGGCCTGCCATATTCAAGGCCTCGAAGGCAAGGCCAGCTGTCATGGAGCCGTCTCCTATCACCACTACCACCTTCCCCTTCTGGCCCTTCAAAGACCTGGCAGTGCTCATGCCCAGACCCACTGAAATGGAGGTACTGCTATGGCCTGTGTCAAAGGGGTCGTGAATGCTCTCAGATCTCTTTGGAAAACCTGCTATGCCTTTGAATTTTCTGAGGGTCCGAAACTTATCCCTCCTCCCTGTGATGAGTTTATGGGCATAGGATTGATGGCCCACATCAAAGATCACCGAATCCACTGGGGAGTCAAAGACATAGTGGAGGGCAAGGGTGAGTTCCACCACTCCAAGGTTGGGGGCCAAATGGCCTCCATTCTCTGAGACGACATCTATTATGACCTCTCTTATCTCAGAGGCCAGCTCTTCCAGGTCCTCAATCCTCAAAGACTTGAGGTCCTCTGGCCCGTTTATGAGCTCCAAGATCCTCCTCTTTTCTGTCTTCATCTCCTCCTTTCTGTCACATACCTTGCTATTGCCCTGAGGGGGTCTGCCTCCCTACCAAAGTCCTTAATGGCCTCTATCCCCTTTTCTATATAACGGTAGGCCTCTTTCTTTGCCCTATCTATCCCCAGCACAGAGGGATATGTGACCTTTCCAAGCTGGAGATCCTTTCCCCCTTCCTTTCCCATCACCTCTGTGTGCCCTTCAATGTCTAGGATATCGTCCCATATCTGAAAGGCCACCCCAAGGGAGCTTCCATAGGAGGAGAGGGCATTTATCTGCTCATCGGTGCCCCCGGCCAAGAGGGCACCGCATACCACTGAGGCCCTAATTAGGGCACCGGTCTTGTGGGAATGGATATATTCCACTGTGCCCGGATCAGCTGGCATACCCTGGCACCTTATGTCCATTGCCTGTCCTCCCACCATTCCCATATAGCCTGCTGCCTCGGCCAGTATGTTCACGGCCTTAAGGACCCTTGAGTGTTCCATGGCCTCCCATGTTCTCGGCAAGGTCATGATCCTAAAGGCCTCTGTAAGGAGCCCGTCACCTGCCAGTATGGCAATTGCCTCCCCAAATACCATATGGTTTGTGGGAATACCCCTTCTCAGACTGTCATCGTCCATGGAGGGTAGGTCGTCGTGTATAAGGGAATAGGTGTGGATCAGTTCTATGGCGCAGGCAAAGGGGAGCACCTGTTCAGAAGTACCACCCACTGCCTCGGATCCTGCCAAACAGAGTATGGGCCTCAGCCTCTTTCCCCCGGCAAAGAGGCTATACCTCATGGCCTCCACTATCTCCTTTTCATACCCATCGGCCTTGTCTGGGAGATAGCTCTCAAGGGCACTATTTATGAGCTTTCGTTTTTCCTCCGCATATGCCTTCAGATCAAATCCCTCCATCTCAGCTTCCCTTTTCTTCCACATCAAAGGGCTCTTCAACTAAGGTGCCATCTGGCCTCTGGGTCAGTATGGTCACCTTTCTCTCTGCCTCATTGAGCTTTTCTTCGCAGAATCTCACCAGCTTCATCCCCTCTTCAAAGATCTTTAGGGATTCCTCCAGTCCCAGCTCCCCTGACTCCAGGGCCCTCACTATTTCCTCAAGCCTTTCCATGGCCTTTTCGAACTTTTTCTCAGCCATTATGAGCCCCTTTTAAATTCCTGTTTTTTGGAGGCATATGCCTTTATTCTGTTTACGGTCTCTTCGAGGACAGGAAAGACCCTCTCCCTGATATCCCCACCCACTGCCACTGCCATTATCTCATCACCCACCTTTAGCCTTCCTGAATTGGTCAAAATAACCACCTCATATATACCTTCCCTTTTTTGCATCTCTTCCCTGATTTTGTCCAACTCTGTCTTGTCAAAGCTTACATCTACAGATTCCACCGGCTCTCCCGACCTGGAAGTGGCCCTCACAATACCTAAGTGAACTGCAATCATCCCCATCTTGTGGATATCTGGGGACCTCTTTACCTTCTCTATTGCCTCTTGATAGAGCATCTTACCTCTCTTTTATGGGATTTCCGTTTTGGTTTATATTAAAGAGCTGCTGGGCTATGTCTACGTACATTTGAAGGTTTCTTTTGCCTGATTTATTCTTTAAAAAGAGTATGGGATCATTTATGAGTTTTTCGGCTATAGACCTCACAAGAACATTTAACTGCTCCTTTTCCTCATCTGAAAGCCTCTGGATAAAGGCCTTGCTTTTTTTTAGCTCCATCTGGATTATATCTTCCACCTTTCTCTGAAGCCCCATGATAGTGGGCACCACCTCTAAGGTTTCAAGCCACTTTATGTATTTTAAAACCTCTTCCTCTATTATACCCTCGGCCCTTCTTGCCTCTGCCCTTCTCCCGTTCAGATTTGTCTCCACCACACCCTTGAGATCGTCAATGTCATAAAGATATGTATTATGGATCTTCTGGACCTTTGGATCCACATTCCTGGGTACAGATATATCTATGAGGAATATGGGCTTGTCCCTCCGCCTCTTGCTGGTGCTCTTCATCAGTTCATATGAGATGACATAATCCGGAGCCCCTGTGGAGACTATCACTATGTCTGCCTGCCACAGGAGATCTTCCAGTTCCTCTAAACTATGGGGAATGGCCCTCAAAGGCAATGCCAATTCCACTGCCTTCGAAAGGTTCCTGTTTGCCACGAGGAGCCTGCTTATCCCTCCCTTTACAAGGTGCTTCGCTGCCAGTTCTCCCATCTCCCCTGCACCCACCAGGAGGGCACACTTCCCTTTCAATTCATTAAAGATCCTCTTTGCCAGCTCTACGGCTGCATAGCTCACTGAGACGGCGGACTCAGAGATACCTGTCTCCGTCCTTACCCTTTTTGCAGTGTGAAAGGCCCTGTGCATGAGCCTGTTTAGGATTACTCCTGTGGTCTTGTGTTCCGTGGCAGATCTATAGGCCTCCTTTATCTGTCCCAAGATCTGGGGTTCACCTATCACCATGGAATCAAGGCTTGAGGCGACCCTGAAGATGTGAGCTATGGCCTCCTTGTTCCTCTTCTCGTATAAGAGGGGTACTAGCCCATCTCTCTCTATTCCACCAATGGATCTAAAGAGGTCCAGGACCTCTTCCCGGGCACCTTTGGGGTCCTCACTCACGGTCAGGATCTCAAACCTATTGCAGGTTGAAAGGAATAGGCCTTCCCTTATTACCTTAGACCCCCTAAAGGAGCTGTAGATCCTCCTATTATAATCCGGGGCTTGGGCAAACCTCTCCCTTATCTCAACAGGGGCTGTCTTGTAGCTCACTCCCAAAAGGAGGATATCTGTCATCTAAGGACCACCTGTAAAGACCTTAAAGCTATGATAACCTCTTCCCATATGTCCAATCCCCAGAAAGGTAAAAAGCAGGGCAGAAAAACATATAAGGGTGAGGACAGATGCCTTCTTACCCCTCCAGCCCAGTGCCAGTCTCTCGTGTAACAAAATCGCATACAATATCCAGGTGAGCAGGGACCAGACCTCTTTGGGATCCCATTGCCAGTACCTCCCAAAGGAGGCGTGTGAATATATAAGGCCGGTTAGCATCCCCACTGTGTAGAAGAAAAAGCCCAAAGTGATGGAGTAGTGGCCCATGTTGTCTATGATGGCAAGGGAGGGGAGTTTAAACCTCATATGGGAGAGTCTTTTCTTCTTTAAAAGATGGTCTACCCACAGATACAAGAAAGCGGCGGTTGAGGAGATCAAGAACATCCCTATCCCAAGAAAGACAGTTACAACGTGGAGATGAAACCATAGACCCTTGAGGTAGGGACTTATGGGGGCCTTAGGGGTAGCGGTGAGGGCCGATAAGATGATCAAAAGGGAGGCACAGCCTACAAACAAAAAGGAGAAGACTGATAGTTTGAATCTGCTGTTGAAGGCCGTAAAGATCAAGAGCCCACACCAGCCCCAAAAGAAGAGCGAGGAGCTGAGATCATAGACAGGGAGTGTGGAATAGGAGATGTATCTGAGCACCAGCTCCAGGGTCCAAACCCCAAAACCCAAATACAATAGGGCTGAGCCTACTCTAAGGAGTACCCTCCTTTGCCTCTCCACAAAGAGCCAAAGGAGTAGAGAGGCAGTGGCCAGGGACAAAAAGGTAATGAATAAGAGTATGCTCAATTCCTCTCCAAAAGGGTTTTTATCTCCTCATAAAGACCAGTGGTATCCAACTCTTTCGGTAACAGATTCCCGAGCAACCTTATAGTACCATCCAAATCCTTTTTCTCAAGGAGATCCCCAAGTTCTGATCTGACAATTTTATTAAAGAGCTCATTGTTTTTTTCTGGGCCCATGTTGAGGCCTATGACCCTTTCCCTCAGAAGGCCCATGAGTTCCAAAAGGGGCTCAAGTCCCATGGGGAGAATCTTTTCCACCGTCTCCCTCAAGAACTTTGAGAGGGCAGGACTCTTACCGCCAGTGGAGATGGCAAGTATAAGGGAACCCCTCTGTATCACAGAGGGTACGACAAAACTACAGAGTGAAGGATTGTCCACCACATTTATCCATATGCCCTTTTCTCTACAAACCTCAAAAATCCTCCTATTTAATCCCTCGTCATCCGTTGCAGCTACTACGATTTTTGCCCCGTCAAGTAGCTCCTCCCTAAATTCAGGGCCCAAGTATTCTATCAGGGAAGATTGGGCCAGGTCCCTCAAAAGCGGTGTAATATCCCTTGAGACGAGTTCCACCTTTGCCTTTGCCTTTAAAAGGGAGATGACCTTTCTCTCTGCCACCTTCCCTCCCCCCACCACAACCACCCTTTCGTTTTGGAGATTCAAAAATATTGGGTAATAGGACATGTAACCTATACGTACTGGTCCACCATCTCCTTTATAAACTCCTCAAGCCCCTCTCTCCCAGACCTTCCTTCCACCTCCCTTATGAGGTTTTTTATCTTCTGGTACAATATAGGGTCTCTCTGTAGATCGTCCAATGACCTATAGGCCCCGCCCCTCCTTCCTACCCTATATATGAGCCTTTCCTCCTCAGGGAGGCTGAGGTATCTGTCTATTATGTTAAGCATCTTCTCCTTGTCTTCGGGCAGTCTTCCTTCCACCTCTTCCAAGAGGTTCATGATGTGGTCGCTGGTAATGGTACTATTTATGCCATTTAGATTTTCTATGAACAATCTGAGCTCCTTTGCCACCATGTCGTCTGTTTGTAGTCTAAACTTACCCTCCTTTACCAGCTCGTAAAGAGGTACCCTCTTGGGGACCCTAAGGCTCCTGATCCTTATGAAATGGGGGTTAATCCTATTTAAGGTCTTTGCAGTCTCAAGGGCATGCTCTTCCCAGAGATCTTGCCCCCCTAAACCTGGCATTACATATTCCGAGAGTTCTAAGCCTGCGCTCTTTGCCTTCAATCCTGCCTCTATGTGCTGGGCCTGGGAGACCCCTTTTTTTATGAGTTTCAGTACCTGGTCGGATCCGCTCTCAAGACCTACATGGACACGATCAAGACCTGCCTCTTTTATGGCCCTCAGATCCTCCACGGACCTCCTAACTATGGTCCTGGACCTGGAGTAGGTGGTAACCCTTTTTATCTCAGGAAGGGTCTCCCTTAAAAACCTAAGTGCCTCCACAAGGTCTTTCACAGGCATTACTAAGCTGTCTGCGTCTTGTAAAAAACAGTTCCCTGTCCCATAATAAAGCCATATGGCAACGCTCCTGAAGGAGTCGGAATATATCCCCCTGTTGAATATATAGGAGATCACCTGGTCGGTAACATTGCCTGAAAAGCCCAGCTGCCAGGAGATGGCCTTTATCTCATCCCTTATATCCCTGACTGTCCTGATGTCTCTCTTTATCTCTTCAAGGTCTCTCAAGGAGAACTTGGCCTTTTTATAGACAGGGCAGAACATGCACTGATTCCAGGGACAATTCCTGGTAAATCTTATCAAGAGGCTCTGGGCCTCATTGGGTGGCCTTATGGGGCCCTGCTCAAAGCTCCTCCCTAACATCTCTTATCCTCCCCTGGATTTTCATCTTAAATCATAATACGAGAATCCGCTCTTGTCATCGTATATGGGGAAGATCCCCAATCCCAAAGGGGTGTGGAATCCTCTTTGGCCACGAAAAATAATTCCCCTTGCTTCGATTTATTTTCTTGACGAGCACCTGAGAGTCACATATAGTCAGCTCTCATGTTGGATGCCCCAAAGGACATCCAATAAAATTTTTTAATTTTTTAGGAGGTTTTACTTTGGTAGAAGGAAGAGTAAAGTGGTTTAACGAGAAAAAGGGGTATGGCTTTATTGAGCAGGACAATGGACCGGATGTCTTCGTACACTATTCCTCCATTGATCAGCCGGGTTTCAAGACCCTTCAAGAAGGCCAGAGGGTACAGTTTGATGTGGAGCCAAGGGAAAGGGGACCAGTTGCAAAGAACGTAAGAAGAATATAATATAGACCTAGCAATTCACTAAATAAAACGGGCTCCCATTGGAAGCCCGTTTTATTTTTGCTATCCTATTTAATCCCCCAGGCTCAGGTAGACCTATTTTGGGCAGGCCATGGAAGTGGAAGAGATCATAAGGAGGTTGGAGGAGGAAGATCTATCCATAGAAGGGGTAGAGGGTTCTGGCCTTGCCTTTGTGCTCTCTTTGATATTCAGACGTTCCCAAAGAAGCATTTTGGTAATCGCCCCCAGCCACAAGGAACTGGAGGAGATGGAAAAGGCCTTTAGGTTCTTTTTGGGGGAGGATTCCCAGATAGGTCCACCCTTTGTCTTCAGGGGTTATGACATCTCCCCCCTCTCAGGGATGAGCCCAAATCCCACCATCATAAGGGATAGAATCGAGGCCCTATACTCACTCATCTATCACCAAAAGAGTCTTGTCATTACCTCACTGGATGCCCTCCTTGGCTATACAGTACCCAAAAGGGAGTTTGGAGACAGTGTAGAGATGGTCCAAGTGGGAGAAGAGCTGGATATTCTTAGATTTTCCGAGACCCTTTTAGAGATGGGTTATGAGAGGACAGGCCTTGTGGAAAATCATGGTGAATTTACCTTGAGGGGGGCAGTTATTGACCTCTTTTCACCCCTCTGGAGGAGACCCCTTAGGATAGAGGTATGGGGAGAGAGGGTGGAATCCATAAGGGAGTTTAATCCCCTCTCCCAGCGCTCAGAAGCCCAGATGAAGGAGGCCATTATACTGCCCTCCAAAGAGATCCTAAGAAGGCCTCACAACAAGAAAAGGGCCCTTTCCATGGGTAAGTTACCCCACCCCCATGGGGCTGAGGTCACTTTTTCTGGTGAGGAGGCCTGGATCTACCACTTCTATGAGACCCCTGGCACCCTTATGGAATATGTGCGACCGGACTCCTTGGTGATACTAATGGAAGACCATAGATATGAAGGCTTATACAAGAATCTACTGGAAAAGATCGAAAAGGAGAGGAGCAAATTCAGAGAGATGCTATCCCAAAAGGGTGAGCCCTGCCCATTGCTTTTGGAACCCAGATCCCTCTCAGATATCTATTCGGACCTAAGTTTTCACAGAAAGGTGTACGTGAGACCAAAGGGCATGGGCAGAGGCCTAAAAGGGCTTAGCTGGTCTCCCAATATCCATGAGGCCTTGGAGCCCTTTTCCCTCAAGCTCCAGAGGAGCAATAGGCCCTCTTTGGTACCCTTTCTGGAGAGGGCAGAATCCTGGGTAGATATGGGGGGGACTGTAATAGTGGTCCTTAGGACCGATAAGCAGTCCCAAAGGGTAGGGGAGATACTCCAGAACTACCATGTAACCCTAAAAGGGCACCTTGAAAGATGGGGTTGGGAGAGATTGTCTCCCGGGCTCTACACATGTGAAGGACACATAAACAGGGGATTTCTGTGGCCTGAGATGGGGTTATATGTGGTCACAGAGGCAGAGCTCTTTGGGGCAAAGAGGGGTTACGGGAAGAGGATTCGCACAGACCTACTCTCTCCTTCATTCCTAACCGAGATCAGATCCGGGGATCTGGTGGTGCATCAGGAGCACGGCATAGGTAGATACCTGGGCCTTACAAGAATGGTGGTGGGAAAAACAGAAGGGGAATTTGCAGTTATAGAGTATGCCAACGGGGATAAGCTCTACATACCCGCAGACAAATCGAGTCTCTTAGAAAAATATGTGGGCATAGAAGGGGTCCAACCCAAATTGGACGTCATGGGCGGCCATACATGGAGGCTTGCCAAGAAGAAGGCCAAAAGCTCTGTATACAAGATAGCCAAGGAGCTTGTGGACCTATATGCCTTAAGGGAGATAAGAAAGGGTTTTTCCTTTAGCCCACCCGATAGGGTCTTCAGGGAGTTTGAGGCCACCTTCCCCTATGAAGAGACCCCTGACCAGAGCAGGTGCATAGAGGAGGTCCTCTCGGACATGATGAACCAAAGGCCCATGGATAGGCTCATATGCGGAGATGTGGGATTTGGCAAGACCGAGGTGGCCATAAGGGCAGCATTTAAGGCAGTCCAAGATGGGAAACAGGTCTGTGTATTGACTCCTACAACACTTCTCACAGAGCAACATCTCAGAACTTTTAAAGAGAGAATGGCACCCTTTGGGGTTAAGGTGGAATCCATTAGTAGATTCAAGACAAAAGGGGAGCAGGAGAGAATACTAAACTCCCTTAGGTCAGGGGATGTGGATGTCATAATAGGAACACATAGGTTGCTCCAAAATGATGTAGTATTCAGGGACCTTGGACTCTTGATAGTGGATGAAGAGCAACGCTTTGGAGTAAAACAAAAGGAATTAATAAAAGGAATTAGAAGCACTGTGGATGTCATATCCATGACAGCAACTCCTATTCCAAGGACACTTCAAATGTCACTTTTAGGTATAAAGGAAATCTCCATCATAGAAACCCCTCCTGAAAACAGGCATTCGGTTGAAACTTTAGTTTCTGTTTATGATAAGGACATTATTAGGGAGGCCATAATCTCTGAGATAAACAGGAAGGGGCAAGTATTCTATGTGTATAACCAGGTGAAGGATATACAAAATGTGTACAAAGAACTAAAGGAAATTGTGCCTGAAGCGAGGATTGCCATAGCCCATGGACAAATGGATTCAAGGGAGCTTGAGAGCACAATGCTTAGGTTCTTGAATATGGAGATAGACGTACTTTTGTCCACCACAATAATAGAGTCTGGCCTAGATATACCCACTGCCAATACAATCATAATAGATGGTGTTGAGAGGATGGGGCTTGCACAGGTATATCAATTGAGGGGTAGGGTAGGGAGATCAGAGGAGAAGGCATTTGCCTTTTTAATGGTAAGAGAGCCTTCTAAGTTGAGCCCAGAGGCACAAAAGAGGTTAAAGGCCCTGGGTGAGTTTACCCATTTAGGTGCAGGCCTTGCCCTTTCCCTCCATGACCTCAAAATCCGGGGTGGGGGAAATATATTGGGTTTTAAGCAGTCAGGCCACATAGGCCTTGTGGGCTATGAGACCTATCTGAGATTGATTCAAGAGGCCATCTCGGAGCTGAAGGGGGAGGAGTTGACCGAAGAGATAAATCCAGAGATCAGGGTAAATAGAAAGGCCTATATCCCCTCTGAATATATAGCTGATCCAGATACAAGGCTTGCAATTTACAGGAGGCTTTCTGGCCTCAAGGATGAATCCGAAATGGAAAGGATCAGGGCCGAGCTTCTGGACAGGTTTGGTCCTCCCCTGGAACCTGTGGAGAATCTCCTCTGGGTAATGGAGCTCAGGATCTGCCTCAAGAGAATAAGGTGCATCAGGATAGAGGTCTTTGAGACCCATGCCACAATGGGTTTTGAATCCAAGAAGGCGCAAGAGGGCTTTCTCCAGGACCTGGGGAAAAGGGGGGTGAAATTCTCCCTTACCCAAGATGAAAAGGTGAAGGTGTATCTAAGGGGGGATACAAAGAGGCGGCTCATGGAGATACTGGGATACAGATCTTCTCCACAGGCCGACTTCCTTAAAGATAGCTATCCAAGTCCTCTATAAAGGCCTTTATCTCATCCCGTACCCTTCTGTATATATTTAAGATCTCCTCCTTTTTCATACCCTTCTGGACAAGGGCAGGGGGGTCATCAAAGCCCTTGTGGAAGAATCTTCTCTTTGCTGGGAAGAAGGGGCAGCTCTCCTTTGCACCCTCGCAGAGGGTGATCACATAGTCGAATTCGATCCCTCCCAACTCATCTATATGCTTGGAGCTTTGTCCTGAGATGTCTATCCCCAACTCTGCCATCACCTCCACCGCCATGGGGTCAATGGGTTTTGGAGCTGTGCCAGCAGAGTATACCTCAAACTCTTGGGGTCTAAGCGCCTTCAATAGGCCCTCTGCCATCTGACTCCTACAGGAATTTCCTGTACACAGAAACAATACCTTCTGCTTCATATTCTTCCTCCTAAATAACGGGCCAAGCCAGGCCCCTTTGTCTCCCTTTACGCCAAAGGGCCCCATTTAAAAAAGCCTCTCCTAAGACATAGAGTGAGGCACAGAGAAGGCCAAAAGGTTTAGGCCTTCCTTCTGGCCATGATTTTCTCCTAAAGGGTCCCTTGAAGCAGTGGCCTCTTTTAAATGGAGTATACGATAAGGTTATCACTTACCTGAGCTGAGATACCACTCGTAGGTCTTCTTTATACCCTCTTCAAGGCCAATCTTTGGCCTCCAGCCTAGTCTGGTTATTTTGCTTATATCCAAAAGCTTTTTGGGTGTTCCGTCAGGTTTGGTGGGATCCTGCCTTATCTCTCCACTAAAGCCCACGATGATTTTTATCAGGTTTGAGAGGTCCTTTATCTTTAAATCAGTGCCGCTTCCCACATTGAGGAAGTAATCAGGTACTTCCAGCTCTGACTCTATCCTTTTAGGCGCTGGATCTGATTTAGGATAGAGGCGACATAGATCCCAGGCATTGACCTTTTCCATCAAAAAGAGACAAGAATCGGCAAGGTCATCCACATGGAGAAATTCCCTATAGACCTCTCCTGTTCCCCAAAGCTCAACGGTAACGGAGGGCTTTTCTGGGGCAGATGCTGAGCCTTTGATCCCGTACTTAGATAAAACGGCAAGTATCTCCTTTTGGCTTGCCCGGCCATCTATACCTTCTATGGGGTTTTTGATTAGATCATGTCTGATGGCCTCCCAATCATCCCCTTCAAGGGATTTGCCAAGATGGAATTTTCTAATCAAAGCAGGGAGGACGTGGGATGTATAGAGATCAAAGTTATCATAAGGTCCATAGAGATTTGTGGGCATGACGGAGATAAAGTTTGTCCCGTATTGTTCATTATAGTAGCGGCAGAGTTTAATGGCAGCGATCTTGGCTAATGCATAAGGTTCATTGGTAGTTTCAAGGGGGCCAGTGAGTAAGTATTCTTCCTTCAAGGGTTGAGGGGCGAACTTGGGATATATGCAGGATGAGCCAAGGTTTAAGAGCTTGGAGACATTGTATCTAAAGGAGGCATGTATGACATTGGCGGCTATGGCAATGTTTTCATAGATAAACTCTGCCTTGTATGTATCATTTGCAAGGATGCCTCCCACCTTGGCCGCTGCAAGAAATACATATTGGGGTTTCTGCTCCTGAAAAAATCTCTCTGTCTCAGCCTGGTTTGTGAGATCAACTCTATGGAAGTCCACAGGTACAAGCTCGGAGATGGCAGGAGGCCTTCTATGATAATTGGAAACAATATTGGTATAACCATCTTGAAGGAGTTTCCTTATGATGGCAGAGCCTACCATGCCTGTGCCGCCGGCCACAAAGATTTTGGAGTCCTTATCCATTTTTGATTCCCCTATAGCCTAAAGGTTTCTTCCTGAGGGCCAATACGAGATAGCTCCGCTCCAGGGCTCTGAACCCAATTCCTGGAACACTTGAAAAATTGGCCGTCTGCCACAAAATCATCTATTTCCTATGCTAAAGGATGAATGATGTCAAGGAGGAAGAAGGCCTCTTTCTTTTCTTCAAATGGCTAAAATGGCTATTTGGATTTAACGGATAGACTATTTTTATCTATCCTACGGATCAATTCATTATAGGTTTTGAAGAATGAGCTTTCTTCTGTGGAATGATCAAATTCAGCAAGCCATTTTCTGATATAGTCATGGTCTATATCTGGATTTTTTAACAAGATTAAATTTACATCTTCTGAATCTCTTGGTCTTCCAACAAATATCTTTTGAATGATTAAATCTTATACAGAGGCATAGTTTACTATGACATTACATATGCAAATCTTTCTCCCTCTTTTTATTGCCTGCTACTCATAAGGAATAAAAGAAATACAAAAAACGGCGGGCCCTCCAATTATCATGTAAAAAATACCAGCATTCTTTAACTCAGCCCCTATTGAGGACATTAATCTTTCAAAGCTCATCTTTTAAGAGAATTTAATATCTTGGCAATTCTGATATCCACTTCAATTCCCTCCAAGCTATTTTTTAGAGGTAAAACACCAAGGTTTACTCCCTCACGATAAAGGGCCTCAAAGATTTTTAAATTTTCTGAAAAGCTTTATATGCTCTTGGCTATGTACTCCTTTTCAAAATGAGCCCTTGGGAATGTGTAAGATAAACTATCCCGTATCATTTAACCCCTGCTCCTTTCTGGGATCCCGTCTATCAGGTTCTCACAGGCATGATCCCGTAAAGGGGTAAGGGAGGTCAAATAATGATATGGAATTCCTAAGGGTAACTGGTTAAGAAGGAAGGAGACAGGTACGAAGGTATTGGGAATAGAAAGTAATAGCCGTTAGGGATGAAAGGGGAGTGGGGGCGGGATCCATTGAGATTCTGTATTGACAAAGGGGGGAAAGGTTGTTAAAAAAAGAGCTATGCGGGAATAGCTCAGGTGGTAGAGCTCCACGTTGCCAACGTGGTTGTCGCGGGTTCGAGTCCCGTTTCCCGCTCCATAGGCGGCATAGCCAAGTGGCTAAGGCGGCGGTCTGCAAAACCGCTATTCACCGGTTCGAATCCGGTTGCCGCCTCCAATCTGACAGGGAATCCCATTCTAAGACTTCCTTCCCTTGAATTTCATCTGCCTACATGTTAACAGTGGGATATGATTCCACTTGGGCTTATCTATCTCCTCTTCTTCCTCTCAGGTGCCTGCGGCCTAATCTACGAGGTCTTGTGGCTTAGGTTATTGGAAAAGGTCACCGGGAGTTCTCCGGTTGCCATCTCTATCCTCCTCGGCATCTTCATGGCAGGGCTCGGGGCCGGGAGTATCTTGGGGGGTAAGGTGGCCCATGGGATAAACCCAAAGGAAAGGCTCTTTTTCATATACGGAGGCTTAGAAGGGGCTATAGGTATCTGGGCATTGTTGATACCCATATTTACAACCCTCCTGGGGCCCCTCCTCTCATTCTTCTATAACATTGCCCAATCAGGGAGTGGGATCTATTACCTTGGCTGCTTGCTGGTGGGTCTCCTCATCCTCTTTGTCCCAACCTGCCTTATGGGTTTTACTCTTCCGGTCCTTATTCAGTATGCCGAAGCCTCCTCCCATAAGGTGGGCCTCAGATCCGGTCTCCTATACGGCTTCAATACCGCAGGTGGGGCAGTAGGTGCCCTTTTTGCAGGTTTTGTGGGGATACCACTTATGGGCACAAATATGACACTTTTGGTAGCAATTTCTATAAGTTTATCCATTTTTGTCACATCGTATCTCCTATATAGATTTTTAAGCTTAAGGCGGCTAAGATCTCCTGTCAGAGAGAGTAAAATTGATAGTAAGTTTCCAAATTATCTGGATATTAAAACAAAAGTACTTGGCTTAATTTTCCTGGTATCTGGGGTTGTATCCATTTCATTTGAAATAATATGGACCAATCTTTTGGCTTTGCTCATCGGTCCAACAATTTATTCTTTTAGCATTGTTGTGAGCACTTATATAATTGGAATTGGTTTTGGCTCCCTTCTTTTTTCTAAGTTTTTCAAAAAGAATCAAGGAATAGAACTTATCATACTAATGCAATTCATAATGGCATTGTCTTTTCTATTAATAAGCCAGGTGATGGGAAATTCTCAGCTATTTTTTTCTAAATTGATATTCACTTTCAAAGATGACCTCATTCTTCTCTGGTTACTTAAAGGGTGTTTGCTTTTTGTCTTAATGCTACCTCCAACCATTATTTCGGGAGGAATGTTCCCTCTAATCCTAAATGTCTTATCTCCCAAAAACGAAGAGGCAGGGGGAAAGGCAGGTTTTATTTACGGCCTCAATACAATAGGATGCATAATTGGATCTATTCTAACCGGTTTTCTCTTAATGCCATATCTTGGCAAGATTTACTCCATTAAGCTATTGGTCTCTGTTCAGGTTTTTGCCGTAGCCTGTTTCGGAATTTACCTGGCAAGATCTCAAGGCATGGGTTTTTGGGGCTATAGGAGATCTTATCTCTTCGGTGGGATTATACTGGTCCTATCATATATCCTTCCACAGTGGGACGTATCTTTACTCTCCTATGGCAGGTACCACAACTTTTCTGGGATCACATCGCTCATTCACAGGTTTGGTTGGGTAGAGTCGTTTTTTAGGGGAAATAGTGCTTTGAGGTCCTACGAGAAGGCAAGAGAGATCCTCTTTCAGGGGGATGGTCTCAACGGCTTTACGGTTGTTGAAAGGTATTACGACAGTGCCGGTAAAGAGAAGCTGAGCCTGATTACAAGCGGAAAACCAGATGCCTCATCCCATGGGGATAGGGCGACACAGACCATGTTGGCCCACGTCCCCCTCCTTTTTCACCCAGATCCAAAGGATGTAATGGTATTGGGTCTTGCAAGTGGAATGACCGCCGGAGAGGTCTTGTTATACCCTGTTAGGTCCTTGGATGTGGTGGAGATAAATCCTCAGGTACTGAAGGCCTCGGAGCTATTCCTGTCCTACAATAATAACCTATTGAAGGATCCAAGGGTCAGGATAGTTTTGCAGGATGGAAGGGTGCACCTTACCCATACAAAGAGGCGATATGATGTGATCATATCGGAGCCTTCAAACCCCTGGATGTCAGGGCTTGCAAACCTCTTTAGCTACCAATTCTTCTTGAAGGGTAAGGGAAGGTTAAAAGAGGGGGGCATATTCCTTCAATGGATCCATGGCTATCAGATGGACTGGGATACCTTTTCATTGGTCTGCAGGACCTTTTTTTCCGTCTTCCCTAAAGGCCTTTTATTGAAGAGCTCTCCTTCGGGGGATGACTATCTCCTGTTAGGCCTAAAAGGAGAAGGGGAGTTTCAGGTAAGGGACATTTTAAAGAATATATCCTATGCCCAGAGATCCCAGATGGTGAAGATATCTCATCCCTCTGTTTTGGGGAATCTGATACTGGTGGAGGGGCCCCAGGGTTTGCTGGGCAAAGGACCCATTCATACGGATGAGAGGCCCATTTTGGAGTTCCAGGCCCCAAAGCTCTTATACGCTAAATCTAATGTGGAAGAGAATCTCTTGGGGTATCTAAGAGCTGGGGCGCTCAAGGATCAGCTCCTAAACAATAACAGATATTCCCAAAACTTATCCCTTTATGAGTTCTCCCTCTCCGTATTCCAGCCCATGTTTTCCCTCCTAAAAATGAGTTACCTGGGTGAGGAAGGTTATACGAAGGCAAGGGATATGACCCTAAGTTATTGTAAGGATAACCTTGTAGGGGAGCTGGATGGGATAGAGGAGCGAGAGGTGGGGGAAAGATGTGCCATAAGCCAACGTGACCTCATCTCTAAACACCTTACAAGATTCCCCGAAGATTGGCTTGCCATGATAGATCTTGGGAATGTCTTATACTTTTTAGGGGATAAGTCCGGTGCAAGGGCCCAGTATGAGAAGGCGATGGAGCTGAATAGATATGATCCGGCTCCCATAAAGGCCTTAGGGATTATGGCCCTAAAGGAGTTGAACTGGTCAGAGGCCCTCAGATACTTTGAGGAGGCACTCTCTTTAGATCCCTATGATCCAATAATCTACTTCAACTTGGGTTTGATCCACTACCAAAGGGGTTTGTTCGCTCGGGCAGTGGAATTCCTCAGGAAGGGGCTTGAGATCCAGGAGGATCCACGGGCAAGGGCGCTACTCTCTCAACTGGAGGGAAAGTAATGGGAAAAGGGTCAAGAGGAGATTTCTCTATGGTGAATTCCTTAGGGTTATTGTAGATTTTCCTATAACTCTTAGGACCGCTCAAGATGGAAGGGGAAGAGAGGATTTACCAGGCATTCCTGGAGGACATAGAGGAGGGTGTTTACGAAACTGACCTACAGGGCAACTTTACCTATGTAAATAAGGCCTTTGCAAGGATCCTTGGATATCCTGTGGAAGAGGTGGTAGGCAAGAACTTCTCTATCTTCCTCTCCCAAGAGTCTTCTAAGGAGGCCTTTGAGGTCTTCAACAGACTGTTTCGGACCAAAGAGCCCATAAAGGACATCCTCTGGAGGGTAAAGACCCTCAGTGGCAGAGAGGGCACAGTGGAGCTGAGTGCCCATGCGATCCTCACAGAGAAGGGAGATGTAAAGGGATTTAGGGGGGTGGCAAGGGATGTGACCGACAAGCTCATGACTCAAGTGCTCCTCAGGAGATCTCAGATCAGGTATAAGACCCTTTTGGACTTTGTCCCCTATCCCCTGGTGGTATTTGACAATAAGGGAAAGGTCTCTTATCTGAACTCTGCCTTTACCCAAGTCTTTGGCTGGACCTTAGAGGAGCTTGTGGGAAAGAACATACCCTATGTGCCCAGTTTCCTGGAGGAGGAGACAAGGAGGCTCTTGCAGAGGTTCATAGAGGAAAAGACCATACCCAGATACGAAACCCAGAGGCTTACCAAAGATGGTAGGATCTTGGATGTGATCATTCGGGCAGCAATAGTATCTGAAGAGGAAGACCCGGAAGCCTTCTATGAATTGGTTATCCTAAGGGATATCACCCAGCAAA
>CALKZT010000003.1 GCA_938002815.1 uncultured bacterium
CTAAATTCTTCTTCTATTAGGCGATGAGGAAACTTTGGACCCTTGCCCTGGAGACCTCTGGCAAAGGCTGGCCAAAAACTTCAAAATTCATAGACAAGAAAGTGGAGCCGTGTTAGAGGAATTATCTCCGGGGACAAAATATTGGGGGGTAGAGATGGTTCTAAGTCTGATGCGAAAACATGCTACGAGCTGGATTATCAAGATACTCATAGGACTGATAGCGGTGGTATTTGTCTTTTATTTTGGATACTCCTTTAGAGGAGGGCCCAACCCAAAGGTTGCCATTGTAAACGGAGAACCCATAACAGAAAAAGAATATTATAGCACATACCAGCAATTACTCGATCTTTATCGTAAACAATATGGGGACAAGTGGAACGAATCCTTAGCGAAGGGTCTAAACTTAAGGGAGAAAGCACTTGATATCCTAATTAAAAGAGAGCTAATAAGACAAAAGACAAGAGAGCTTGGGATAGAAGTAACAAAGGAGGAAATTCAGGGCTCTATAGCAAAGTATCCTTTGTTTCAAACTGATGGGAAATTCGATATGGGTAAATATCGGCGATTTTTGGATGCAATGAGATATACACCAGCAGATTTTGAAAGAGAAGTTGAAAATCAAATAATTGAACAAAAACTTTCAAGTTTTTTCATCCCATTTATGCTCACCACAGAAAATGAATTCAAAGAAATGTATAACTATTTTTATGAGCAAGTTATCTTTAATTTTTTGGTATTTGAAGACTCCAAATACAAGGAAAAAATTTCTGTTTCAGATGAAGAAATAAAAAGTTACTTTGAAGGGAACAAACAAAAATATATAGTTCCTGAAAAGATTAAGTTAAGCTATGTAGTATTTGACCCTAAGACTTATGAAAAAGACATACTGGTAGAAGATGAGCAGATAAAAGATTATTATGAATCCAATCTGGAAAAATTCCATGAGCCAGAACAGGTAAAAGCAAGACACATACTCCTAAAATTAGATGATCCCCAAAAAGAGGAAGAGATCAAGAAAAAGGCGATGGACCTCTACAAAAAATTGAAGGACGGGGAAGACTTCTCAAAACTGGCCTCCAAACACTCCCAAGACCCTGGATCAAAGGAGAAGGGAGGTGATCTCGGCTATTTTACAAGGGGAAAGATGGTCAAGGAATTCGAAGAGGCTGCCTTTACCATGAAACCTGGAGAGATAAGCGAGCCCATAAAGACACAGTTTGGTTATCATATAATAAAGGTGGAAGAGAAAAAGGGGGAAAGTACAAAGAGCTTAGAAGAGGTAAAGGAGGAGATCTTCAAGACCATCAAATCTCAAATGGCAGCGGACAAGGCATACGAAGAAGCCCTCAAATTCTTAGAGGGATATTTAGGAGGCGAAGACTTTAAAGCCTATGGAGAGAAGAGGGGCAAGAAGGTCTTTGTAAAAGAGCCCTTTTCAAGGGAGGATAAGCCCCCTATACAGGGGATGGAAGAGCGCCTCATGGAAACCCTCTTTTCCCTGGGGCCAAATGAGGCCTCTGATATATTGAATATTGGCGGTAGATATTATGTCTTCCATTTAGACGAAAGATTGACCGCCCACCAGGCAGAACTGGACCAGGCAAGGGATAGGGTCATAGAGGATATCAAGCGAGAAAAAGCAAAGGCAAAGGCCCTGGAAGATGCAAACAGGGCCTTAGAACTCTTAAAAGGGGGTAAGAGCATTCAGGAGATCTCAAAGCTTTACGGTCTTGAGATCAAAAACTCCGGCCCCGTAAGGAGAAACCAGCCTGTGGAATATTTGGGTTATCTCCCCGACCTTATGGAAGAGGCCTTTAGATTGGGCAAAGATAACCCCTACCCCCAGAAGGTGCTGGAAACTCCAAAGGGTTTTGTGATCCTTAACTTTGAAGAGAAAAAGGCACCTGATCTGACCAATTTGGAAGAGGAAAAAAAGAGGCTCAAACTCCTTTTAGGGAAACAAGACCAGGAATGGATGATGGCAAACTGGCTTGAAGGCCAAAAGAAAAAGGCAAAGATAGAGATCGTAAAGGAAACCCTTTAGTTATAGGGAAACATAGGGGTGATAAAGGCAAGGATACCTGCACCTAACAAAGAAGAGGCCAATCTAAAGGACTATCCCACTTTTTGTAAGACCTTCTCCTGGGAAGGATTTAGATCCCAATTGGGGCTGGATTTCGGCCCAGGCAATTTATATTTTCATCTCGTCTCTAAAGCGCTCCAAGGGGATCTCAGGGACAAGAGGGCCCTTCTCTTTCACTTGCAAGGCACACAAAAGGGCTATTCCTTTGCCCAGATCGATAGGGAGGCGAGCAGATGGGCAGCCCTCTTTGAGGAGTGTGGACTAAAACAGGGGGAGAGAGTCTTCTTCCTGTTGCCCACTTCCCCAGCCCTCTATATGGGCATCCTGGGTGCCATTAGAAAAGGGCTGGTGATTACACCCCTCTATCACAGCCTGACTATAGCGGAGCTGGAGATAAGGCTTTTAAATGGCCAACCTTCTTGTGTGGTGACCGATTTTGAAGGAGGGGAGGCCCTAAGCGGTATTTCATTTGGGCCCTTGAAAGCTATCATATATGTGGATCCCCCCAAAAGGGGTTTGGCCGAAAAGGAGCTCCTATACGAGGAATTGGGCCCTAATTGGGCCATTGGGCCAGTGGAGGTAAGCGAGGATTCTCCCCTTTACTTGATATACACATCGGGATCCACAGGCCCACCGAAGGGGATACTACACTCTCACAGCGATAAGATTGCCTATTATTCCAGCGGATTATATGCCCTTGATCTCAAAGAGGGTGACATTCTGTGGATGGATGGCCCCCCGGCATGGGTAGCTGGAATTGTCTATGGACTCTTTACCCCACTGCTATTGGGGATTACCTCTGTGATACAGACAGGGGAATTTGAGCCGGCCCTTTGGTACCAGACGTTAGAAAGCTCAAGGGTAACAGTCTGGTACACAACCCCCATGATCTTGAGGAGACTAAGGGATTCGGGTCGGGATCTGCCAAAGAGGTATGACCTATCCTCTTTGCGGCTGATCCTCACGGTGGGCGAAGCCCTTCCCCCTGATATCTTTTACTGGACAAAGGAGGCCATTGGGCTGTATCCCCACGACACCTGGTGGATGACAGAGACAGGTTCCATATGCATCTCTAATTTCCCATCCCTGGACCTAAAACCCGGCTCCATGGGAAGGGTTATGCCTGGTATAGATGCCCTCGTGGTAGATGAAAAGGGCGAGGTCCTTCCGCCTATGAGCTTAGGGGAACTTGCCTTGCGTACCCCTTGGCCTTCCATGTTAACGGGAATATTTCGGGATGAGGAAAGGTTTAAGGAATATTTAAGATTTGAAGGCCTCTTCCTCACAGGAGATATGGTAGTTCAAGATGAGGAGGGCTATTTCTATCATCATGGGAGGGTAGATGACATAATAAAGATCGGGGATCGCATGGTCGGCCCCTTCGATGTGGAAAACGTCCTCTTAAGCCATCCTGCTATAGGGGAGGCAGCAGTCATATCCAAGAGCACTCCTCAGAAGGGAACATTCATGAAGGCCTTTGTGGCTCTAAAACAGGGATTTTCCCCATCCTTGAGACTCGGTGAGGAACTCAAAGCCTATGCCAGGGCAAACCTCAATTTAAATCTGCCTTTGAGGGAGGTAGAGTTTATGGAAAGGCTGCCCAGGACCAGGGCTGGCAAACTTTTGAGGAGGGTCCTGAGGGCAAAGGAGCTGGGCATACCGATATCTTACTGAAGGGCCAAGTTCAAAAATTGAAGGCAGAAGCAACCCCTCGGACTCTCCTCTTATCACAGGACTACCAGAGGCCATGTAGTCTGCTGTTAGCCATTCTTTGGCCCAACGGGCCATTTCGGATTAAAGCTCCCCAGTAACTGGTAGAAGCTGTCTGCCCTTTCTATCACCACCCCCAACCAGGCCCTCTAGCTCTTCCACCAAGGACATCAACTGGTCCGCATGACCTTTTAGCTCCTTTGAAGCCGCAGCAGACCTATCCGCATTTTCAGAGGTATCCTGCAACATCTTATCCATTTGGGCAAGTGCTGTGTTGACCTGAGAGATCCCCTGGCTCTGTTCGCTGCTTGCAATTGCAATCTCATTCATCAACTCTGTCACCTTCCCCACATTTTCATGGACCGTGGCAAAGGCCTGGTTGCTCGATTCCGTGAGCTCTTTTCCCTTTTTGACCCGCTGGACCGTACCTTCAATCATCTCAGCGGTGGCCCGAGCTGCCTCCGCTGCTCTTATCGCGAGATTGCGCACCTCATCAGCTACCACTGCAAACCCCGCACCAGCTTCACCTGCACGCGCTGCCTCCACAGCAGCATTCAGGGCCAAGAGATTGGTCTGAAAAGCAATCTCATCTATGGTCTTTATAATCTTGTAGGTCTCTTCACTGGAACGGCTGATCTCCTCCATAGATTCCACCAATTCCGTCATAACCCCTTTTGCCTCCTTTGCTGCCTCAGCTGCCTGTCCCATAAGCACGTTTGCATAACTGCTATTTTCAGCATTTTGCTTCGTCATAGCAGCCATCTCCTCTATGGCCGAGGACGTCTCTTCTATGGAGGCAGCTTGTTGGGAGACATTATCGGCAAGGGTCCCACTCATGGAGGCCACCTGGTTGGCCACCTTGTAGATCTCCTCTGAGCTGTGGGAGAGCACCTCTACACCTCTAAACACAGGGCGTATGACGAGGCGGGTGACAAAATAGAGGTTTAGCAATAAAACCAAGACCGCCACAATGCCCCCCAATATGCTGGCGGAAATAAAACCCCTCATGAGAGCACTCCTCTCCCTTTCGGGCATGGCAATCAAGAGGCTAAAATCTTCCATCTCCTTTCCGGCAATGGTAAGCTTAAATTTCTTGAGGAAGAACCGCTCTCCCATTATCTTTACTGATACGGGCTCTTGCCCCAGTCTACCCCAGATCTTGGCAATAGAGGCATGATCAAAGGTGCTACCATAGACCAAAAGCTTATGTTCCGGATAAAAGCTCGTCTCCAATTGGTATTTCTTCATGATCTCCTCAGAGATAGGACCACTTCTGTTTTCCATGACCACTGCAACATCTGAATCGAGGATCTCCTTAAGCTCCTTGAGATTCTGGGTCTTTGGATAGGATCCCACCTTGAGGAGGCCAAAAAAGGCATTGTCTATAAATATTGGCACCACCGCATCAAGACTTAGGAGGCCTGTGGTGGTAGATACCTCTACACCCACCTCTTTGCCCTTTGTCTGTAGGGCCTTTCCAAATAGGGGGGTCTTGGATTTGTCATCCCCGTACTTGCCTGGATTGTGCCCCCTTATTAATACTACACCCTGAGCATCTGTAGCTTCCACGGTATTTACATCCTGATCCCTACGGCTCATGTTTTGGTAAATAGAGGTGAAGACCCTCTCCATTGCCTCTCGGTCCTTAATTCGCAAGGCATGGATGACCTCCTTGTTTTCCGCCAACTCACTGGCGTAATTTGTGAGTTTAAGAAGCTTTTCAGAGTAATAGTATTCGGCCATCTTCTTTAATCGGGGAACACGCTCCCTGTAGATCTGATCCATAGAATGCATGGACATAATCAGGAGAATTCCCACAGCCAAGGCCACTACAACAAGAATAGATAGGATCGAAAGAATAAAAAACTTTTTACGAATCCCTTGTTTTCCCATCTGGCATCCCCCTATTATGGATAACTTGTGGCAAAGAGTTTATTTCTTTGGCCCTAGCACCTTGTCAAGGAAAATTTCAAGACCCGCTCTCCCAAAGGGATTCAAAGGAACTTGGTATAGGAGAGAAGATGGCCTTTTAAGATCCCCCATCTGGATAAGCAAGTGCCACAAAAGATATATAGGAGGAGGGATTACCTAAAAGTGCCAAACTCAGATCCCCATATGGGTCTTTCCATCTGAGGGCCTTTTCACTGACTAATGAGGCTTTTTCACATCCCTCCTCTCTTTTGATTGACATAAAAATTTCCCTCTTGTAAAGAGTGCAGAAGGCCCGTCCTGGCTCAAGATACAAGAGAGTCATTGACCTTAGGAAAGGAGAAAAGAGATGGAAGATTATCTTACCCCTCTATATGAGGTGAATCAGGCCTTAGTGGCCATGGGGGCAGAAAAGCTGAATCTCTGTATGCAGTGCGGTATGTGTGCGGGATCCTGCCCCTGGAGGATAGTGGATGGCCCCTTTAATGTAAGGAGGCTGATACGTATGGCCCAACTGGGGGTTGAAGGATATGAATCAGACGACATCCTTTACGGATGCACCACCTGCAACAAATGTGTACTAAAATGCCCGAGAGGAGTCACTATCATAGACGTGGTGAGGTCCATGAGGGCTATGATTGCAGAGACAGGTGCAATACCTGCTGTCCTGAGGACTGCAACCGGCAGTGTCCACAGTAATGGAAACCCCTGGTCAGAGCCCAGGGAAAAGAGGACCAAGTGGGCGGCCGACATGGATGTCCCAAGGTTCGACGGTTCCCAGGAATACTTCCTATTTATCTGCTGCACCTCTTGCTTTGATGTGAGGAGCCAGAACATAGCAAAATCAATTGTCTCTGTGCTCAAAAAACTGGGGGTAAGCTTCGGAATCATAGGCGAAGAGGAAAACTGTTGTGGGGAATCCATTAGAAAGATGGGGGCAGAGGAGCTCTTCATGAAGACCGCCGAAAAGAACATAGACCTCTATCAGTCTAAAGGCGTAAAGAAGATCATAACGACCTCTCCCCACTGCTACTATACCTTTACAAAGGAGTATCGGGAGTTAGGGGCCGACTTTGAAGTCTATCACTACACACAGATAATCGGTGAGCTATTCTCCGAGGGCAAGATAGACCTCAAAAAGGGGATATCCAAAAAGGTCACCTATCACGACCCCTGCTATCTGGGTAGGCACAGCGAGGTATATGAGATTCCAAGGGAGATATTGGGAAGGCTATCTGATGGGAATCTTTACGAGATGAAGAGGAACAAAAAGGAAAGCCTCTGCTGTGGCGGCGGTGGGGGGAGGCTTTGGATGGAGACAAAGCCAGAATGGAGATTCAGTGACCTCAGGATCAAGGAGGCAGTGGAACTTGGAGCCGAGGTACTTGCCACCGCCTGCCCTTACTGCATCTCCATGCTGGAAGACAGCAGAAAGACCACCAACAACGAAGAAAAGATAGTGATAAAGGACATATCTGAGCTTTTAAACGAAAGCATCTAACAAGATCAGGGGCCCTATTGGGGGCCCTTTTTTGGTCATGTCAATCCTCTACCTGGACTGTTTTTCTGGTATCAGCGGCGATATGTTTGTGGCCGCCTCCTTGGATTTGGGAATCCCCTTTGAAGAGCTAAAGGAAACCCTTTCAAAGCTCCCTCTGAGAGGTTATAGATTAGCCGTTCAAAAGGTAAGACGGGCAGAGATTAGCTCCCTCTCCTTTCGGGTAGAGGTACTTCAATCCCAGCCCCCCAGAAATGCCCAAGAGGTATTGGACCTCATAGGCAAAAGCCCCTTAGAAGAAGGGATAAAGGAGAGGGCCATAAAGGTCCTAACCTTATTAAGGGACACTGAGGCTGAGGTCCATGGGATTAAAAGAGATGAGGTCCACTTCCACGAAGTAGGCGCAGTGGATTCTATAGTGGATATAGTTTCTGCCTCCTTCTGTCTCCAGAGGCTTGAGGTGGATAGGGTCAAAGCAAGCTCCTTGCCCCTCTCAAGGGGTGTGGTGGAATCTGCCCATGGCAAGCTCCCCCTCCCTGCACCTGCGGTTTTGAAGCTCTTAGAGGGAGTCCCTGTCTATGGCCGGGAACTGGGGCATGAGACAGTGACTCCCACTGGCGCTGCAATAATCAAGGCCTTTGCCCAAGACTTTGGTCCAATACCGCCCATGACGATAATTGGGGTGGGTACTGGTGCCGGGCAGAGGGATGTCCCCCATTGGCCAAATATCTTAAGACTCCTATGGGGAAGACCTCTGGGTGAAAGGGGAGAAGATTTGGTGGCAGAGATAAGAGCCAATGTGGATGATCGGGCCCCCTACGAATTGGCCCTCTTTATGGAAACCCTTTTTGAGAAGGGGGCCTTGGATGTAGCCATGGTACCCATCTATATGAAGAAGAATAGGCCCGGGGTTCAACTACAGATCCTCTTAAGACCAGAAGACCTGGACCGATTCCAAAGGCTCATCTTTGAGCAGGGCATAACTTTGGGTTTCAGATACCAGTTATTGGAAAGAAAGATCCTCCCAAGGGAGGATACCAAGATTGATACCCCTTGGGGTCCGGTTAGGGCAAAAAGAACAACCTCCCCTGAAGGGATTACCCTTATCTGGCCAGAA
>CALKZT010000004.1 GCA_938002815.1 uncultured bacterium
AAAGTCCTTGTAGATCCCATTTTTCTCAGGGGTGGTCCAATCCACTATGGGTCTTGTTATAAAATATGCTCCGCCTACCCTGAGCCTCTCTAAAGGCTTATAATAGAAATAGAGCTTATGGCCTTTCCTGTTGGCACCGTAGAAATCCATGTCTGCCATTGAACCTAAGAGTGCATCCTTCTCTATCCTTGCGTATTTGTACCCCAGCAGCCAATCATACTTCCCCTTTAACGTTCCTAAGTCAAATCCGATGTAATAGGCACTATCCTGATCTTCTGGGACATTTGAATCGGTATTCCGTATATAATCAAATGTAAGTTTAAGCGGATATGGAAGAGTGTTTAGTGTGAATAAAAGCAATCCTTCCACAAGATTGTAATCGTACATGTATCCATAAACAGTATACGGCTTTGAATTTGCTATAGCAAAAGTATTGCCACCACCATTTTTATACTGAGCTAAATTCAGATATTTTGTGTTAGCCAAATTACTCCAGTCGTACCAACTAACCGCCATAGTCAAATTAAAGGGCTTAGTTTCGTATCTAACTCCTAACTGCTCTATGAAAAGCCATGCATCATCTGTTTGATCTTTTACCTCATTTACCGACATCTGCCCGAGCTGCACAAAGGGAATTAGCTTTCCAAAGCCCTTGTATTCGTATTTTTCATAGAAACCCTCTGGATTTACATCAGGATCCCACATTATGTCAGTGTGTAAAAATGTATTTTTGAACTTTCCTCCTACTAACTCGAGGCCTTCTAACCACTTGGGTCTATACACTCCATAGGCCCTGTGTATATATATACCCTTATCATTAAAATCGTCCGTAAAGGTCTGGTTTGTGGTTGTAGCCTCTCTATTTGTGTCCTGATTACTTGAGAGCATAAAATGAGCTGAAAGCTCATCACTTATATTACCGTCAAAAAATAGCCTAGCCCTTAATCTGAACTGATCCCTATCTGGTTT
This sequence comes from uncultured bacterium, assembly GCA_938002815.1. Lineage (GTDB taxonomy): Bacteria > Desulfobacterota > DSM-4660 > Desulfatiglandales > CALKZT01 > CALKZT01. Next base: position 970 of record CALKZT010000004.1, read on the forward strand.
CTCTAAGCCTCTGCCGTCTTCCCGATTGTGTATCCCCTCGTATCTAAGCCTCAGATCCCCAGAAACCTTGCTCTGCTTAATCCATTTGGGGAGCCATTCTTTCACCTTTTTTACCTCCTCTGAGGCCACCTCTTTTGCTTCAGTCTTTGCTACCTCCTTGGCCTTTTGGGTCTGGGAGGTGAGATTATCCTCCTGCTCTTGGAGTTTCTTTTTGAGTTCCTGGATCTCCTGCTGCTGCCTTTGAACCATCTCTTCCAAAGTCTTAAGACGCGATATCAATTCCTCTTTTGTGGGCTGCGCAGCCACATTAATGGCCTGTGCCATTAGGCATGAGAAAAAAACTAAGATCATAAAGAGAGCTCTCCTCAAAGAGTTTTTCATCTAAATCCTCCCATATAAATGGATTCGAATTCCCACAAACTATTAGCAATTAGTGTGCCCGGTGATATTCTAAACCACCTAAATGGTCTCCATATCCCCAGATGGAGTCAAAAGAGAAACCCTAAGCTCATAAGAGTTGTGGAGGATATGGATTTTACGAAGGCCTATATAAGGAGAACAAAAATAGATATATCCTCAAAGTTTTTATGAGCTTGAAGTCAGGGCAAGGGAGAAGCTCGAAAGGGCAGGAAACTTTTTGGCCACAGCCCCTTTAGAAAGAACTGATAAGGGGCTCTGCCCAATCCGTGAGGCATATGCGTCAGAGCTATGGTGAAAGGGGTCGGTTGCCTCCAGATATTTGGGTGAGCATGTCCTATTGCAAAACCAGAGCTCATGTCATAGCTTTTTACGAGCTGTAAAGGGGGTCTTAGGATGGCATTGAGGGAAGTCATACAGGATTATTTGGGATTAGCCTTTTCGGCTGATCTATCCCAAATAGCTAGGTGTACCTGCGCAGAGATTGGGGTGGATTCCTTGAGGCTTGAGGCCTTTGGGTCTCTTTGGGATGTGAGGAGGGATGGCGTGTACTTAGGAGGGACCTTGGAGGAAGGGCCGAAGGGCGTCTTGATAAGTATGTACCTGAGTCGCCTATCAGAGATGGATATGAAACTCTTGCCCTTCAAATCCTTCAAGGAGTTACCAAACAGCATGCCTTACCAGGATGCCTTTAAGGCAAGGGCAGAGATGATATTGGTGCCCCATATCTTTAAGATTATGAAGAACTTCGACAAGATCCTTGAGAGGCTTAAAGGTGAGGATGCCAAAGGACTGCTAAACGGGGATATCTCATTTATTGTGAGGCCATTCCCTAAGATAGCTCTGGCCTATATATTTTATCTGCCCGATGAAGATTTTCCTGCCTCGGCGACCTGCCTGTTTTCCAATAATGCCCATCAATTTATGAGTACAGACGGTCTTGCTGACACAGCTGAGCAGACTTCAAAGGTAATTATATCCATGCTGTGAAGGGGGTGTCTATTTTGGGAGAGGAGCCAATGGCCAAAATCCCTTTGGATGAGAATATCACTGTCCAGCTATGGGACAAAAGCAGGATCTTGGCAGGGGACAGATACTACATCTGCCTGGAGGCGAGGGCGGAGATCCCCTATTCCCTGGAGGACTTGGATGGAATGGCGGATAAGGAAAAGGCCTACCAGGTGTTAAGAGAGCTCTATGGAGAAAAAATCCCCTATGTCTATGTCCAAGAGAGGCATTTTATAGATAAGGGAGCGAAGGAAGATGTCATGAAGGGATTTTTGGAGAATTTCTATAAAAACAAATTGCCCTATCTCAGAAACCCCCATTTTCGAAAAAGATCTATACAGGCCAAGGTGAGGGAGCTCAGACAAAAAAGACCCCAGTTGTTCTTATAAGCCAATCTAATGGGGGCAGCTCATATCTTCACCCAAATTTTTGGGTTGAATTCCTTTCTCCTAATGTGTAAAAGGCCTTGGGTTTCTGGAGATTCAGGGAGATGGAATACCTCATAGCGGGGAAATTACACTATTTTCTTCTGGCCTTTTCTGGGTTCATAAGCCTCTACCTGGCCATTAACATAGGGGGTAATGACCTTGCCAATGCCATGGGCACCTCTGTGGGATCTGGTGCCTTAACGTTAAAGAAGGCAGTACTGCTATCCGTTCTCTTTAACTTCCTTGGTGCAGTCTTAGCAGGTGGGCACGTTACAGACACCATTCGAAAGGGTATAGTGGATCCAAATCTACTTGCATCCATGCCAGATCGTTTTGTCTTAGGTATGCTATCTGCCCTCATTTCCAGCAGTGTATGGATTCATCTGGCCTCTCATTTTGGACTCCCTGTTAGTACCACCCATTCCATTGTGGGGGCAGTTGTGGGTTTTGGGATCATAGCAGTAGGTCCCAAATCTATAAGCTGGGGAAAACTTATAGGTATCGTGATGAGCTGGATTGTCTCCCCTGTGACAGGTGCATTGGTGGGAGGCTTCATGTACTGGGCAGTAAAAAGACTGGTACTCAGTTCTGACGAGGCCTTTAAGGCAGCAAAGTTCTATGCCCCCTTTTTCTTTGGATTGGTCCTGTGGGTTGTCTCCTTTTCTGTTTTCTTTGAGGGATTAAAGACGATTGATCTAAGGCTTACACTTGGCCAGACCTGGATACTTTCCCTTTTCTTAGGACTTTTGGCCTATTTCACAGGTTACACCTATATCAGAAGGAGATCCCACAAAACGGACTCCTGGTTTTCCTCTGAAGACTCCAAATATGTGGATAAGCTTTTTGGATATCTCCAAATAATTACAGCCTGCTATGTGGCCTTTGCCCATGGATCAAACGATGTGGCCAATGCGGTAGGACCTTTCGCGGCAATTTACTCCACTTTGAGCACGGGAAGTGTTTCAGGAAAGGTGGAGGTGGATCTCTGGATGCTTATGGTGGGCGGGCTTGCCATAGGCTTTGGACTCACTTCCTTTGGGGTAAAAGTGATGGACACAATAGGCAAAAGGATCACAGAGGTAACAAAGGTGAGGGGCTTTTGTGCCGAATTTGGAGCAGCCACCACCATTTTGATCTGCTCAAGGCTCGGCTTGCCCATAAGCACTACTCATGTCTTGGTGGGATCTGTGATAGGCGTTGGTTTTATGAGGGGAATGAGCGCCCTCGACACAAGGGTCATCCTGAATATAATCTCTTCGTGGTTTTTAACAATTCCTTTTACCTCTATTCTTTCCTTGCTAATATACTGGGTTTTGACGAAACTTATCTAGAATTCAATGGGAGGCGGGCATGAGGACCAAGTTCATGTTCCTTTTTTTTAAATCTCCTTTTGAAAATTTGAGGAGACACGCAGAGGTTGTGGTAAGCTGCTCCAGCCTCTTTGAGGAGGCATTCAATGCACATTTAAGGGGAGATTTTTTAACCTTTGAGGCCCTAACCGACAAGGTGGCTGAACTCGAATCAAAGGCCGATGCAATCAAAAGAAACATAAGGGGTCATATGCCAAAGGGGGTCCTCATGCCTGTGGATAAATTCCAGTTCTTTATGTACCTTAGGGAACAGGATAAGGTGCTGGATTCCATAGAAGCGGCCCTTTTCTGGCTCAGCTATAGAAATGTGAAAATAGAGAGTCAATTTGCAGAGGACTTTGAGTTTCTGGTGCGGCTCACCAAAAAGGCCATAGATTTGATGCTTCCGATGATGGATCTTGCGGTGGATTATTTCAAGACGGGCCTAAAAGAACCACGGACAAAACTAAAGTCCATAATAAGGGATATAAGACAGGTTGAGCACGAAGTAGATCAGTTAGAAAGGGAACTTATAAAAGGGATCTTTCAGTCAGGGGGGGATCCCGTCTATCTCTTTCACATGATCCGCCTCATAGAGACCATTAGCTCTATTACGGATCATGCACAGAATGCAAGTGATATGATGAGGGCCATGATTGCTGAGTAAGAGAGTTAATCTATTTGTCAGTTTTGAAGGGATCGAAGGAAGCGGAAAGACAACCCAGGCCAGGATGCTTTTTGAACTCCTCAAAGCCAAAGGCATACCGTGTGTTCTCACAAGGGAACCTGGTGGCACTCGCATCGGGGAGCAGATTCGAGAGATCCTTTTATGCAAGAAAAACAGCTCATTGGTGCCCCTGGCCGAACTTTTCCTCTATGAAGCAGATAGGGCTCAGCACTTTGAAGAGGTGATCAGACCCTCGTTGCTCAAGGGTATGTGGGTGATTTCAGATCGCTGTTTTGATGCCACTTTGGCCTATCAAGGGACAGGAAGAGGTCTTGATTGGGATCTCCTAAGGGGCCTGAATCAGCTGGCCTCCAATGGGCTTATGCCGGACATCACGTTTCTGATCGATTGTCCTCCTCAAATAGGCCTAAAGAGGGCAAAGGATCGCGCAGAGACCCAGTTGGCTGGTGGGGGGCTTGATAGGTTTGAAAGGGAGGGGTTGGGCTTCCATCAAAGGGTCAGGGAGGCTTACATTAACCTTGCAAAAGGGGAAAAAAGGTTTTGTATACTGGATGGGCTCAAGGATCCTTCTACCTTACATAGGAAGATAGTCCAAGAAATTAGGGGGAGATTTGATATTGGGCTTTGAGGTGGTCTTGGGTCAAAGTAGGGTGGTAAAGTACCTAAAAAGGGCGATCCAGAAAAATAGGATTGCCCACGCCTATCTTTTTGTGGGCCCACAGGGGGTGGGTAAGACACTGGTGGCAAAGCTCTTAGCGGCCCAAGTGATGGGGCATAATTGCAATGGCTGTCTTGTGTGCAGGAGTTGTAAGTCTATACTTTGGGGGAATCACCCAGATCTCTTGACTGTGACCCCACTAAACAAGGAGGTAACCATAGAACAGATAAGGAGTTTGAGGGAGGAGATACTGAATCCACCCTTTGAATCTCCCACCCGTTTTATATTGGTTCAGTATGCCCACAAGATGACCCTTGAGGCTTCCAATGCCTTTTTGAAGGTCCTGGAGGAGCCTAACAAAGGGAATGTGTTCATATTGGAAAGCCCAGACGAGGGCCTTTTGTTGCCCACAATCGTCTCCAGGTGCGTTAAACTCCAGTTTGGGCCGATTTCTAAGGAAGAGATAGCTTTTTTCCTCAGGGAAAAGTATGACCTGTTGCCAGATGAGGCCCAAACATTAGCTGCGGTCAGTAACGGGAGTATCAAAAAGGCAGTCCAGTTTATGGAAAAGGGGCTCCTAAAAAGGAGGGCAGAGATCTTCTATAACCATACAGAGGCCCTCAAAAGGACATTAGGGGAAGGAGCTTTTGGCCCCCATGACATTATAATACCAAAGGATGTGGATCCCTCGGATTATCTTTTTCTGCTCCTTACTTGGTACAGGGATCTGATCGCCTCGGCCGTTGGAGTAGAATCCCAACTCTTTTTTCATCAGGACTTTAGGACTAAACTCAAGGAGCTCTCCAAAGGGGCTCAGTTACATTTAGTCTTATCCATCCCTCTCGAAATAGAGAGGGCAAGGCAGGATATGGGGAAAGAGGCCAATCTTGGTCTTCTGATGGGTGAGCTTTTCCTGGCTTTTAAAGATGGCTTGGGGATATGAGATGTTAAAGGTCGTGCAGGTAAAGCTAAGGCCTGAGTGGAGTATCAGGAGATACGATGCAGGGGACCTTGTGCTGTCTCCTGGGGACCTGGTCCTTGTGGAATCAGAGGTCAAGGAATCCTTGGGGGTTGTATGTGGGGAGACAAAAACCATACCTGATTTAGAACTCAAATTTCCTCTCCCAAGGGTAATCAGAAAGGCCACCCCTGAGGAGATATCGGCCTATAGTAGCAGGTTATCCTTTGAGAGGGAGGTCTATGAATACTGCTACGAGAGGGTAAAGGCCAGGGAGCTGCCCATGAACCTGGTTACAGTAGAAGAGATACCCGAAGAAGAAAAGATCATGATCTACTTCACTGCAGAAGGCAGGGTAGACTTTAGGGCCCTCGTAAAGGATTTGGTGAAACGTTTTAGGACCCGTATTGAGATGAGACAGATAGGTGTCAGGAACCAGGCCAAAATGGTGGGGGGAATAGGGTCCTGCGGAAGAATTATTTGCTGTTGCTCATTTTTGACTAATTTTGAGCCGGTTTCCATAAAGATGGCAAAAAACCAAGGGCTTCCACTGAACCCCAGCAAGATATCGGGGATGTGTGGAAGGTTGATGTGCTGCTTAGGCTTCGAACAGGAGTTCTATGAGGAACAAGAAAAACAGTATCCCCCCATTGGCACAAGGGTGACCACAGAAAAGGGAGGGGGAAAGGTAACAAGGATCAACTTTCTAACAAAGAGTATTGGGGTGCTTTTGGATACGGGAACAGAAACAGAAATAAAGCTTGAGGAGTTGAAATGAACTTTCAGGACGTGATATTCAACCTTTCTAAATACTGGGCCCAAAAGGGCTGTGTCCTGGTACAACCCTTTGATATGGAGGTAGGAGCAGGTACTTTCCATCCAGCAACTTTCCTTAAGGTCCTGGGTCCATCCCCCTGGAAGGTGGCCTATGTACAGCCTTCGAGGAGACCCACAGACGGAAGATATGGTGAAAATCCTAACAGACTTGGACATTATTACCAATACCAGGTGATCCTTAAACCTTCACCCCTGGAAGTACAGGAGATCTACATAGGGAGCCTTAGGGAGCTTGGGATAGACCCATCGGAACATGACATCAGGTTTGTTCAAGATGACTGGGAGTCTCCTACCTTAGGTGCCAGTGGTCTTGGTTGGGAGGTCTGGTTAGACGGTATGGAAATTACCCAGTTTACATATTTTCAACAAGTGGGTGGCATCAGGCTGGACCCGGTCTCTGTTGAAATCACATACGGTCTTGAAAGAATCGCAATGTTTTTGCAGGAAAAGGATAACGTATTTGAGCTAGTATGGACAGACGCGGTCACCTATGGTGACATTCACAAGGCCTCTGAGTATGAACTTAGCAAGTACAATTTTGAGCTTGCAGATGTAAAGATGCTTCTTGCTGTCTTTGAAATGTTTGAAAGTGAATCCCTTAGACTAATTAAGCAAGGGCTAACATTACCTGCATATGAATACTGCCTCAAGTGTTCTCACATCTTTAATATTTTGGACGCAAGAGGTTCCATTAGCGTAGCAGAAAGGGCACAATATATAGAGAGGATAAGGAATCTCGCAAAAAGTTGTGCAAAAACCTATTTAAAACAATCTGAATAAGAAATACTCTGAAAAGAGAAAATTCAGGAGGTTAAAGTTGGCATTAGAATTTCTTCTGGAAGTGGGTACTGAGGAAATACCCTCTGCCTATATTGAAAGTGCCTTAAACCAAATGGCACAACTGGCAAGAAAATATTTGTCTCAGCACCTAATCGAAATAAGTGGTGAGATAACCACCTTCGGGACGCCGAGAAGGCTGGGATTGATCATAAAGGGACTTTCTGAGAGACAGGCAGATACACATAAGGAGATCCTGGGTCCACCGGAGAATGTAGCATATGATAAAGAGGGAAAACCCACCAAAACTTTATACGCATTTTTAAACAAATTTAAGGCAAGACTTGAAGAACTTACCCTAATAGATACAAATAAAGGCCGATACGTGGTTTTAAAAAGGTTTCAGGAGGGAAGACCTACCCATGAACTCTTAGCCGAGATCCTTCCGGGGATACTATCCGATATAAATTGGCCCAAATCCATGAGGTGGGGGAATCTCAGGACCTCCTTTGCAAGGCCTATCCACTGGATAGTAGCCGTGGTGGACGGAAGGATCGTACCTTTTGAATTCGGGGGCGTGAGAAGTGGTAATATCACCTATGGTCACAGATTCATGTCCGAGGGTCCCATCGAGGTAAGGGGTGTGGCGGATTATTTGGCTCAGATGGAGAAGGCATGGGTGATGGTGGATATCAACAGGAGGAAAAAGGCAATAGTGGATCAGATAAGAGAGGTAATTTCCGGGGAAGGCTTAGAGGCAGTAATTGAGGAAGAACTCTTGGATGAGGTGGCAAACCTTGTGGAGTGGCCCTTTGTGTTAAGGGGGAAATTCGAAGAGAGATTTCTAAATATGCCGGATGAGGTCCTGATAACCGTTATGAAGACCCAACAGAGATACTTCCCTGTGATGGGAAGTTCCAAAAGATTGGCCCCCTATTTCTTGGTTACAAATAACACAAAGACAGCCGATCCACTAAAGTCTATTAGGGGTAATGAGAGGGTCCTGAGGGCCAGGTTCCAAGATGCGGAATTTTTCTACCAAGAAGATCTAAAGGTCCCCTTGTTGGATAGGCTTGAAGGACTGAGGGGGGTTATATTTCATGTCTCTTTGGGCTCCTATTATGATAAGGTCACCAGAATGCTTGAGATTGTCAGGTATCTCGCCCCCACCATTGCACCCCAAAAACAAGACCAAATCGAATTGGTGCTTAGGCTTTCGAAATGTGACTTATTGACTCACATTGTCTTTGAATTTCCTGAATTGCAGGGGATAATTGGTAGCCATTATGCCTTCAGGGAAGGCTATCCTATAGAGATAGCCAGGGCAGTAGAGGAGCATTACTGGCCCCTTAGGGCTAGCGACGATATTTCAAAATCTGATCTCGCAAACTGTGTTGGCATTGCGGATAGGATGGATACGATTGTGGGTTTCTTTGCTATTAACCAGATCCCCACAGGGAACACAGACCCATTTGCACTCAGAAGGCATGCTCTTGCGATATTAAGAATAATAGATGAGATGGAGTACAATATAAGTCTTTCCGAGCTGATCAAGTTCGTAACAAGAAATTATGCTAAATACATATCCTTGGATAAGGACGAGGTCTTTTCAAGAGTTTACGATTTTTTTAAAGAAAGGCTAAAACATAAATTTCTGAGATCAGACTATGACCAGGAGATAATTGACTCTGTAGTTAGTTTAGATATAGATCCTGTCTATGATGTAAAAAGAAAGATTCAAATACTTCAGCAAAATCGTAGAAGTGATACTGTGTCAAATGTCATTTTGGCTTTTAAAAGAATTAACAACATAATTAAAGGACAAGATAAATTCACCTTTCAGACAGATCTACTAAAACAAGAAAGTGAACTTGAACTTATAGGTGCATTTGAAGAGAAAGAGAAATATTTTAAAGAGATGCTAAAGAAAAGAGATTATCTCGCTGCACTAAATTCCCTCTCTGAGCTCAAGATGTTTATAGACCGACTCTTTGAAGAAGTGGAGATCATGTCGAAGGATCCAAACATAAGGGCCCAGAGGCTTGGTCTCCTCCTCAAGGTAAGGGAGCTCTTTTTTGGGTGGGCAGACTTCTCAAAACTAAACGTCTAAGAGCATTTAACTCTTGATTTCCAGGGGCCCAAAACTACTTGTGTGCTTTTTCTACTACTGTGGGATTTTTCCCACACCCATTATGGGTCTCTACCAGGGAGAAGCCCTCTAAAAAAGGTTCCCCGGGGCATTAAACTTCGGTGGAATGAAGAATGCAAAGACCTTTGCCAGACCAATTTGTGCCAGGGGATAAAATGCAGAAGCGGACCATAGCAAAGGGGATAAGCTTGAGGGGTATCGGGCTTCATACAGGTGAAGAGGTTCAAATCAGGATTATGCCAGAGCCATCTGGGAGGGGCATATCATTTTATAGGGTAGACTACCCTGAGAAGGTGTGGATTCCTGGAAACCTAAAGGAGGTCAAGTCCACCTCCTATGCCACCACCATAGGGAGCAATGGGACAAGGATATCTACAGTGGAGCACCTCATGTCTGCCCTATATGGCTTGGGGGTAGATAGTGCCTTAGTAGAGGTGAAAGGTCCTGAAATCCCGATAATGGATGGAAGCGCCCTTGAATTTGGGGAGGCAATCCAGGAGGCTGGTCTTAGGAGCATAGGGAAAGAGAGAAGGTATTTAAAGATCCTCAAGGAACTCACCGTGGAGGATGGCCAAAGTTCCATAACGGTAAGGCCCTTCGAGGGTTTCAGGGTACATTATACCATTGAATTTCAGCATCCCCTTATTAATAGGCAGGAGCTTGAGCTGGATATAGATGAAGAATCCTTCTTAAGACTCATATCCCCTGCAAGGACCTTTGGTTTTCTAAACGAGGTCTATTCCCTTAGAAAGGCGGGCCTTGCAAAGGGTGGGTCATTGGAAAATGCCGTGGTACTGGACCATAAGAGGGTCTTAAACCCTGAGGGGCTTAGATTCTCTGATGAATTTGTAAGGCACAAGATACTTGATTTTGTAGGGGATATCTCTCTTTTGAGCCTCCCCGTAAAAGGATTTTTTATGGTCAAAAGATCTGGCCATACGCTAAATCATAGGTTTCTAAAAGAACTTATCGCCAAAAGAGATCACTGGGAGGTCTGTGGATAATCTATAGCCAAGTTATCCTCCTCCGTTAGGGGAAATTTCCCACCTAAAAGCTTAAACTTTTCCATCAGATACCCATTAGAAGAGGCTTCTATCTTCAGAAACCACAATAACCGTTGACACCTTGCCCTTCCATAGGCTATAGAGGGCCAAATACCTTTTCAGGGAGGTTGAGATGAAGTTAGGGAAAATGCTCTTTGTTTTAGGGGTTGCTGGTCTGGTGCTCCTTTTAGGGGTAAGTGGTGGTCATGCCAAGATGCAGGTAAAGTTTGGGCATGTGGCACCACACGGCCACGGTCAGACCATAGCGGTTGACTACTTTGCCAAGTATGTATTTGACAAGACCAATGGCGAGATAGAGATAAAGACCTTCCCCATGGGCCAGCTGGGTGGTGAGAGGTCCATGGCAGAGCAGGTCCAGGCAGGGACGATACAGATTGCCTCAATTACCACTGCTGTGCTATCCAACTTTGTCCCTCAGGCAGCGATCCTGGATCTACCTTTCTTGTTCCCCGACAGAAGGACGGCATATACAGTACTTGGAAGCGAGGTGCGGGAACTCCTCTTTGATTTCTTCCCCAAAAAGGGGTTTGTGGCGTTAGGATTTACGGAAAATGAGTTTAGGGATCTCACCAATTCCAAAAGGCCCATAAAGTCACCTGTTGATCTACAAGGTCTAAAGATCAGAACAATGGAAAGCCCTATTTTTATCGACACCTACAAACAATTGGGGGCTAATCCTGTACCAATGCCCTTCCCCGAGATATATAACGCACTTCAACAAGGGGTGATAGACGGACAGGACAATCCCCTCTACACCTCCATACTCATGAAGTTTACAGAGGTAAACAAATTTGCCACAATCAGTGGCCATCTCCTCACAGAATGTATAATCATCGTAAACCAGGATTGGTGGAACAAACTAAAGCCTGAATACCAACAGATCTTAAAGGAAGCAGCATACAATACAGAGGTGGTAAACAGGGGTTATACCTTGCAGGATACACTGGCATTAAAGAAACTTGCCAAGATAGATCAGAGTACCTGCAAAGAGACACCTGGCCCAAGTATATATGAAGTCCTTAAGAGCCAAAATGTGCAGGTGGTGGAATTGACTGCAAAGGATAAGGAGGAGTTCAAGAAGGCAGTGGAACCTATCTACAAGAAATACAGAGAGGAGATAGGAGGCGAATTCTTTGATCTCTTCATGGCCAAGATCAAAGAGGTGACCAAGAATATAAAGTAGCCCGGTGGGCAGGGGTATTCCCTGCCCAGAATTTCAATGAAAAAGCTACTGACAAAATTAGAAAGAATAGAAGAGAATTTCCTTGGTTTTACATTAATAGCTGTTGCTCTCTTTGTGTTTATTCAGGTTATCTTGAGATACGGATTTAAATTAGCACCCTCTTGGGGGGAAGAACTTGATAGATATATAGCAATAATGCTTACATTTATGGGCACCAGTTTGGGTGTCAAGTATAATACACATTTCAATGTTGAAGCTTTTATTCAATTTGTTCCTAAAGGTATACAAAGGTACATCAATTTGTTGGTTTATATGCTTTGCTCAGTTTTTTTTGGAGTTATTGTTTATCTTACAATCTTAAATATATCCAAACTTTCCAGATTTGGTTCCATGACCCCAACCTTAAGAATCCCTATGTATGTACCTTACATACCCATAAGTGTATTTTGTGCCATTGCATCTTTAAGATATATACTGAAGGCAGTTAACCAATTAGTGTCTAAAAAGGATAGTGGATAACGGTTACAAAAAATATCCATGTTCACTGCACTCATAATTAGTTTTGTCCTCCTTTTAATACTTGGGGTGCCTATCTCGGTTACCTTGGCCAGTGTAACGATGATAGTCCTCTACTTTTTCACTCCTTCCCCTTTGATAGCCATACCACAGCAACTCTTCAATGGACTCGATAATTTTGTGATGCTTTCGGTACCTTTTTTCATCCTGGCAGGATCCATTATGACCCAAGGGGGTATGGCCAAGAGATTGATAGATGTAATGAACTTCTTGATTGGCCACATAAGGGGAGGAGGGGCGATTGCTGCTATTTTGAGCTGTTTATTTTTTGCGGCCTTAAGTGGTTCGAGCCCTGCTACGGTAGTAGCCATTGGTTCCATTATGATTCCAGCCCTCAAGAGGTCAGGGTATCCAGAGGGATTTAGCATAGGTCTCCTCACCACTGCAGGGTCTTTGGGGATTGTGATACCCCCAAGCATTCCCATGATATTCTATGCCCTTGTGATGAATGTCTCTGTGGCAGAGCTCTTCATGGCAGGGATATTGCCAGGGATTATGATTGCTCTATGTTTTATGATCTACTCTTTCATATTGGCCAGAAAGAACAACTGGAGGTTTGAAAGGAAGATCCCATTTAGGGAGGGTATCGGATATCTGAAAGAGGGCAGCTGGGCCCTCATGCTACCCGTAATAGTACTGGGAGGTATATATTCGGGTATATTTACCCCCACTGAGGCAGCTGCCATATCAGTGGCATATTCTCTATTTGTGGAACTCTTCATATATAAAGAACTGAGCTATGAAAAGCTGAGAAAGGCTGCTGTGGAATCAGCGGTTTTAAGTGGGAGCTTGCTCTTTATCCTCTCATGTGCCATGAGTTTCATATGGCTCCTTACTACAGAGCAGATCCCTGAAAGGCTGGCAGAGGCCACAATGCAAATTGCCAAGACACCCAAAATGTTCCTTTTTATGGTGGTAATCCTATTCCTTTTTATGGGTTCGTTTATAGACGATGTATCGGCCATGATGATTTTGTCTCCGCTCTTTTTTGAAACCTTGAGGAGATTCAACATAGACCTTGTCCATTATGGTATTGTCATGGTCTTGGTAATTGAATATGGATTTTTGACTCCTCCCTTTGGCCTGAATCTATTTGTGGCAATGGGGCTTACAAAAAAGTCATTGATAGAGGTGAGTAAGGCTGTTTTGCCTTTTTTAATAATACTGCTGGTGTGTCTGCTTATCTGTACCTATGTGCCCTGGATCTCCCTTTATTTACCCACTACCTTTTTGAGGTGAGATGAAGAGACGAGATATAGAGATACTTTCAGGCTTCGTTGAACCCCAAAGGGCATCCTGGGGAGAGTCTGTTTTGGACCTTCACTCAAAGGACCAATCCCATCATGGGCCTCACAGGCCAGAGCTTGTAATCTGGCCCCTCTATGTCCATGAGGTCTCAAGGATCCTTGCCTACTGCAATGAACATGAGATCCCTGTCACTGCCTGGGGTTCAGGTTCAAGCCTGGAGGGCAACCCTGTTCCGGTGATGGGAGGGGTAGTCCTCAACTTTACCCAGATGAATAGGATCCTTACCCTCAGGGCAAATGACTTTCAGGTAGATGTGGAGCCGGGACTTATATATCAGGACCTAAATGAGAGGCTCAGGCCTTTGGGGCTCTTTTTTCCCCCTGATCCTGGGGCAAGGGCCACCATTGGTGGGATGATAGGGAACAATGCCAGTGGCACCAGGACAGTAAAATATGGGAGCACGAAGGACTATGTCCTGAGGTTGAAGGTGGTCTTGGCCAACGGAGAGGTAATATCCATCGGATCCAGGGCCTCAAAGAGCTCTTCAGGTTATGACCTCTTGCACCTTTTTGTGGGCTCTGAAGGTACCCTTGGAATAATAGTGGAGGCCACTTTGAAACTGGTGGGCATGCCCCCCGATTCCTCTGCGATGCTGGCTAGCTTCAGGGAGATTAGGTCCGCTGGGGAGGCAGTCTTTGGTATAATGAGAGCTGGTTTAGAACCCGCAGCCTTAGAGGTTTTATCCACAGAATGTGTGGAATTGATAAAAAAGGAGACAGGACTCCAAATAGAGTCCGGGAATTTACTCTTTGTGGAGTTCTTGGGTCCAGGCAAGTCCTATCTGTGGGAGGTAACCAGCCTTTGTGAGGATATACTGAGGGAGAATGGGGCTGTCTATCTTGAGAAGGGAATAGGAAGGGACAAAAGGGACCAGATATTTAGGGCAAGGCATCAACTGGGTGAGATGATCATAAGGAATCATCCCAATAGGGGTTTTTTGACCACTGATGTGGCTGTACCCATAAGCCACTTCCCCGAGCTTTTGGTGTATGCAAGGGAACTTACAGCGGGGGTAAACTTTCCCGCTTATGTCTTCTCCCATGCAGGGAATGGGAATATCCATGTGGTCCTGATGGGCAAAAAAGAGGATAGAGAAGAGTGGGCTAAGATAGGTATGGTAAACGACAGTATCGTAAAGAAGGCCTTGGAAGTGGAAGGTACTTCCACAGGAGAGCACGGGGTTGGGATTGGAAAGTCCAAATTTATGGAATTGGAGCACAAGTCCTCCCTGCCTTGGATGAAGAGGGTAAAAGAACTCTTCGATCCCAAAGGCATCCTAAATCCCAAAAAGATCTTCTTATGAGGTGTTACGATGGAGTGGGACTGGGATAGGCTTAAAAGAAGACAGGATACGAGAAAAGTACCTGACCTGGACGGAATATTTAAGAACTTTGGGAGGCTAAACACCAAAATCCCCGGGGGAGGAATGGGGCTCTTTATCTTCATTGTAATGCTAATCTGGGGGTTTACCTGTGTATATACGATTGGTGCAGATGAAACAGGGGTCGTCCAGAGGTTCGGTAAGTTTGTGAGGTTGTCACCCCCAGGGTTAAATTTCAAGCTTCCGGCAGGGATAGAGAGTCTAAAGACGGTGAAGACCAGGTATGTATTCAAAGAAGAATTTGGATTTAGGACCGTGGAGCCGGGCATTAGGACCACGTATGCCACAAAAGGGGCCTTTGAGGCAGAATCCTTGATGCTCACAGGGGATCTAAATGTGGCAGTAGTTCCTTGGGTCGTACAATACAGGATAGAGGATCCCTACAGGTATCTTTTCAAGGTAAGGGATGTGAGATCTACCCTGAGGGATCTCGCAGAGGCCACCATGAGACTTGTTGTGGGAGATAGGAGTATAAACGAGGTGATAAGCAAGAGGGAGGAGATGGCTAAAGAGGCTATGGGAGTCCTCCAAAATGAACTGGACAAGGCAGAAACGGGGATAAGGATCGTGACCATAGAGATGAAAAGGACCAATGTCCCAGAGCCTGTACAGCCTTCCTTCAACGAGGTGAACCAGGCCCTTCAAGAAAAGGAGAGGACTATATACCAAGCAAAGGAAGAATACAATAAGGCAATACCTGCTGCACGTGGGCAGGCAGAAAAGATAATAAGCGAGGCTGAGGGATATGCATTAGAGAGGGTGAATAGGGCAAAGGGAGAGACGAACAGGTTCTTGGCCCTTTACAAGGAATACCTGAAGGCACCAGAGGTTACTAAGAGGAGGCTTTATCTGGAGACCTTAAACGAAGTATACGAAAAGGTGGGTGATGTGGTACTGGTGGATGAAGAATTAAAAAGTCTGATACCATTTTTGAATCTCTCCAAGGAAGGACAAAAAGGGGTTCAGAAATGAAATCCAAGGGTTTGCCTATCATCCTTATCTTACTCGGTATCCTTGCCTACGATGGGTTATTTACGGTGGATGAAACAGAACAGGTGGTGATTACCCAACTTGGAAAACCCATAGGGAAAGCCATTACAGAACCGGGTCTGTATTTTAAAATACCCTTTGTCCAAAAGGCCAACTTCTTTCCGAAGAATATACTCTCGTGGGATGGAGATCCCGGTCAGATCCCCACATTGGACAAGACATATATCTGGGTAGATACCTTTGCCAGGTGGCAAATAAAGGACCCTCTCCGTTTTCTTCAGACCGTAAACAATGTAACGAATGCCCTTGCAAGGCTGGATGACATACTTGACTCTGCAGTAAGAAACCTGGTTACCTCCTATCCCTTGATTGAGTCTGTTAGAAACTCCAATAGGCCCATGGAGATGGAGGAGGGTTCCAAGGCTGAAGAGGAGGAGGTACAGAGGGAGGTCCAAATCGGTAGAAACAAGATGACTGAAATGGTCTATCAGCAGGCATACCCTAAATTGGAGCATTACGGAATCCACCTGGTGGATGTAAAGTTTAAGAGGATCAGCTATGTGGAAGAGGTGCAGAAATCAGTATTCGCACGGATGATAGCAGAGAGAAAGCAAATGGCAGAAAAATTCAGGTCTGAGGGAATAGGGGAGGCCAATAAGATACAGGGTGCCAAGGAAAGGGATCTGAAGGAGATTATGTCAGATGCTTACAGGAGGGCGGAAGAGATAAAGGGTAAATCGGATGCAGAGGCAGCAAAGATCTATGCAGAGGCCTACAATCAGGCCCCTGAGTTCTATTCATTTATAAAGGGATTGGAAGTGATGAGAAATTCGGTAGAAAAGGACACAAAGGTTGTTATCTCTACAAAATCCGAGATATTTAAATTTTTTAAGTCGCAGGGTATATTCAGCAATAAAGATTAGGGGGTGAGCTATGGTAAGAACCGAAATATCTCTCTTTTTAAAGAATGTGCCAGGGGAGCTTGGGAAGCTTGCTGCACTATTGGGGGAGGCAGGGATCAACATTGATGCCCTCACCATACAAGATGCCTCGGAATATGTACAGAATCTTTTTAAGGCTAGAGGTAGGTCCCTTAAGAGGGTTGCCCCTGCTGCAAGTTATACATCTATGCAAAAGGACTCTGCAGAATATGCCCTTATAAGACTCCTTGTAAACGATACTGAAAAGGCTATGAATCTTCTTTTGAAAAATGAATATGTGTTCGATATTATGCCTGTAATAGCAATACAGATCGAGAATAGACCTGGGATGTTGGCAGAAATATCTAAGAAATTTGGAGAGAATGCTATCAATATTAACTATGTCTACGGTTCAGCGACAGAGGGTAGTCCAAAATCTCTATTTGTATTTTGTCCGGAGGACATAGAATTGGCAGCAAAGATATTTAAAGACTGGGCTTAAGGAGCTATTCCTTCGACTCTTTTAGGTCTATTACCTTTAGGTCCACAGTAAAGTGGCCCTTATATGAGTCCAGTGAGGGCGTATATATGAGGTCTACGCACCTACCCCTCAAATCTCCCGAAGGAGAGGCACCAAACCAAATTGCACTAAATATCTTGTTCCCTTTTCTCAAAATCAGTCGTAGGTGGTCCCCCCCTATGACCCTTGTGGCTGCTATCTCAACGGCGCGGCAGAGAAAAGTGGGCTCTGGATTTCCATCCCCAAAGGGTTCTAACCTCTTCAGTGCCTCTACATCCTCTATGGTGAGCTCCCTTAGGTCTAATTCCATATCTATATAAGGGCTCGGAGCCAGAGAGGTAAGGTTTAACCTCTCCTGGAGCTGAAGAGAGAGTGCCTCCTCGAAGGAGTCCAGTGCCGAAAGGTCCAGGGAGAGCCCTACTGCACCGCTGTGCCCACCAAACTTCAATAATAGATGACTTTGTGTCTTTATAAGTTCAAATAGGTCCACTTCAGGTATACTCCTACCGGATCCTTTCAGAATCCCTCCCTTTGACCTGAGTATCAAGGTGGGCCTGTAATGGTTGGTGGAGACCTTTGAGGCCACAAGCCCAAGGATCCCTTCATGCCAATCCTCTTTGTAGCACAATATAAGAGGGGGTGGCTCTCTGTACTTTACACGGATTTCGTTTTCCACCTCCTTTAGCAATTCCTCCTCCATGGTGCGCCTTCTGTTATTGAGGGATTCCATCAGGTCTACCAAGGACCTTACCCTCTTTTCGTCATCCCCTATTAAGGCCTCAAGGGCGACTTTTGGATCTCCTATCCTCCCCGGTGCATTGATTCTGGGTGCCAAACGGAAGCCAATATCCTCTGTATTCAACCTCCTTGTGTCTAAGGATGAGACCTCCTTTAGATAGGTGAGGACAAACTCCTCTGACCTGTTGAGCTCTTCTAATCCGTTCTTAACCAACAACCTTGTCTGATTCCCTGACAGATTTACCCTATCGGCCACCATGCCGATGGTTATAAGGCCCAGATAGCCCTTTAGGTCAGGTTCCTTTCTCCTCCTGAAGAACCCCTTTTCTCTCAAGAACCTCCTGATGGAGACTGCAAGAAGGAAGGCCATAGAGGACCCAGAAAGCTCCCAAAGGCCATCTTCAGAGGGGAGTCTTTTGGGGTTTATCAGCGGCCAGTCTACCTTAAGATCAGAAGGGACCCGATGATGATCTGTTACAACCACACTGAGCCCTGATTTCAGGGCATATCTTAGGGGGTCTACATCTGTGGTCCCACAGTCCACGGTTATGATACACCCGTAGCCCTCATGGACTGCCCTCTCTATCAGGTGCTTATGTACGCCGTATCCGTCTAAGAGCCTATGGGGGACCATACAACCCACCTCTGCACCCAGGTCTTTTAGGAATCTATATAGGCAAGCAGTCCCCGTAATTCCATCGGCATCGTAGTCACCATATACGAGGATCTTGGTGCAAGAGCCTATAGCCTCTGAAATTATCCTTGTCCCCCATTCCATATCTGGAAGGGAGTAAGGATCCACAAGTCCCTTTAGGCTTGGGTTCAAAAAGGCCCTTGCCTCATCCGCTGTGTCTATACCCCTTCTGATGAGAAGGGCCCCAAGGAGAGTGGGGATCCCCAAGGCCTCTTTGAGACCTTGGGCTTCTTTTGGGGGCGGCGGAGGATTCCACATGGGGGTGTTTGATTTTACATTTCTCTTCGTAGGAGAAAGGCCTCAACCCTTTGGATATCAGAAGGCAGGTCTACCTCAAGACTGTCAGAGGGGCTTGGGAGTACCAGTATCTTGTAGCCATTTTCCAGGGCCCTTAGCTGCTCTAATTTCTCAATCCTTTCAAGCCTGCCCTGAGGCAAGGCCGAAAAGATATCCAAGAAAGCCTTCATGTAGCCGTAAAAGCCCAAATGCTTTTGAAAGGAGACCACTACTTCCTCTCCCCTCCTATACGGGATGGGCGCCCTTGAGAAATAGAGGGCAAAACCCTCCTTGTCTACCACCACCTTCACCACATTGGGGTCCATGACCATCTCCATGTCCCTTATGGGATACATGAGGGTAGTAATGTGAAGGCCTGGATCTTTCAAAAAGGTTTCTATCATGACCTTTAGGGATGAAGGCTCAAAAACAGGCTGATCGCCCTGGATGTTGATGATGAGGTCCTCCTGTAAGAGGCCCAGGGCGCTGGATGCCTCCTGGATCCTGTCTGTACCAGAAGGGTGTTGCCCCTTTGTGAGTATTGCCTCCCCACCAAAGGATCTCACAACATCCCTTATCTCAGGGCTGTCGGTGGCCACAAACACCTCCTCAAAGAGGTCAACCTCTTTTGCCCTCTCGTACACATGCTGTATCATGGGTTTCCCAAGTATCTTTGTTAAGGGCTTTCCAGGGAACCTCTCTGATCCCATTCGGGAGGGAATAAAAGCGTAAACCTTCATGGGGTGAAACCCTCAGGGCTGATATAAGAGGCACAGGCATTTTCACTCTCCCAGACCACAACCCTGGTGACCTTTACTCCCTCTCTCTTGAGGCGTTTTGCCATTTCTTCGGCAATCCATCTTGCGAGATTCTCTGAGGAAGGGCTCATCTCCTTAAAGGGTTCCAGTTCGTTTAAAAAACGGTGGTCCAGGTAGCCCAAGACCTCTTGGAGAGAGACCTTTAGCTCTTTGAAGTCCAACAATATGCCTTCACCATTCAACCTCTCCCCACAGACACATACCTCCACCTTCCAATTATGGCCATGGAGCCTTTCGCAACCGGTCTTGAAGAAGCTTAATTGATGGGCTGCGGAAAACGTGTCAATGACCTTCAACTCATACATGACTTCTCCTCATAGGGCCTGCCACATACTGTGCACCGGCCATTTTCTATGATACCAGTACAATTTCCATCAGGGCACAGGATCCTCTCCTCCAGATCCAGTTCCCCTTCTGTCTCTTCCAAAAGAGCCCCACAGAACATGCAATACACTGCCTCAGAAGGACTTTCCCTGAGGCATAAATTACAGCGCCTGGAGGCCAGCTTTGCCTTACAGACTGGACATTCCATGGTCTCCTCCCCAATTTTGGGCCAATGTAGCCCATAGCCCATGCCTTGTCAATTTCCTCTAAGGGAGAATGAACTTTTGGGGATCCCAATGCCCTTTTAACCCTTGATCTGGTGGCTTATTATGATAGTATTTCGAGACTGTGGAATAGGAATCGAACTTTCCATTTTCTCAAAGGGTCTTTCTTTAATGGTTGGGGCTCTTTATGACCTATCTTTGGGGCTTATAATAGAAAGGGTCTTTAGGATTCTTTTTAGATCCTGAGAATCTCTTTGTGGACGGAAGACTGGAAGAATGTGAGGTAAAATAAATGCCAGAAGAAAAAGAGATTAGGGCCAAAAACTTTATTGAGAGGATCATAGAAGAAGACATAAGACTGAACAGAAATGAGGGCAAAGTAGTAACTCGTTTTCCACCTGAGCCTAATGGGTATTTACATATAGGACATGCAAAGTCAATAGTATTAAATTTTGGACTTGCCCAACAGTATAACGGAAGGTGCCATCTGAGATTCGATGATACAAATCCCACAAAAGAAGATGTAGAGTATGTAGAGGCAATAAAGGAGGATATCAGGTGGCTTGGGTATGATTGGGGTGAGCACCTATATTATGCTTCTCAATATTTTGATCAGTTCTACAACTGGGCTGTAGAATTGATAAAAAAGGGTAAGGCCTATGTATGCCACCTTTCTCCTGAAGAGCTTAAAAATTCAAGGGGCACTCTCACAGAGCCTGGAAAGGAAAGCCCGTATAGGAACAGATCAGTGGAGGAAAACCTCCTTTATTTCGAAAAGATGAGAAGGGGAGAGTTCAAAGAAGGGGAGGCGGTCTTAAGGGCGAAGATAGATATGGCCTCATCAAATCTGAACATGAGGGATCCTGTGCTCTTTAGGATAATAAACGTACCGCACCATAGAACAGGGAGTGATTGGTGCATATATCCTACCTATGATTTTGCCCACCCCCTTTCAGATGCCATAGAAGGCATAACCCATTCCATATGTACCTTAGAATTCGAGGACCACAGGCCCTTGTATGACTGGGTGATAGAAAACGTTACTGTTCCATCAAGGCCAAAACAGATAGAATTTGCGAGACTAAACCTCTCCCATACGGTTATGAGCAAGAGGATCTTATCTCAGCTGGTCCAGATGGGCATAGTGGATGGATGGGATGACCCAAGGCTTCCTACCATTTCAGGGCTCAGGAGGAGGGGCTATTCACCGGAGGCCATCAAGGCCTTCTGTGAAAAAATAGGCGTGGCAAAGAGTAATAGTGTCGTTGATATGGGGTTCCTTGAGCACTGCCTAAGGGAAGATCTCAACAAGAGGGCACAGAGGGCCATGGTGGTGACACAACCCCTAAGATTGGTCATCCTAAATTATCCCGAGGAGAAAGAGGAACTCCTGGAGGCCCAAAACAATCCTGAGGATCCTTCCATGGGTACGAGGTTTGTCCCCTTTTCAAGGGAGCTCTTTATCGAGGAAAAGGACTTCATGGAGGTCCCGCCCAAGAAGTTTTACAGACTCTCGCCAGGAAGAGAGGTGAGGCTGAGATATGCCTACTATGTAAGGTGTGTAGGTGTGATAAAGGATCCCAAGACCAATAGGATACGGGAAGTCCACTGTACCTACGACCCAAACACAAAAGGAGGCTGGTCCGAAGATGGGCGAAAGGTAAAGGCAACCCTCCACTGGGTCTCAGCACGCCATTCTGTGGATGTAGAATTGAGAATCTATGATAGGCTGTTTGTGAAGGCTGATCCAAAGGAGATAGCTGAAGATCTCCCCTCAGCCATAAACCCCAATTCCCTTACCATAATTCCCAATGCAAAGGCAGAACCTATGCTAATGGGGGCAGTTCCAGGAGAGAGGTATCAATTTGAAAGGGTTGGCTATTTTTGTGTTGATACAAAATATTCTACCCATGATCTAAAAGTTTTCAATCTGTCTGTCAGGCTAAAGGATGACTGGGAAAAGATAGCAAAAGGGCTGCCTTCCTCCCAGTCTTAGATCTAAAGTTATTTTGTGCCCAAAAGGCCTTCTTTTAAAGACCTGTCCGCTGGATCGTCACAGAGCCATATCCCAAACAAGGCCTTTTTAAATGGAAGGCCTGAAATTTTCCTCTTTTCTGAATTATTGATCCTTACTACTGTCTCTTTTGTTGGCAGGTAAATGAACTCGTAGGTGTCACCTTTCTTGGCAGGGGCGTTGAATATTGAGTTAAACTCCTCTATCTCCCTTTGAAGCTTTGAAGTATCCTTTTTTGTGCTTTTTTCAAAACCTTCTTTCCAAGTCTCTATTAACTTTTCAGCCGGAACTTCATCGTAAATAAACTTGAGAATTATTGCCATTGGTTGATCTGCCTCGATTATACTTAAAGCATCTGAACTCTTTTCCTTTAGATACAGTCCGGCCACATAAACCTTCACTAACATCTTTTTTCTAAGACCTGTGCCGTTCAGAATTAGCTTCTGGTCGGCTACTGATATACCATCTTCAAAGTGAACCCCTGCTATTTCAGCACCATAGGCCAATCCTACCATAAGGGCAAGGACCAAAAGAATCACAAGCTTTTTCATACCTACCTCCTTTGCTCTTTTAGGAACTTCTTATAGCATAGCCAACCCCATAGACAAGAGTTTAGAGGACTAGATAGACCTGGATTCCAGATGTGGATCTAAAGGGAGGCTTAACCTAGGACCTACAAAATGGAAGTAAGCCATCTTGGGAGATATTTCCCGACCACTATTCTTGTAACCGTCTCGGTCAGTGGGGACAATTCTAAAGGTCGTGTTTGAAGGTAAATATGAGGGCACTAAGGGATAGATTTGCCGGCGCTCCCTGTTTTATCTGAACGTCAAGTTCCCTCAACTTTCTCAAAAATAGTTTCAAATCTTCTATTTCCCATTTTTTGGACTGCATCTCTATTTTTTTAAGGACAAATTCTCTCCCCTGGGCCAATAAATTTAGTATTTTTTGCCTTGGAATCCTTTTGGATATCAGATCCTTATATGTTAACATTAAATGAATTTGCCTGTTTAGAACACCCAAAAGCTTTACGGGCATATCTTTTTCGGATTCATAAATCTTATCCACGAGCCTTGTGATTTTGGAATAGTCTTTATCTAAAAGTGCATCTGCAAGGTCAAAAATATTGAAATTTCTGCTATAAATCCAATAAGTATTTAAATCTTCTTCATTGAGAATATTTTTGTCCTGGAAGTAAAGAGATGCCTTTAATATTTCAGCCTCCAATATGTATCTATCATCTCCTACCATTTCTAAAAATTTGTGGAGAACATGTTCTGTAATGTCTAAGCCGTTTTTCTTAAATTTAGCTTTTGCCCAGATGATTAGCTGGTTTATTGCTAGTTTAGGGAATTTTACTATTTCACCATGTGCCCTGATCAGAGAAATTATATCTTCTCTAAGCGATTTCACATCTTTTTTCTCAGACAAAAGCACCAAAAGATTCCGTTTGTTGGGCCTTTCAAGATACTTAACAAATGATTTTACGGTTATTTTTGATATGCCGTCAAAGTTCCTGACCGCCAAAAAGGTACAACCACCAAAAAGAGGAGACTTATAAAGTCGTGATATAATCTCGCTTATATCCTCTTCAGAGCCCTGAACAAAATCAAAGATTAGTCTTTCATTATGAATTGTCATAAGCTTTTCTTTCAATAGTTTAATTGTGGCCTCTTTTTCGTATAAGTCTTCACCTATAAAGATATATACGGGCTTTATATTCCCAGTTTTTATCTCAGATAAAAATCGATCAGAGGACAATTCTAATGGAGGCATTTGGGATTAACCCAGTTTCAAAATTTTATAAAGCCCGTAGTATAAATTAGCGAGGTCACTCTTTCAGATATCTTTGATATAGCCAATTTCAGATTATAGTTATTTCTCATGGGATCTTCTGATATGTGGTAAAGTTCACGTTCATGGATTCTGGGCTCAGCCCAGAGGATTTCATTTGTTTTTGAATCAATAAGCTTAACAGAAAAGAGGATATTGACATAAGCACTGGCCAATAGAGGATAAGGGAACTCTTTCCTATCAACCAGAATATTTTTTGTGATATAACCGCTGGACTCCTCTGAGAATTTGAGTATATCAATATTCAGTTCATATTGTGATGTGGACTTATCTGCTATCTTCAAACCATAATCTCTTAATAATTTTGTCTTTATTTGATCTTGTAAAAACCAGCTTAATTCTGGAACCGTGGTAACAGCGTCGTTAACTTTTACATATATTAGAGGGGCTTGCTCTTTAGGAGAACTATAACTATGGTAGAAGGAATACCCACAACCGCTAAAGGCAAACACAAAAATGATAATAAAAATTAGTTTTGACTTCATACTACGATATTTATCAGTTTTCCTTGCGCTACAATCACTTTCTTTGGCTCTTTTTCTCCCAAGAACTTCTGAATTTTGGGATCCTTAATGGCGTAATCTTTTAGGGCTTCGTCTGAGATGTGGGCATCCACTTCTATCTTGGATCTGAGTTTTCCGTTTACCTGTATCACCACCAATTTGGTCTCCTTTTTGAGTGCCTCTTCGGAATACTCAGGCCATCCCATTTCGGATAACCTTGCCTCATTACCCAAAAGCCCCCAAAGTTCCTCTGTTATATGGGGGACAACGGGATTGAGGAGGGTCAAGGCGGTTTCTAGCGCCTCCCTTATGACCGGCCAAAAATCCCCCCTCTTTTCTGCCTCAGAGATGGCCTTTGTGACCAGGTTCAACAACTCCATTACAGAGGCTATAGCAGTGTTAAAGTGGAATCTCTCCTCTATATCAGAGGTCACCTTCTTGATGCATTCGTGGGTCTTTCTTCTTACCTCCCTCAAGATCGAAGAGAGCCTCTGATGGTCATAGCCCTTTTTTGCCACAAGGGCATCCCTGTTTTCCACTATCACGTTCCAAAGCCTATTTAAGAACCTGTAGGCACCTTCTACCCCCTGTTCGGACCATTCCAGGTCCCTCTCAGGGGGAGCAGCAAAGAGACAGAACATACGAAGGGTGTCAGCACCATACTCACCCACCAGCTCCTCGGGGTCCACCACGTTTCTCTTGGATTTTGACATCTTCACAGAAGGCCCTACCACTACGTCTGACCCACACTTATGGCAGGTTTTGCCGTCTGTTTCCGAAGGGAATATATAACTATGAGTTGGGCACCAATAGGTCTCCTTGCATACCATGCCCTGGGTCAGGAGCCGAATGAAGGGTTCGTCAAAGCTTACATACCCCATGTCCCTCAAGACCTTTGTATAGAAGCGGGAATACAGGAGGTGTAATATTGCGTGCTCTATACCGCCTATGTACTGGTCCACCGGAAGCCAATAATCCACCTTTTCCCTCTCAAAAGGGCCCTCTGTGTACTTTGGTGAGGCATATCTGATATAGTACCAAGAAGATTCCACAAAGGTATCCATGGTATCTGTCTCCCTCCTCGCCCTTCCCCCACAGTTGGGACAATCTGTCTCATAGAAACTAGGCTCAAAGGGGAGCGGCGATTTACCATCTGGCCGCATCTCCAAATGGAGGGGGAGAATCACTGGCAGATCCTTTTCAGGGACGGGGACCGTGCCGCACCTTTCACAATATACAATGGGAATGGGAGCACCCCAGTACCTCTGTCTGCTGATTCCCCAATCTCTCAGTTTGTATCTGACGGTCTTCTTCCCAAGGCCTTTTTGATCCAGGTATTCGGCAATCTTTTCTATGGCATCCCTGTTGAAGAGACCGTTGAACTGACCTGAATTTACCAAGTAGCCATCACCTTCATAGGCATGATCCATCACATCTTCCCTTAAGGTGCCCTCTTTGGGCATTATCACAACCCTCAAGGGGAGGCCGTATTTTTTTGCAAACTCAAAGTCCCTCTGGTCGTGTGTTGGGACACACATGATGGCACCCGTGCCATATTCATAGAGGACAAAATTCGCAATAAATATGGGGATCCTTTCCTGGGTAAAGGGATTCACACAATATCTACCAGTGAATACCCCTTCCTTTTCGGTCTCCTCGGCGGTTCTTATAAAGGACTTCAACTTGAGGGTGCGTTCTATAAAATGCGAGACCCTCTCCTCAAAATCTGTGCCAGAGACCAGAACCTTGGCCAGTGGATGTTCTGGTGCCATACACATGAAGGTTGCCCCATAGACAGTATCGGGTCTTGTGGTGAAGACCTCCAAATCCCCACCACCTTCGATGGGAAACCTGATAACCGCACCGTAACTTTTGCCTATCCAGTTCCTCTGCATGGTAAGCACCTTTTCAGGCCAGCCAGAAAGTCTTTCGCAGTATTGGAGTATTTCCTCTGCATAGTCTGTGATCTTCAAAAACCAGCTGTCCATTTCCTTTGGGACCACTTCCTGATCAGTGTGCCTCCAGCACCTGCCATTCTCTACTTGTTCATTGGCCAGCACACTTTGACACTTGTCACACCAGTTCACAAAGGTCTTCTTTTTATAGGCCAAACCCTTTTCATACATCTTGATGAATATAAGCTGTTCCCATTTATAATAATCTGGGTCACATGTGGCGAATTCTCTATCCCAATCATAGCTAAAACCCAGACGTTTTAGCTGTTTCTTCATTGCTTCTATGTTTTGATATGTCCACTTCGCAGGGTGAATGTTGTTTTCTATGGCAGCGTTCTCTGCAGGTAGTCCAAATGCATCCCAACCCATTGGATGTAATACATTATAACCTCTCATCCGTTTATATCTCGCAACAACATCTCCAATTGTATAGTTTCTGACATGACCCATATGAATCTTGCCGGATGGGTAGGGAAACATCTCAAGCAAATAATATTTAGGCTTGTTCTTGTCTTCTACAACCTTGTATAACTTTTCTTTCTCCCATATCTCTTGCCATTTTAGCTCAATTTTTGCCGGGTTGTACTTCATCCATTCCCCCTAATTCAGATTGTAGATTGTGGTTAGAATGCAATTCAGGATATATGTTCTTATATATGTAGTCCATTATTCCATTGACAAATTTGGCTGCATCTCCATTACCAAAAGTTTTTGCCATTTCCACTGCTTCGTCTATACAGACTTTGGGTGGCACATCCGAACTGAGGTAAAGAAGCTCTGCAGAAGAAAGCCTGAGTATGCACCTTTCAACTTTCCCTATCCTTTCAAATTTCCAATTCTTTGATGCCCTTGAGATGTAGGAGTCAATTTCAGTCAAGTGCTCTTCCACCAAGGACAAAATCCTCAAAGCATACTGAAGCCCCTTTTCTTTCCAGTTGTGTACGTATTGAAGCTTGTCTACTGCGTGCTGTAATGGTTCTGGATTGAACTCCAAGTGAAAGAGGACCTTCAGGGCAATCTCCCTGGCATATCTCCTTCCTGGCATGGTTATTTCCTAATGAGAGCTGATCTCTCAGGATCCTTTCAGGAGATTTACCATTTCTATGGCGGCCATTGCGGCTTCAGCTCCTTTATTGCCCGCCTTGCTTCCTGCCCTTTCAATGGCCTGTTCTAAATTGTCGGTGGTAAGCACTCCAAAGGAGACAGGGACCTCGGTCTCCAAGGAAACAAGGGCAATACCCTTGGCCACCTCAGAGGCCACATACTCAAAATGAGGGGTAGATCCCCTAATCACTGCCCCCACTGCTATAATGGCGTCAAAATTTTTCGTTTTTGCCAGCTTTTTTGCCATCAAAGGTATCTCAAAGGCCCCTGGTACCTTGTAGACAGAGATATCCTCTTCAGAGGCCTCATGTCTGAGGAGTGCATCCACTGCGCCTTCTAAAAGCCTTTGTGATATGAAGTCGTTGAACCTACTTACAACAATGGCAAATCGAAACCCTTTTGCTAACAGCTTTCCTTCAAAGATCTTGGGCATCGTGATACTCCTACTGTAACTTTTTGGAGATGAGAGTCATTATATGTCCGAGTTTTTCGCATTTGGTCATGAGGTACCTTTCATTCTCCTTTCTGGGCTGGATCTCAATGGGCACCCTCTCTGTAACCTCTAAACCGTACCCTTCTAACCCCTTTATCTTCTTGGGGTTGTTGGTGATGAGCCTCATCTTCTTCACACCTAAGGAAACCAGCATCTGGGCACCCACACCATAGTCCCTGAGGTCTGGCTCAAAACCCAGATGAGCATTGGCCTCAACGGTATCCAGGCCTCTGTCCTGTAGCTCATAAGCACGCAGCTTGTTGGCGAGCCCAATTCCTCTCCCTTCCTGCCTAAGGTAAAGGATCACACCTCTCCCTTCCTGCTCAACCATCTCCATGGCCTTTTTAAGTTGTTCTCCACAATCACACCTATAAGAACCAAACACATCGCCAGTGAGACACTGGGAATGTACCCTCACCAATACAGGCTCATCTGTAGAGACATCTCCCTTTACGAGGGCCACATGTTCGTAGTTGTCTATATCATTTACGAAGGCAATGGCTTCAAATTCGCCATATGGTGTTGGGAGCACGGTCTTTGCCACTTTGTGCACAAAGGTCTCGTTCTTCAGCCGATAGGCAATCACGTCTGCGATGGTTGCTATCTTTAGCCCATGCTCGTCAGCAAACTTCTCCAGGTCGGGCATCCTGGCCATGGTTCCATCGTCTTTCATGATTTCACATATGACAGCAGCAGGCTTTAGCCCCGCAAGCCTTGCCAGATCCACAGAACCCTCGGTTTGACCTGCCCTAAATAAGACCCCGCCTCTTCTGGCCCTCAGTGGGAATACATGGCCCGGGGATACCAGGTCTTCGGGTTTGGCATCGTCTCTTATGGCAGTAAGTATAGTGTGGGCCCTATCATAGGCAGATATGCCAGTGGTTACCCCATGCCTTGCCTCTATACTTGTAAGGAATGCTGTCTGGAATTTACTGGTATTTGTGGAAACCATGGGCTGAAGCCTCAGCCTCTCTACTATGTCAGGGTGGAGGGCAAGGCAAATAAGTCCCCTACCGTATTTTGCCATAAAATTGATTGCCTCTGGAGTGACCTTTTCTGCAGCTATGGTAAGGTCGCCTTCGTTTTCACGGTCCTCGTCATCCACCAGGATGATCATCTTTCCTTGTCTCAGATCCTCCAAAACTTCTTCTATCCTTGCTATAGCCATCCTATCTCCAGCCGTACTCTAAAAGTTTTTCCATAGTAATTTCTTCCCCCATATTTACAACCTTTTGGGTGTTATGTGTCAATATAGAGTACACATACTTTCCCAATATATCTACTTCAATATTCACCTTTGAACCTGGCCTCTTGTACTTGAGGGTTGTAACCTCGAAAGTGTGTGGGATGATGTTGGTCTCCACCCACTCAGGGGCGCAGGCGTTTATGGTAAGGCTTATGCCATCTATGGCTATGGAGCCCTTTTCCACCACATAGGGCCTAAGCGATCTCTCCATTTGAATCTTCATCACATGAGACCTCTCTACCAGCTTCACCGCCAGGATAGTACCCACAGAATCCACATGGCCGAGGACAAAGTGGCCCCCAAGCCTGTCCCCAACCTTCAAGGACCTCTCAATATTTACCAAGGCCCCTTTTGTGAGATACTTCAATGTGGATCTCTCGAGGGATTCGTGGGAGACATCCATGAAGATTTGGCCTGAAGCATATTCCACGAGTGTGAGACAGACCCCGTCCACAGCTATACTCTCTCCGATAGTGAGGTCATCCAAGGGGAATAGCGGCCTAAGCCCGATCTTCAGGCCTTGTCCGATCCTTGAGACGGTCTCAACCTGTGCTATTCCTTCCACCAATCCTGTGAACATCTTATATCCTGCCGCTTCTTTTCATTATAAGATGGTTCTGCCTTGAAGGATCTATAACTATATTACATCCAAAATCGATAAGCAATCCTCTCCCAACCCTTTGAATCTGGCTTTTTTGGAAAAAATAAGCCCTTCCATTCCCTATGGGGCATAGGTTTTCTATCTCCCCCTATTGATCCAAAGGGGGCACAAAATGGGGTTACCCACAGGTTAGTCCTTTGGTTCCCAAAGAAGGCCCTGAAGCTCAACACAGCTCTTTGCTTCTCTTTTCTTAGAAAGGCTATTCCCTCGGCCCCGATGGGCCTATTCTTGAGGGTAGGGTGGAAAAGGAAGTGACCCTAAGGATTTAGGGGATCAAAAAGATTAGGAGGTATCAGAGAAATTTTCTGGTTGACATATTTCATCAATAGTGATCCAATGTCAGTACTGACAAAATCCATAATCAAAAGGAGGTGCCATTATGTGCAAGGATATAGGGGGATTGCAAGGGGGCTTTGGTCACAACTGCTGTTTTGAGCAGCAGCCTAAATTGGAGGGCTTTATCATCCCTTGCATTCTCTTGCTTTTAAAGAAAAACCCTTCCCATGGGTACGAGCTGGTGGAGCGGCTGGGAAACCTCCATTTTTTGGAAGCGGTTCCAGATCCCGGGGTAATTTACAGACACCTACGCCGCCTTCAGGAAGAGGGGATGGTCTCAGCACGTTTAGATCCCGGAAGCGGAGGGCCTGCACGAAAGGTCTACTCCCTTACTCCGGAAGGTGAAAGCTATCTTCAGGCATGGGCTGTTCAGATTCGGAGGCGAAAAAAGTCTTTGGAGGCCTTTTTAGAGGAGCTGGACCGTGACCTTTAACATTGCCCTATATCTCTTAGCGGGAATAGCCCTTATCTATTCCTTTCGCCGCGACAGGCAAAAGACGAAAAGGGCGCTTCAGTCTGCCAAAAACTCTTTTTTGAACATGCTGCCTATGATGCTTGGGATTATTGGCCTGATAGGGGTCATTTTGGTTCTTATCCCCCAAGAGGTGATTGGAGGCCTCTTTGGTGGCACAAATCCTTTGGGCATGCTTCTCATTTCCATCGTGGGTGCAGTCACCTTGATTCCCGCTTTCATTGCCTTCCCCTTTGCCTCTTCTTTGATGAAGGCAGGTGCCAGCACTGCGGCAGTAGCCCTCTTTATTACCACCTTATTGATGGTGGGTGTTATTACATTACCCCTTGAAATTAAATTTTTTGGCAAAAAGTTTACCCTCTGGCGAAATGCCCTTAGTTTTTTACTGGCTATAGTTATCGCTTTACTGATGGGGGTGATCCTTCAGTGAAAGATGCTCTTCGAGGCTACGGGCTATTTATTCTGGTAGTGGGGATAGACGCCTTTCTATGCTGGAATTATCCGGTAAAAGGGACTGGGGCCATCAAGGGCTCCCTGAGCTACCTAGTGGAAATGCTCCTATTTATTCCTCCCATTTTTGTCCTTGTAGGACTTTTGGATGTCTGGGTGCCACGTGCCATCGTGGAAAGGAGCGTGGGACCAGAATCTGGCATCGGAGGTGTGGTCCTTTCCATCCTTGTGGCAACAGCAGCTGCGGGGCCCCTTTATGTGGGTTTCCCAGTAGCCGCAGCCCTCCTCAGAAAGGGTTGTAGGCTTGCCAACGCGGTAATTTTTTTGGGAACTTGGGCAACGGTTAAGATACCCATGCTGATGATGGAGATCAAATTTATGGGATTGGCCTTTTCTCTCTTGCGCTTTGCACTAACTCTCCCATCCGTAATTGCGATGGGTTACCTGATGGAGAGGGTGCTAAGACCACAAAGGGCGAAAGGGGTCTAATTTTAGAGACAGTTGGGGATGAGACGCGTCCTAAACTCTCTGGATTAACATGGATCAGAAAGACCATCTTTAGGTATTGAGAAAAATAAAAAACAAAAGTTACGAATGTGCTACGATTAAACAGCTAATAGATTTCTTTTGATTTCCTCATTTTCCATCAACTCTTTGATGCTGGATTCATATTTGATCTGTCCTTTTTCAATTATATAGACCCGTTCTGCTACTTCTGTTGCAAAATAGTAATTCTGCTCTGAAAATAAAATGGTAATCTCATTTCTTACTGAGGAAATTATATCAAGTAGTTGATCTACTATAACCGGTGCTAAACCTTCGCAAGGTTCATCTAATATTAGAAATGATGGGTTTGAGGCAAGAGCACGAGCAATGGCCAGTATTTGCTGCTCTCCACCTGATAGTGACCCTCCTCTCTTCCCCGCTAGTCTTTTCAAAATTGGGAAAAGATCAAATAGTACCTCCTTAGTCCATTTGCCTTTTCGGTAGTTGTGAACTACCTCAAGATTCTCCTCAACGGATAAGTCTGCAAATATTCTTCTATCCTCTGGGACATATCCGATCCCCAGTTTGACCCTCTCATAGGTAGTTAATGAGGAGATGTCGATATCTTTAAAAAATATTTTACCAACTTTATGCCTAACATATCCCATAATAGTTTTTATGGTGGTAGTTTTCCCTGCACCATTTCTACCTAAAATACATACAATTTCATCTTTGTTCACTTCCAATGATACACTGTAAAGAACATGGGTATCACCATAATATGAGTGAATATCTGAGATTCTAAGCATAATCCTTCTTCCCGAGATAAGCCTCTTTTACTCTTGTATTTGTTTTGATCTCTTCTGGATTACCTGAAGCTATTATACTACCTTGGTGAAGTACGTATATTTTTTTTGCTACAGTAAAAACAACCTTCATGTCATGTTCTGTGAGGAAAAAGGTTGTACCTGTCTCTTGTGCGAGTTTTAAAATCAGTTGAATCATACCTTGAGTCTCTGCTGGATTCATCCCTGCGGTGGGTTCATCTAACAGGATGAGTTCCGGGGAACTGACAAGGGCGATCCCAATTTCTATCAGTCTTTTTTCCCCATATGAGAGACTCCCAACCTTCCTATCCTTTATCTTAGAGATTCCAAGCAGATCAAAAGTCCTGTCGAGGTCTTTTTTGATCATCCTGTCATTTTTATAATTATAAAACAAGTTGTATGCCTTCTTTTTAGCAAATATTAGGGGAATTGTCATATTCTCTGCAACTGTAAGATTTGGGAATATGTTTAGTATCTGAAATGACCTACCTATACCTTTGAAGAAAAGTTTATGGGTTTTAACTCCTGTTATGTTTTCTCCTTTAAAGTAGATAGTGCCATTTGTGGGTTTGTATTTACCTGTAATTACATTGTAAAATGTCGTCTTACCTGCACCATTTGGACCTATTAATGCTGTAATTTCTCCCTTTGTTATAGTTAGACTTACGTCACTTAATGCTTTGAATGCGCCATAAAAGTGCGTAATGTTTTTAATTTGTAGTAGGTTTTCCATATTTGATCCGTGGGATTAAATCTGCTATAGTCCCAAGTATCCCTTTTGGGAAAAACATTACTATTATCAATAAAATCCAGCCTAAGAACAAGAGCCAGTTTTCAGAATACT
>CALKZT010000005.1 GCA_938002815.1 uncultured bacterium
GGTTGATATAGGGAATCTTTGAATGACTGAAAGTCTGGAATAAAGTCTTTATAAATTTCAAATGCAGTGTTCATCTCCCCCTCACCTACTTTAGATCCGCCTGATTCTACCAGAAAGGACATGATCTGTCATTTTTGTTAAGGGGATTTTTTCGTTGACAGTTTTGTTCAGTTTTATAATGATTTCATAGTTTGATCTTGGCTTCGGAGCTCATTGGTAATTACCTAAATGGGGAAGGAGGAGGCGATGGAACTTTCCCGGAGAAGCTTCCTGAAGGTTAGCGGGGCCTCTGTGCTGACGATGACCGTAGCAGGGCTTGGAATAGATTTGAAGCCCATCGAGGCCCATGCCCAGACCCTTAAGATCAAGGATGCTAAAGAGACCACAAGCATCTGTTGTTACTGTGGGGTAGGATGTGGTCTCATAGTCCATTCCGAAAAAGGAGGGGCTGGTAAGATCATAAACATAGAGGGTGACCCAGATCACCCCATCAACCAAGGGGCATTGTGCTCCAAGGGAGCATCTCTAAGCCAACTCGCCAATAGCGAGAATCGCATTACAGAACCCCTCTATAGGGCTCCTAATTCGGACAGATGGCAAAAGGTCTCCTGGGATTGGGCATTGGACAACATCGCTAAGAGGGTGAAGGAGACCAGGGATAAGAGTTTTGCCCACAAGGATGAAAAGGGGCAGATAGTCAACAGGACCACCTCCTTGGCCAGTGTCGGGTCAGCGGCCCTTGATAATGAAGAGTGCTGGTTCATTCAAGCCATGATGCGTTCCCTCGGCCTGGTGTATATAGAACACCAGGCCCGTATCTGACACAGCGCCACTGTAGCGGCTCTGGCAGAGTCGTTCGGGCGTGGTGCAATGACAAATCACTTCGTGGATGTAAAGAACAGTGATTGTATCTTAGTTATGGGGTCTAATGCAGCGGAGAATCATCCCATATCCTTTAAATGGGTGATGGAGGCCAAGAAAAAAGGTGCCATACTTATAAGTGTGGATCCTAGATTTACCAGAAGTTCGTCCAAGGCAGATATATATGCACCTTTAAGAAGTGGCACAGATATAGCCTTTTTGGGCGGTATGATAAAGTACATCATCGATAACAACAAGTTTTTCCATGACTATGTCCTAAACTATACCAATGCTCCATTTATAGTTTCTGAAAGTTATTCCTTTAATGACGGGCTTTTTTCAGGTTATGACAAAGCTTCAAGGAAATATGACAAGTCCAAATGGGCCTTTGAAAAGGATGAAAAGGGTCTAATAAAGAAAGATCCCACCTTGAGTCATCCCAGGTGTGTATTCCAACTCCTAAAGCAGCATTACAGCAGATACGATGTAGATAAGGTATCTGAGGTCACAGGCACACCAAAGGAAGACCTCTTAAAGGTCTATGAAGCCTATTCTCAGACCGGAAAGCCTGATAAGGCAGGGACAATCCTCTATGCAATGGGCTGGACCCAGCACTCTGTGGGAGTTCAGAACATCAGAGCCATGAGCATAATCCAACTCCTGCTTGGAAACATGGGAATGGCAGGGGGCGGAATAAATGCCTTGAGGGGGGAGTCCAATGTCCAGGGGGCCACAGATCATGGGATACTTTACCATATACTTCCTGGTTACCTGGCTACACCCTCTACCGCATGGCCTAAACTAGAGGATTATCTCAAAAGGAGGCCTAAGAGCGCTGACCCCATGTCTGCCAACTGGTGGCAAAATGAGCCCAGGTACATGGTAAGCCTTCTGAAGGCATTATTTGGCGAGGCCGCAACCCAAGAGAATGAGTTCGGTTACCAGTGGCTGCCCAAATTGGATCCTAGTAAGGCCTACAGCTGGTTGGATCTCTTTGATGCCATGTACAGAGGTGAGATAAAGGGTTTCTTTGCGTGGGGGCAGAATCCGGCCAGCTCTAGTGCCAATGCCAATAAGGTAAGGAAAGGGCTTGCCAAACTGGATTGGATGGTGGCCGTAAATATCTTTGACAATGAGACTGCCTCCTTCTGGAAGGGTCCTGGAATGGATCCCAAGTCCATAAAGACAGAGGTCTTCTTCTTGCCCTGTGCCGTATCCGTAGAAAAGGAGGGGTCCATAACGAATAGTGGAAGGTGGATGCAGTGGAGATACAAAGGGGCTGAGCCTCCTGGCAAGTGCATGCCAGACGGCGAGATACTGGTGGAATTGGCCAAGAGGCTTAAGAAGCTCTATGAGGAGGATAAGGCAGCGCCCAATAGGGAACCGATACTGGCTTTGAGACTTCCTCTGAAAGATGGAAAGTTTGATCCTCATGTGATGGCAAAGGAGATCAACGGCTACTTTTTGAAGGATGTGACGGTAGGGGACAAGACATTCAAGAAGGGCCAGCTTGTTCCAAGCTTTGCCTTTCTCCAGGCAGATGGTTCCACCTCCTGTGGGTCTTGGATCTACTGTGGCTCCTACACAGACTCAGGCAACATGGCCGCAAGGAGGAAACCAGAAAAGGAGGGCATAGGGCTTCATCCGGAGTGGGCCTGGTGTTGGCCTGTAAACAGGAGGATCTTATACAATAGGGCCTCTGTAGACCCCAAGGGCAATCCCTACAATCCCAAGCTCCCTGTGATCAAGTGGGTTGTAGAAGACGGCAAAGGGAAATGGGTGGGAGACGTGCCAGATGGACCATGGCCTCCCCTGCAGACTGCAGAGGGAACGCCGAACCCTGAAAGCAGGTATCCCTTTATAATGACTGTAGAGGGCTTTGGCCAATTATATGGGCCTGGGCTAAACGATGGCCCATTCCCTGAGCATTACGAGCCCATGGAGTGTCCTGTGGACAAGAATCTATTCTCCTCCCAGTTAATAAGCCCTGTGGCAACTGCCTATGCCACAGATGTGGATGTGATCAGGAGTTGTGATCCCAAATATCCTTTTGTGGCAACCACCTTTAGAGTAAGCGAACACTGGCAGACAGGTGTAATGACCAGGTGGCTGCCCTGGTTATTGGAAGCCCAACCTCAGCTGTTTGTAGAGATAAGTCACGAGCTTGCCCAACTGAGGGGGATCAAGAGCGGGGAGAAGGTCATAGTGGAGTCTCCAAGGGGGATGGTGGAGGCAGTAGCCGTGGTGACACACAGGTTTAGGCCTTTAAAGGTGATGGGCAAAGAGATCCACCAGGTTGGTCTACCTTGGCATTATGGGTGGGTGCATCCAAAGGACGGTGGGGATTCTGCCAATCTGCTTACCCCGGCGGTAGGAGATCCAAATACCAGTATCCCTGAGACCAAGGCCTTTATGGTAAACGTGAGAAAGGCCTAAAGGGAGGTTTGACATGGCCGGAAAAGCATTTTTCATAGACACAAGCCTTTGTACAGGTTGTAGGGGCTGCCAAGTGGCCTGTAAACAGTGGAATGGCCTCCCTGGGACAGAGACGAAGAACTGGGGGAGTTTTCAGAATCCTAAAGATCTGAGTGTCTATACCTACAAGCTTGTGAGATTCAATGAGGAGTTGGGTCAGGACAACAAACCTGTTTGGTACTTTTTCCCTGATCAGTGTAGACACTGCCTTGAACCGCCTTGCAAGGAGATGGCAGATGCCCAAATAAAGGGAGGCATAGTGATAGACGAGGCCACTGGTGCAGTTATCTATACAGAGAAACTGAAGCAGGCGAAAGCCAAAGAGATCACGGATGCATGTCCCTTTAATATTCCCAGGGTAGACCAAAAGACGGGGCTGATGGCGAAGTGCACCATGTGTGTAGACAGGGTGAAGGGTGGAATGTTACCTGCCTGCGTTAAGACCTGCGCCACAGGGGCCATGAACTTTGGGGACAGGGAAAAGATGGTGGAGATGGCAAAAAAGAGGTTGGAAGAGGTAAAGGCCAAATATCCAAAGGCCCAGGTTACCGGTCTAGAGGATCTGAGGGTATTTTATCTTTTGGTGGATGAACCCAAAAAGTATCATGAATTTGCCCTGTTACCGGCGGAGCAACTGGGTATAAACCGGAAGATGGCCCTGAGAAGGCTTGGTAGGGAGTTGAAGGGCCTGGCAAGGCAGATGGTAGTTGGAGATACGGCCTCAGTGTAAGGAAGATTTATAAAACCCCTGGGAAGCTCCCAGGGGTTTTTATTCTTTGACAAAGGCAAGATAAAAGTATTAAACAAGACTCGTTAGGTGCCTCTTTGGCTTAATAGGGAACCCCGTGAAAATCGGGGACGGGCCCGCCGCTGTAACCCTTTGCCTCTCTTTTGGAGGAGCTGTATGGCAAGAGGGCCACTGTCCTATAAATGGGATGGGAAGGCGGTCATACAGAGGGGGAGTCAGAAGACCTGCCTAACGATATGGGTGACCTTAGGGGAATAAGGCACCTGAAGATCCTGTGGGTAAAAAGGGCTATCCCGGATCGAGCTTATTCGATCCGGGATTTTTATTTCTATAAGGAGGAGAAGATGGAGTGGAAGGATGGGTTAAGAGGGATTAGACCTATTTCGCAGGAGTGGATGAATAAGGCGTGGGAACGACTCGATAACCTAACAAAGCCAAGGAGGAGCCTTGGTAGACTCGAGGAGATAGCGGCCCAGGTGGTGGGAATAACCCAGAGCCTCTCTCCTGATCTGTCCAAGAAAAAGGTGTTTGTCTTCGCAGGGGACCATGGGGTGGTAGAGGAAGGGGTCTCCGCCTATCCCCAGGAGGTCACTTATCTGATGGTTAAGAACTTTCTTATAGGGGGTGCTGCAATCAATGTGCTTTCAAGACATGCTGGGGCTGAGGTATGTGTGGTGGATGTGGGAGTGGCAGCAGACTTAGGAGGCACCCCTGGTCTCATACACAGAAAGGTAAACAAAGGCACCAAAAACATGGCAAAGGAACCTGCCATGACTGAAACAGAGGCCTCTAAAGCCATACAGATAGGTTTTGAACTGGTGTGTGAGGCAAAGGAGAAGGGGGTAGCGATTGTGGCCACAGGAGAGATGGGGATAGGTAATACAACCCCATCTTCAGCAGTGATCTCTTGTCTCCTCCCTTGTGAACCCGAGGAAGTGACAGGAAAGGGGACAGGCTTGGACGAAGAGGGGATTAGGAGAAAGATAGACGTGATCAAAAGGGCAGTGGAATTTCACAAAAGACCAAAGGAGCCCTTCGAGGTCTTACAAAGGCTCGGTGGATTTGAGATCGCTGCCATATGTGGCCTCTGTATAGGGGCTGCATACAACCGGATGGTCACCATGGTAGATGGTTTTATCTCCTCTGCCGGTGCCCTCGTGGCCATGAGGATGAATCCCACCATAAAAGACTACCTGATATTTAGCCACTGCTCTTCTGAGAAGGGGCACAGGGTGATGCTCCAGAGGGAAGGGATAGCACCCCTGTTGGATCTGGATATGAGGCTTGGAGAGGGAACAGGGGCAGCCATTGCCATCTTGGTGGTGGAAGGTGCCTTAAAGATCCTAAAGGAGATGGCAACCTTCGAGGAGATGGGAATAACACCTGGAGCATAGAGTTGGGTCTTAGGACCGCCATCAGGACACTTACGATTTTGCCCATTAGAGAGTCAAAGAGGCCTGACTTTGGAAGGGCAGTTCTCTTTTTCCCTCTGGTGGGCTTGATCTTAGGTATGATCCTCTGGCTTTTGGTGGAGCTGTTCAATACCCTGTTCCCTCGGCTGAACAGAGATGTGCTCTCTGTGGCCCTTCTTATGATCTCTGCGCTCCTCACAGGGGGGCTCCATTTAGACGGCCTTGGGGATTTCCTGGACTCCTTGGGAGGGGGTAATAGAGAGCGAAGGCTTGAGATCATGAAGGATCGATATATGGGTGCCTTTGGGGTGGTGGGGATTTGCCTCTTCCTGCTCCTAAAGTACGCAGGAATTAAAGGACTTTTGTTGGAGGAAAGGTCTCACTTGATCTTAATCCCCATGCTCCTTTCCAGGACCTCCATGGGAGTTTTGTGTGCCTATTTGCCCTATGCAAGGGATGAGGGAACCGGAAGGCCCTTTGTGCAGATGGAGGAGAAAAAGAAGGTTTTTTTGATATCCGCCATTTCTTTTATTTCTCCTCTCCTTCTGGGTGTAGGACCCCTTGTGGTCTCCATAATTTGTTTTTTGGCCACCCTTTTTCTCATGCACTACTATAGGACCAGATACGGGGGGATTACAGGCGATCTATTGGGAGCCACCAATGAGATGGTGGAAGTATTGGGGTTTGGTTTATTCAATTTCGGGATATAAAGGGGAGGACAATGATTCACGGAGGGGATCCAAAGGCATATGCAAGGGTTAGGGGGCTCAAAGAGAGGGACGTGCTCGATTTTAGTGTTAACCTTAATCCTCTTGGGCCTCCCAAGGTAGTAGAGAAGGTATGGGAGGAATTGAGGGAGTGCGTTATACCCTATCCACCCATTGGAGGAGAGGGGATTAAGGATTACTATGAGACAAAATTTGGGATTCCAAGGGACATGGTGGTTCCGGGGAACGGCTCCACAGAGCTCATATACCTGATCCCAAGGGCTCTAAAACCCAACACTACCCTTGTGCTGGAACCTACCTACTCGGACTACAAAAGGGCCTCAATCCTCGCAGGGGTGAGGGTGATGACCTATACCCTGGACCCTTTAACGGGGTTTGACTATCCAGGGGTCTCTTCTTTAGAGGGCCTCATAAGAAGGGTTGATTCTGTGTGGCTTGGAAGGCCCAACAATCCCACAGGAAAAGGGATCTCAAAGGGAGAGATAAAATATCTTTCAAAGAGGTTTCCTCAGAAGCTCTTTATCTTGGACGAATCCTTTGTGCAGTTCACTGAAGATTGGTTTCCTGAGACATATATCTCAGGTGACCTGCCCCAAAATATAATAGTGATCCATAGTCTTACAAAATTCTATTCCCTTGCAGGAATTCGTATGGGTGCGGCAATAGGCCATAGATATATGGTGGAATCCTTGTTGAGATTCAAAGAGCCTTGGACCGTAAATGGGGTGGCAGACAAAATTGCCCCTTTTCTGGCCTTTGAGGAGGAATATGAGTCAAAGACCAGGCGATTTGTAAAGGGTGAAAGATTGAGACTCAGAGGTCAAATAGTCTCAGATCCCAGCTGGGATGTATTGGAGAGTGAGGCCAATTACTTTTTGCTCAAGTGGAAGGGGAGTAAGAGCCTTGATGAGGTAATGGACTCCCTCTACAAAAATGGGATATTTGTGAGGGACGCAAGGAACTTTGTGGGACTTGAGGAGAATTACATCAGAATAGGCCTAAGGTCCGAAGAGGAGAACGACTTACTTTTGTCATATCTTAAGGCTATCACAGGAGAGGCACATGTCCGGCCTATTTCTATTAGTGGCCTTTGTGCTTGATCTGATAATCGGAGACCCAAGGGTGAGGTACCACCCGGTTAGGCTAATGGGGGGTCTAATAGGCTTTTTGGAAAGGGGTCTCTTTAAGGAGGGGAAAAATCAGTTTCTGAGGGGCATTGGTTTGGGGTTAGGTTCCATATCGATGGTGCTCATCCTAAATACGGCCATTTACAAGGCCTTCGGGCTAATACACCCTCTTCTTTCAAAGCTCTGGACCATCCTTATTATCCTCATGCTGATAGCAGTAAAGGATCTCATGGAGCATGTCATGGGCGTAGTAAAAAGGGTAGAGAGAGGGGAGCTTTTGGGCGCAAGGGAGGCCCTATCTCTGATAGTGGGTAGGGATACGAAGGTCTTGGAGCAACACGGGATCTTAAGGGCGCTAATTGAGACCCTCTCAGAAAATTTTGT
The DNA here is from genome assembly GCA_938002815.1 of uncultured bacterium. Classification (GTDB taxonomy): domain Bacteria; phylum Desulfobacterota; class DSM-4660; order Desulfatiglandales; family CALKZT01; genus CALKZT01. The sequence goes on from CALKZT010000005.1 coordinate 7,736, forward strand.
GGACGGGATACTTTCGCCCATCTTTTGGTTTTGTGGGGGAGCCCTATTGGGGGAGTTTATGGGGTTGGATCACAATCTTTTAGGGATCAATATGATGCTCCTTTATAAGGTCACGAATACCTTAGATTCCATGGTGGGCTACAGAAATGAGAGATATGAAAGGTTCGGGAAATTTTCTGCCAAGTTAGATGATCTTTTGAATTTCATACCTGCAAGACTCTCTCCTGTTTTCCTCCTCCTTGGGGCTCACACCTGTTCCTTTGATTGGAGAAAAGGGCTTAGCGTTTTGAGGAGGGACAGGCTCAAGCACCAATCTCCCAATTCTGCCCATGCAGAAAGCTTTGTGGCCGGGGCCTTGGGTATCTCTCTGGGGGGACCCACGGTTTATGAAGGACAGCTGAAGGAGCGGGCCTTTATAGGGGATGGCCCTTCCCAGTTTGGAATAGAGAAGGTGTATGGGGCAATTTTGATGATTTTTGTATCAACACTTTTTGTAATTGGATCCGCTTTTTTTGCCCTGTGGATAGGTACTTAGTACCCCTAAACTCCTTGACAAGACTATGCCAACTTTTGTAGGAAAGCCCAAAGGATACCAAATTTTAGGAGGCTGATATGGCTGCTTCGCGATTCAGGTTCATGACGAGGTTGTTGGGTGGTCTCATAGTGATCTACGTCTTTGTTTTGGCCACCTTTGTGTTGGTGGGGATGAAAAGTTACAATGACATGTATAGACAAGGAATAACTCGCCTCCAAGATGTGGTGGAGATAGCTCACTCTCTGGTTACTGAATATAATGAGAGGGCCAAGAAGGGTGAATTCAGTCTGGAAGAGGCCCAAAAGAGGGCAGCACAGAGGATAAGGAACCTAAGGTATTCTGGGAAGGAATACCTCTGGATAAATGACCTGCATCCCAAGATGATCATGCACCCCTATAAACCTGAGCTGGAGGGAAAGGATTTATCTGATCTAAAGGACCCAACAGGAAAGAGATTTGTTTTGGAAATGGTGAAGGTGGTTAAAGAAAAGGGTGCAGGATATGTAGAGTACATGTGGCCAAAACACGAGGGGTCAAAGCCCGTACCAAAGGTCTCTTATGTAAGGCTCTTTGAGCCATGGAACTGGATAATAGGTACAGGAATATACCTGGATGATTTGAAAGAGATAATCAAAAAGACCACCTGGATCTTTCTGGCAGGTGCACTGGTGATCTTCATCGTTGGGATCCTCCTCTTCCTTTATGTGAAAAGGTGGCTGATTAGGCCCATAGAGTCACTGAGCCAGGGTCTGAACCGAGGAGTAGAGCAGGTCACAAGTGCAGCAGCTCAGGTGAGCTCTGCAAGTCAAACCCTTGCGGAGGGGTCCAGTGAACAGGCAGCGAGCATTGAGGAGTCTTCTTCCTCTCTGGAAGAGATATCCTCCATGACACATCAAAATGCAGTGAATGCAAGGGAATGTGACAGGATAATGAAGGAAGAGGTGGCACCTAACTTCCAGGTGATAGATGAAAGGCTTAAGAAGATGCAAGAGGCCATATCCAAGACTGTGAAGGCAGGGGAAGAGACAGGCAAGATAATCAAGACCATAGATGAGATTGCCTTCCAGACCAACCTCCTTGCCCTAAACGCCGCAGTGGAGGCCGCAAGGGCAGGGGAGGCAGGCGCCGGTTTTGCTGTGGTGGCAGATGAGGTGAGGAGCCTTGCCATGAGGGCTGCTGAGGCGGCAAAGACCACTGCCAACCTCATTGAGGAGTCCAACACCAGGATAAAAGAGGCCTCCAAGCTTACAACAGAGGTAGTTGAGGCCATGAATATTAATAGTCAGCTTGGTAGAAAGGTGACTGAACTCGTATCCGAGATATCAGCAGCCTCCAATGAACAGGCCCAAGGCATTGAGCAGATCAATAAGGCAGTTGTGGAGATGGAAAAGGTGGTCCAGGGTGTGGCTGCTACGGCAGAGGAGACTGCATCTGCTTCAGAAGAGCTGAATGCCCAGGCAGTGGAGATGAGGGAATACGCAAATCAATTAATAGAGCTGATCCTTGGGAAGGGTGCTAGCTCTTTTGCCCAAGGCGCCATGATAAAGGAGTTGGGTAAGAGGCCGCCCAAGGAAAAGGTTGGGGCAAAGGGGATAATAGAGGCCCCTTCAAGGTCTGTTCAAAAGGCTGAGGGAAAGAGAATGGGTGCAGCGATTAAGTTGGAGGAGCGAAAGGAAGTAAGACCAGAGGATATAATCCCCCTTGATGATGAAGAGCTAAAAAAGTTTTGATAAGAAACAGCACCAGCCCCTATATTTTGGGGCCAGTGCCTAAATTTTTTCTGTGGTGGGCTGAAAAGAGTTCTGCTATACCCCTCTCAAAGGGGGCGGTTGCTATACCCAGCTCTGTAATAATCCCTGTGATGAGTCTCGCAGGTGTAATATCGAACACAGGGTTCAGGGCCTTTGTTCCCTTGGGTCCTATCCTCTTTTTCTCCAATAGTAGCACCTCTTCTTCTGACCTCACCTCTACCTGGATCTCCCTTCCAGAGGGGATCGTTAGGTCTATGGTGGATGTGGGTGCTGCAATATAGAAAGGCACATGGTTCTCCCTGGCCAGTACTGCTAATGAGTAGGTGCCTATCTTGTTTGCCGTATCACCATTCTTGGCTATTCTGTCGGCCCCTGTAACAACCATGTCCACTTCGCCCTTTGCCATGAAATAGCCAGCTGCGCTGTCCACTATCACATAGTGTTCGATGCCTTCCTGAGTAAGCTCCCATGCGGTGAGTCTATGGCCCTGCAGCCATGGGCGGGTCTCATCCACCAGGACCCTAATCCTCTTGCCCTGAAGGTGAGCAGATCTTATCACCCCAAGGGCTGTACCATATCCTCCGGTAGCCAAGGCACCTGCGTTACAGTGGGTGAGGATTGTGGATCCATCCCTTATGAGCTCTGCCCCAAAGTCTCCAATGGCCTTGTTTACCCTTATGTCTTCCTCTAAAAGAGACAAGGCACGAGATTCTAAGGCCTTTAAGCAATCTTCGGGGGTAAGGCCATCCCCTATGGAGGTCTCCCCTACCTTTGTCATCTCAAGTACTGCCCATCTGAGATTCACGGCTGTGGGTCTGGCCCTTAAGAATTCCTCTGCTATCTTTTTGAGCTTCAAAAGGAGGGTCTTTGGATCCCTTTTTCTTAGGGACCTAAAGGCAAGGACCATTCCAAAGGCAGCGGCAAGCCCTATGGCAGGGGCTCCCCTTACCACTAAGTTCTTGATGGCGTAGATGACCCCTTTGTAGCCACTTGCTCTGAACCATTGGAGCTTATGGGGAAGCCTCCTTTGGTCCAAGAGGAAGAGGGTCCCTTTCTCCCATTTTATAGGGTGTATCATGGCTAACAGACGACAGTCGTCCAGCCGAATGGGTCAGGGGCCTCCCCATATTGTATGGCCACAAGCTCATTATAGAGCCTCTGGGAAAGCTCTCCCATGACACCCTTGTTCACAATAAAGTCCTTGTCCTTGAATGTGATCTGGCCAACAGGGGATATAACAGCTGCTGTTCCAGTGCCAAAGGCCTCTTTAAGGGATCCGTTTTCTGCCTTTGAGAGGACCTCATAAATGGAAATCTGCCTTTCCTTTACCTTTATACCCCAACTCTTGAGTAGCCTTATCACAGAGTCCCTGGTAATCCCGGGCAATATGGATCCGTTAAGGGGTGCGGTGGCCACTTCATCCTCGAACACAAAGAACATATTCATTGTGCCCACCTCTTCTACATACTTCTTCTCTAAAGCATCCAGCCACAAGACCTGTGTAAAGCCTTTCTTCTTGGCGAGTTCTGCAGCAAAGAGACTGGCCGCATAATTTCCTGCTGTCTTTGCCTCACCTGTCCCTCCCTTTGCGGCCCTAACATACGTGTCTTCCACATATATCTTAACCGGGTTAAGCCCCTCTTTATAATAGGCACCTACTGGGCCCAAGATTATATAGAAGAGATACTCCTTTGCAGGTCTTACCCCTAAGTGTGGCTCTGTTGCCAACATCGTGGGTCTGATGTAGAGGGATGTGCCTTTGCTTTTGGGAACCCAATCCCTTTCTATGGTCAATAGTCTCTTTAGGGCTTCCATGACAAAATCTACATCCAATTCAGGCATACAGAGCCTCCTTGCGGAGTTGTTCATCCTCAGAAAGTTGTCCCTTGCCCTAAAGAGTAATATCTTTCCATCCTTTCTCCTATAGGCCTTTAGCCCCTCGAAGATCTCCTGCCCATAATGGATGGACATGGCCGCAGGGTCTAAGCTTATGGGACCATAGGCCTCTATTCTTGGATTTATCCATCCGCTGCCCTCCACAAAGTCCATCTTGAACATGTGGTCAGTGAAGATGTCACCAAAACCCAACTTGGATTCATCGGTTGGTTTCTCCTTTAATTCCTTTTCGTCTTTTAGCCTAAGAGCGATCTCCATGCAGCTCTCCTTTCACAATGATGGGTACTCAAAAAATCCTCATGGCCATGAGCCCTTATGGAATTACACCTCTATCTAATTTGTCAAGTAGGATTCTCTTGAGATCCATACCTTTGGCATTCAAGGCCCTTCTTCCGTAATGCATATTTGCCTCTAAGATATAAAAACCGCTCCTGTGGGGTAGTAAGTCCAATCCCACATCATTGAATCTGCAAGCCTTTGAGACATATATGGCATAATCCAAGGCAGAAGGGGGGATGTTTTCAAAACTATAGCTGGCCCCCTGGATGAGGTTTGTCTTGAAGCCCTCCTTTGGGATGCGCCAATAGGCCAAGATAGGCTCATAACCTATCAGGATCACTCTTATATCCCTCTCATGGGGGATATACTCCTGAATATAGGCAACCTTTGTTTTTTTTAGGTAATTGTCCAACTCATTTTCGTCTCCTATGAGGAAGACTCCCCTTCCACCGGCAGATGCCCTTGGGAGCTTCCCTATGAAGGGGAAATGAAAGTCCCTGAGGATGTCCCTTTTTTGGCGACCAAAGTAGAAGCGGGTCTTTGGGTGCAGGAGACCAAGGAGGTAAAAGAGGGAGGTCTGTTTTATCTTGTCATCGGAATAGAGATAGCTCTCTAAGCTCGGGAAGATCCTTTTTCCCATGGTATGGAAGAACTGGGCATAGTTGGTGGTGGGATAGAGGATGGTGTCAGAGTTTAGAATGAGCCCCCTTTCTTCCGGGGAGTAGTCGTAAAAGTTGGGTTTGACCCCAAGGGTTATAACTCCATCTGCCCCTGAAAGCCTCTTGCCCAGGGCAACCCATCTCTTCATCTTCCGAGGATCCCCTTGATCCTTCTGACCATGCGTGCCCCTTCTTCCTTTATTTCCTCCCAATCAAGGGTCATAAGCCTTCCATCCCTTACCAGGATCTTCCCATCCACTATCACGTCTCTCACATCAGAACCCCTTGCACTGTACACAATGGTGGAATATGGGTCATAGGAGGGGAAAAGGTGTGGTTCATTCATGGAGATCACCACCAAGTCCGCTCTTTTACCCTCTTCAATGGAACCTATCTCGTCTCCCATGCCCAAGACCATTGCTCCTCCTTTTGTGGCGATCTCCAAGGCCTGCTTTGCAGTGAGGGCAGAGGGGTCTTTAAAATAGAGCTTGGTCAACTTTGCCAGGGAGTCTATCTCCTCCAAGAGGTCCAAGTTATTGTTGCTGGCTGCGCCATCGGTTCCGACCCCACAGATAATTGATCTATTCAGTATGTCACGGACCCTCGGAATCCCCGATCCCAACTTCATGTTGCTCTCAGGATTAAATACCACCTTTGTATCTGTCTCCTTTAAGTCTTCTATGTCCTCGTCACTCAGGTGGACGCAGTGGATAGCCACTGTGTTGGGTCCAAGGATGCCAAGGTCCTTTAGGTACCTAACAGGGGTTTTTTGGCTCTTCTCTAAGATGAGTTCTACCTCTGAGCTGGTCTCGGATACATGTATCACGATGGGGACATCGTATCTCTGGGCTAATCCTTTCGCCCTCTGGAGGAGATCAGGGGAGCAAGTAAAGGTGGCATGGGGCATTACCGCAATCCTTATCAAGGGATGTCCTTTGTACCTCTGAATAAGCCACTCAGTATATTCAAAGCCCTTTTCCACGGGCCCGTAGTTGGGAGAAGGAAAGTCATAGAGTACTTCTCCCAAAAGACACCTCACTTTGGCCTCTGATGCGGCCCTTGCCACGCTTTCCTCAAAGAGATACATGTCGCAGAAGGTGGTAGTCCCTGAGAGCAACATCTCCCCAATTCCTATGAGGCTACCTATGTAGACAAATTCTTTGTCCATCTCCCGTTCTATGGGAAAGATATACTCGTTTAGCCATTTCATTAAGGGAAGATCATCTGCAAGGCCTCTAAAGAGGGTCATGGGGACATGGGTGTGGCAGTTTATTAGGCCTGGGATCACAAGGCAACGGGAGGCATCTATGATGCGACCTGCCTCACAGGGGGGTGCCTTTTCCTTGGGGCCAAGAAAGACAATCCGTGAATCCTTTATATGGATCTCTGCCCCTTCTAAAAAGGGTAGAGAGACCGACATTGTAAGTACATCGGCCTCGGTTATCTTGAGGTCTACCCTATGCATTGGGGTCTAACCTCCCTATGAGCTCCTTCCAGAATCTCCTCAGATGGGGCGTGGACATCTCTGCCACCCTTAGCACCTCTTCAAAGTCTATCTTTTTCATGTGATCGGGGTCGTTTATGTTGCAGATAAGGGCAATGGCCAGGACCTTCATGCCGCAATGGACTGCTGTGATGACTTCAGGAACAGTGGACATGCCCACTGCGTCGGCGCCTATGCTCCTCAGGAATCTGGTCTCAGCAGGGGTCTCAAGGCTTGGGCCATGAACTGCGACATATACCCCTTCTTTGAGAGGGAGCCCTATGGCATTGGCCACTTCCCTTGCAAGGGATTGAAGTGAAGGGTCGTAGGCAGCCGTCATATCTGGGAATCTTGGGCCCAGTTCTTCAATATTTGGGCCTGTCAAGGGGTTCTTGCCTGTTAGGTTGATGTGGTCTTTTATCAGCATAAGGTCTCCTGGTCTAAATTCCAAGTTGAGTCCTCCAGATGCGCTGGTAATAAAGAGATATTTTGCCCCAAGCAATTTTGAAACCCATATGGGAAAGGCAATGTGAGAGGGGCTATAGCCTTCGTAGAGGTGAAATCTCCCCTTAAAGAGCAAGATAACCTTACCTAAAAGATCCCCACCAATGAGTTTCCCTAAGTGGCCCTCCACAGTGGAAACAGGAAAGAAGGGGATCTGGGAATATGGTATCTCAAAGTGTACATGATCCATATCCAATATTTCACCCAAGCCACTTCCCGTTATAAAGGCAATGGCGTAATCTTTGTCCCAAAATTCCCTTAACTTGGCTACTGCCCCTCTTAGATGCTCTATCCCAAGTTCCATCTGAATCTCTCAGTAAGAATTTTTGGACCCAGTTTATATTAAAAATTAGGGGGAAAGTAAAGGAGGCCAACTTATGGGCTTATATGTGAGTCACCTACGAGGTGTATACTTTGTAGGTGTGAGACTTTAGGCTTGAAATCCCAATGGAAGTGGGTATAGTGGACTCTGATGGTGGATGTAGCTCAATTGGCGGAGCACTGGGTTGTGGCCCCAGAGGTCGAGGGTTCAAGTCCCTTCATCCACCCTCCCACAGTATAATCAGATGGCATTCCCCAAAAATACACCCAGGGTCGTACTGAAGAAGGACTACAAAGAGAGCCTGGCCTTGGCGAATCCCTGGATCTTTAAGGGTGCCGTAGAAGACGTGAAGGGTTCACTGGACCCAGGTGATGTCGCCATGGTTGTGGACTCCAAGGGGGATTTTTTGGCCTGGGGATATGTCAACCTTCAAAGTCAGATAGCTGTAAGGGTCCTATCTAAGCAGATAGAAGCATTCCCAGACAATGACTTTATAAAGAACAGAATACTAAATGCCATTCGGTACAGACTAAGACATTTCAAAGGGCCTGAGACAGATGCGTTCCGATTGGTTAACTCAGAAGGTGATTTCCTCCCCGGCCTTATTGTTGATCGGTATTCTGATACGGTTGTCCTCCAGGTATTGACCATGGGAATGGAGAGGTTTAGGGATGTAATACTATCGACTATAGTGAAAGAGATAAAGCCACTTACAATATGGGAGAGGAGCGATACAAGTTTAAGAAAAAGAGAAGGACTTGATCAGAAAAATTGCCTAATCTACGGTGAGAATAACACATCTGTTATAATAAGAGAAAACGGATTTTTTTTCTATGTCGATATAAAAGGAGGACAAAAAACAGGTTTCTATTTAGACCAAAGAGATAACAGGTTACAATTAAAAGATTTTGCATCAAATTTTAAGATATTAAATTGTTTTTCCTATACTGGTGGTTTTTCAGTTTATGGACTCAAATATGGTGCAAGCCACGTCACTAATCTTGATTTTTCCCAACTGGTTATGGGCATTTTGAACAAGAATTTGTCTTTAAATAATCTCTCGGCAGAAAATGTCCAAAATATTGTAGGAGATGCCTTTGACATATTAAGGG
>CALKZT010000006.1 GCA_938002815.1 uncultured bacterium
GGCGCTTATCTTTCTTGCTATATTGCTAATTATTTCTAACAGAACAAAAACTATCATAACAACCAAAAGACTCCCTGTCACTAAAGAATGTAAGCCGGTCTTTTGATAAAAGGCCCTGAGAATATATTCTATGAATGAAAACCATACATAAAGCTGAATCACAATCTTAGCTATACCCAATAGCCTTATATAGCCGTATCTACCTCTTGAACTCAAAAGTACTGCAAAGCTGTTATTCAGATTTTTGACTATTCCAGATATTCTAATAGTTATCAATAGCAACAAAAGCCATTCTAAAAAGACAAGAAGACCTGATGGGCCCATTAGACTACGATCCAATTCACGGATAAACAAAAAGTAAAAAAACAATGAAACCACAGATATTATCTTAGTTGTGATCTTTTCATAATCTTCAACCGACACCTGCTTGAATATCCTCCATGAAAAGACCATAGTTTGGACTAATCTTATTATGCTTACAAATAACGCATAAAGGAGGTAAAGGAGAATAGTAAAGGAAATAATAGCAAATTGGTCTGAATATAATTTCATGAATATCCACAGGATGTTATAAACTAAAAAAAGGATAACTGCTTCAAGTGAACGGAGAGCCAGGTCGTAAATCATCCTGCTCAACCCGCTCTTTTTTTGGATTAGAGGGGTAAGCCTTCTTTTGAACCACTTGGAATAGCCCAGTGAAAATACACAGGCAAAAAGAAGTATGCCCATATTCAGGAGGAAATCTCTATGCCTTATCTGGGCCAAGACCCATTGAAAGGCGGAGTAGGGTTCTTGTCGGAGGGAATTCTTAACCTCCTCCAGGTTCTGGGTGAGCTTATAAAGGTATTCCCTTACCTGTGCTTTTGGTCTCTCTTCCTTTTGAACCTTTTGCTGGGCAAGCTTGAGGGCCTTTAAGGTCTTGATTAACTCTGATCTCTTCTTGGGATCCTCTAAGGTCTTTATGAGCTCATCTAAGGTCCCTTGGTCTATAATTTGCTCTTCAGGCTTTTTTGTCTTGGTCTCCTTTGTAGCACCATAGGCGCCCTGGGCCCACAGAAGAAAGAACCCTAACACCCAAAAAGTGACCAGGACCCGCCCTATGGGTCTCCCCTTTGACATAAGGGCCTATACGTGGATCAGGTTGTTGAGGGTCCCAAAGGCATTTTGTATGGTCTCCTTCCTTGGGTCATGTACCCACTGGCCATCTATCAGATACTTGTATTGATAAGAGCCCTCCTTTAAGGTCACCTGCCTCTTCCAGGTGCCTCTTAGGTCCCTTCTCATGGGCATTGACTTGGGATCCCAGTCATTGAAATCACCTGTGAGGAATACCTCCTTGGCCTCAGGGGCCCAAAAACTAAAGGTCACCCTCTTTTTTTGAACACTTTTTCCTTTCATGTTACCTCCTCAAACCTTCGCTAATCTAATATAGAGCTCCAGATACTCCCTGGCAGACCTCTCCCAAGAAAAGTCAGACCCAAGGCCATTTAAAATCAGCCTCCTCCACATCTCCTTATCCTCATAGTATCTAAGGCCCTCCCTTATGGCCCACATAAGGCCGTTGGTGTCAAAATGCTCAAAGAGGATGCCGTTTCCATGGGGATTTGTATAGGAGAAGGGAGAGATGGTATCTTTGAGGCCGCCTGTGGCCCTTCCTATTGGGATTGTCCCATATCTTAGCCCATACATCTGGATAAGCCCACAAGGTTCAAAGAGGGACGGGACGAGGATCATATCCGAGCCTGCAATGACCTTATGGGCGAGCCTCTCATCGTGTGCTACCTTGAACCCTATATTCAGAGGATATCTCTCCTTAAGATGCGAAAGGCCCTCCACATATCTCTGATCTCCATTCCCCAGAATCACAAGGCTCAGATCCAGGCCCACCATATCTGGTATGGAGGCAAGGACCAGGTCCATGCCCTTCTGAGGATCTAACCTGGTTACCATCCCCACAAGGGGCCTTTCTACACGAGAATGTGGGAGTCCAAATTCAGCTATCAAGTCCTCTTTGCAAAGTAGCTTTCCGGTAAGATCCTTGGTATCAAAATTTGCCCTGATAAATGGATCGGTGGCAGGGTTCCAAATATCGTAATCAACACCGTTTAATATACCTAAGAGATCGTCTTCCCTCTTAAGAAAGACCCCTTCAAGCCCCCTTGCAAAATAGGGATGCTTAAGCTCATTGGCATGTGTAGGGCTCACCGTGGTTATAACATCAGAATAGATTAGACCAGCCTTCATCAAGTTAATGTTACCATAAAACTCTAAGGCTTCTTTAGTGAAATACTTAGATGGCTCCAGATTTGTCAAATAGAATTTGTTTGATGGATAAATGCCCTGATAAGCAATGTTATGCACTGTATATACAATTTTGATTCTTTGAGAGTCTCTAAGATGCCCAGCTTTTATTAGCGCACATAACAGGCCAGTATGCCAATCATTACAATGTACTATGGTCTTTCCATTTTCTAACCTGTTTAAAAACTCCAAACAGGCATGGCAAAAGAAACAGAAACGCTCCATATTATCGTAATAGTCTTCCTTGCTATCCCTATACAAATTGGGCCTGAAATAAAGATCCTCCCTTTTGATTAGGTACACAGGAAGCCTGTCTTCATATTGGGTCAAGTATACATCAAAACTAAGCCACCTATCCCCCATCTTGGCCCAAAGATCACCCATAAAGCGGCTCATGGGGTATCCTCTGATGGTCCAATAATAGGGGATGATGACACATACCTCACAGCCTAGCCCCTTTAATGCCCGTGATAGGCCCCGGACCACCTCCCCTAAGCCACCCGTGCTGGCAAAGGGGGACATCTCTGAAGCTATTATCCAGACCTTCATCCTATTCTAAGACGATCAGGGCATCCACTACCACGGGATCTGGCCCTTTTAGTATCACAGGGTTTAGATCGATTTCCTTTATCCTCTCCTCTCTGAGGCCTATTTCTCCTATGGAAATCAACATCTTTGCCACTGCCTCCCTATTTGCCTCTGGCATGCCCCTCAGACCTGAAAGAAGCCTTTTAGACCTAATCTCATCCAGCATCTCCATTGCATCTATCTCTTGTATGGGAGCTACCCTAAACGTCACATCGTTTAGGACCTCCAGGAATATTCCACCCAACCCGAACATAACGCAGGGCCCAAATTGAGGATCCCTTATAAGGCCCATGGCAAGCTCCCTCTTTCCATCCACCATCTCCTGTACCAAGATGGACTCCCCTTCAGAAAGAGTATGCCTCTCTTGAAGCAACTGCCATTTCCTCTCAAGATCCCTTTGGTCCACCACGTTTGTGATCACAAGACCTTTTTCTGTCTTGTGGCCTATCCAGGGGCTATTCACCTTCAGGACCACAGGATAGCCTATCTCCAAGGCCCTCTCCTTAGCCTCCTCGAGGTCCTGGACAGTTACCTCTCTCACCACAGGTAGACCAAATCCCTTCAGGATCAATTTTGATTCATATTCAGGTAGCTGCCTAAACCCTTTTTTTATCGCCTCATCTATGAGCTCCAAATTGGCCTCCTTTCTTTCTAAATCTCAGCCTCTCCAGTATTAGCATGTTATAGCAGGCTTTGGTAGCCCTTTCAGGGGTTGGGAAATTGCACAAGATCCCCCCTTCCTCTGCCTCTTTCACAGCCTCTTGCCAGATTGCCCCTGGTGCCTTTATACAGGTAAAGATCGGCTTGTGGGGAGGTAGGTCCTTGAGGCCCCTTATGAGGGCAGGGATTACCTCCCTATTGGCCGAGGCAAACATCATCAAAAAGATGATCGCATCTATCTCATTATCCTTCATAATCCTTCTCACCACCTCTGTTGTGGCCCCTTCGTCATACCACAGAGGACCCAGATCCACCGGATTGGTCCTGATGGCAAGCGGAGGCAATATCTCCTCTACCCTGCGGAGGGTCTCATCCCTAAAGGGTTTTACCA
>CALKZT010000007.1 GCA_938002815.1 uncultured bacterium
CGCTCCAATAACTTTGGCAGTAGGGTAAAAACAGAGGGTGTGTATCCCTTTGTGGTGGGGGGTTCTCCTGTGGCCAGGCCCACTTCCCTCTGGGCCATTGCAAATCGGGTTATGGAGTCCATCATCAGTAGCACGTGCATACCTTTGTCCCTAAAGTATTCTGCTATCGCATGGGCAATGAAGGCACCCCTCATACGTATGAGAGGCAAGTTATCGGAGGTGGCCACCACCACCACGGACCTGGCAAGGCCTTCTGGCCCCAAATCCTTCTCCAGGAACTCATTTACCTCCCTCCCCCTTTCGCCTATGAGGGCTATGACATTTACATCTGCCTTTGTGTGCCTTGCCATCATTCCCAGCAAGACACTTTTTCCTACCCCTGACCCTGCAAATATTCCCATCCTCTGGCCTTTACCTATGGTAAATAGGCCATTTATCGCCCTGACCCCCACATCTAAAGGCTCTTCTATGAGTTTTCTGTGCATGGGATTTAGGGGTTCCGAGTAGATGGGGTATTCCTCTTGGGAGATTATGGGGCCCTTCCCGTCCAGAGGCCTTCCCAAACCGTCTATGATCCTGCCCAGAAGGGTCTTGCCCACCTTGATAGTGGCGCTCTGGTTTAAGGCCACTACCCTTGACCCTGGCCCTATTCCCCTGGGTTCACCTAAGGGAACCAGCAAGACCCGGTTGTTCTTGAATCCCATCACCTCTGCCTTTACCCTTTTCTTACCCTCCCTTGAGCAGATCTCACACAGGCTTCCGATACTTACAGCTGGCCCCAGTGCCTCCGCGACAAATCCCACCACCTTTGTCACCGTGCCACACATCCTAATGGTGTTCATGTTGTCTACGGCCTTTAGAAACCTGTCGAAGTTAAAAAGGGCGTCCATCTCCTATACCGTTTGGGAGGATTCTCCTAAGAGAAGCTCCTTTGCAGTCTCCAGTTGCTGGGTAATCCTTGCATCCAATTCCCCTGACTCTGTCTGCACCACAAAGCCCCCTCTTTCCACAGAGGGGTCTTCAAGGAGGGAGAATTTCCTGCCACCGTTGAAGATACCTTCCAGGTCGTAACCAAGACTCCTCAGGCTCTGTGCGTCATGGGGATTTAACCTAAGGGTAATGCTCTGCCTGTCCTTTATGCCTCTAAGCACTGATTCAGCCATTCTTATGACAATGGAGGGATCTGATCTTATCTCTTGCTGAATGATCTTTTCAGCAAGCGCTATGGCCAGCCTCACTGCTGCCTTTTCTGCATAGGAATAGATTTCTACCTTTACCTTTTCCAGCTCCTCCAGGGCCTGAGATAGGTTTGTAATAATTGGCTCCACATCTTTCCGCCCTTGTTCAATGCCCCTTTGCTCCCCTTCTCTCAAGCCCTTGAGATACCCTTGTTTTTCTGCCTCTTGTATCTTTCTACCCAGTTCTGCCTCTACTTCAGGCAATATTTTCCTCTCTTCGTAGGGGAAGAGATCGGACAAAAGTTTAAACTCCGAGAGCTCATGATTGGTTCCCTTCGCCGACTTTTCTTCTTTGAACTCAGGGAATGCGTGAGCTAACCCTTTCATTCTGCTACCCTATCCCACAAATTGTTCTCCCCTTCTTCCACTTATTATCAGCTCACCCTTTTCTTCCATTTCCTGCACAACTCTGGTGATAGAGCTCTGGGCCTCCTCCACGTCTTTCATCCTGACAGCTCCCAAAGCCTCCATCTCTTCCTTTATCATCTCCGCCGCCCTCTCTGACATGTTCTTGAAGATCTTTTGTTTTACCTCTTCAGAAGCCCCCTTAAGGGCCATGGCCAATTCTCTGGTCTCTATGCGCCTCAATAGCCTCTGCATACCCCTATCGTCCACATGCACCAGATCTTCAAATGTAAACATCCTCTGTTTTATCTCTGCCGCCAGCTCAGGCTGGACCTCCTCTATGGAGCGCATGATCTCATCAGCCACCCTGCTCTCCATCATGTTTAACATCTCTGCCAGCCTGTCTACCCCAGAGAACCTCTCTATCTCCACTGTCTCCCTTTCCTTCAACAATTGTGCCAATACCCTTTCCAGTTCCTCCACCCTTGCGGGTATGAAACGCTCTGACTGGGCAATCCTAAATGCCACCTCTACCCTCAGCTCTGGGGGAAGCCCTGCCAAGACCTCCCCTGCCACATCGGTGGGGACATGGGCCAATACTATGGCTATGGTCTGAGGGTGCTCACTCCTTAGGAGGCTCACCAGCTGATAGGGTTTCAGAGACTTCAGTAGGGCCAGCCTCTCCTTAGAGATTTCCTCTGTCTTTGGGGGGAGGGCAGAAGTGGCCCTTGCCCCCCTCAAGGCCCTCAGTGTAGTCCCAAGCTCTTCAACCACCTTTTCAGCCAGCTCTATGGGAATATCCCCGAGCTGAGTTACGTGGCCCAGCACTACTTTTCGTTGCTCAGGGGTAAGTCTACTCAAGAGCAAATCACCTGTGGGCTGATCCAGGACCTTTATCAGGATTGCAAGTTTCAGGGGACCTGGGAGGTTCTGTACTTCCATGGTCTCCTCTTAGGGAGCAGTTTCGCCCAACCAGGACTTGACCACCTTCTCTGCGGTATCCCTTTCCTCTGAAAGGAGGGCCCTTACCCTCTCGGCCAGGGCTGCCTGCTTCGCACTATAGCTGGCCTCTATCTCCTTTACAGTGAGGGGGAGCTGTTTCACTATCTCCACATCTACGCCAGGTGTCTTGGTAAGCCAGTTCAACACAGGCTTTATCACCATAGAGTAGATCAGGAAGAATATCACCAGGGCCATCAGATATCGCAGATATGGGGTAAACTCCCTTAATCTTTCCATAAGCCCTGGGCCTTCTATCTTCTCAGCCGTCTTACCCTGGAAAGGCAGGTTTACCACCTCTACCAGGTCTCCCCTCTCTTTGTTGTAATTTATGGCACCCTTTACCAGCTCCTTTATGGCCTCCAGTTCCTTCTCGCTCCGAGGCACATATTCCACGGTTTCACCTTTTTTTGTCTTTGTAACCTTATAGGTACCATCCACCACCACAGCCACTGAGATCCTCTTCAAGACACCGGCAGGCTCCAGGACCTTTCTAACCGTCTTTGAAACTTCGTAGTTCACCGTCTTGGTGCTATCCTGAGACTCAGGAAGCTGCCCTCCCAATGCCCCTTCTTTCGGCTCTACAGGGATTACTGCCACAGGCGTTTGGGCCTCCTTTGATCTTGTCCCCTGGTAGATCTGCTTGCTCTGCTCGCTCCTAATTGCCACCTTCTCTGGATCATACAGCTCCTCCAGTTTTTCCCCTTTTCTGAAGTCTATCTCTGCGGAGACCTTTACAGTGGCCTTATCGGATCCCACCACTTGGGCCAATATCCCCTTCACCTTTTCCTCTAAATTTCTCTCCATCCTTTGCTGAAATTCCAATTGTTCCACACTCAAAATCCCCCTCTGCTCCTCCTTCCCGGCCCCGGATAATACCTTCCCCTGGGCATCTACCACGGTTACATTTTCGGGCCTGAGGCCAGGGACACTGGATGCCACCAAATGGACAATTCCTTGTATCCTCTCTTCACTCATCCCAAGGGGAGACCTTAGCTTTAGGACCACAGAAGCAGAGGCAGGTTCTTCCCTTTCCAAGAACACGCTCTTCTTGGGTAGGACTATATGCACCCTTGCAGATTCCACCGCCGAAAGGGAGGTGATAGTCCTGGAGAGCTCCCCCTGTAACGCCCTTTGATAGTTCACCTGTTGGGCAAATTCCGTGATACCCAGCTTTGTCTTGTCAAACACCTCAAAACCCACAGTACCTCCAGATGGAAGCCCCTGGGATGCCATCTGGAGCCTCAGTTCATACACCCTCTCCTTTGGGACAAAGATCGTGCGGCCATTGTCTTCCACCTTATAGGGGATCTTCATAGACTTAAGCCTCTCCACAATAGAGCCTGCATCTAAAGGATCCAGGTTCGAAAAGAGGACTTCATAGACCGTTCCCTTCGCCCAAATAAACAGACCTACGCTCCCTGACAAGGCAGCCAGCATCAAAATAATCACCCCCACCTTTTGGGTAGGTCGTAGCTTCTTGAACCCGGATACAGTAGCCTTTAGACTTGGAGTACCAGCCATTTCCAGCTCCTAATACCCCCTATATGGGCATTTTCATTATTTCTTCATATGCCATGAGAGCTTTATTCCTGATTTCTGTAAGGAGTCTAAAGTTGATATTGGACTTTTCCAGCGCTATCATCACATTATGAAGATCTACAGGTTCACCATTCAAAAAAGATTGAATCTGTTTATCTGCATCTTGTTGCAAATGGCTAATGTTATTTATGGCATTCTTAATCATATCTTCAAATTTTACATCCTGGTTTGGGTCCACATGTTTTTTTTCAAAAATTTCTTCTATTCTACCTGGAAAATAATTTGTGATTTTCATTTCCCAATCTCCAGTGTAATCAATGCAAGTTTCTTTGTTGTAGAAATTACTGATATATTGCTTTCATAGTTTCTACTCACCATACTTAAGTTTGTTAACTCTTCAATAATGTTGATATTTGGATATTTCACATAGCCGTTTTCATCTGCATTTGGATTATGAGGTTCGTATTTCAGTATAAAATCTCTTGGATCATTTATATAACCCATGACCTTTACCTCTTTCACAGCATCGGCAAATTTCCGATCAAGAATACTCTTGAACTCTCTTTCCGGAGGGGTAGAGCTTACTACCAATTCCTTTCGCCTGTATGGCTCCCCTTCCTTTGTCTTAATAGTCTCTATATTAGCCAGATTCGAAGAGATAAGATTCATCCTGATTCTCTGTGCGGTCAAAGCCGAAGAGCTAACCTTCATACTAGTAAAGATGTCCATGCTAACCTCCTATTTTCCCTCAATGGCATATTTGAGGGATCCAAATTTCTTATTTAAGAGTTCCACCGTTGCTTGATATTTCACCGCATTCTCTGCCAGATCCACCATCATCCTATTGAGGTCCAGTTCAGGAAATTCTGAATCTGGTAATCTTATGTAGGGTGCATCTTTTATCTTTATCTGATTCATCTCTATGGGATCCATGTGATGAGGATGTGTCTTTTTTAAAGCACCCTCGACTCCCGCCTCTGATGCCCTAAGGCTCTCCTCCACCATCAGATCAAACCCTTTGTATTTGGGTATATCAGAATTTGCGATGTTCGAGCTGAGTAGATTGTGTCTTGTTATTCTAAGGTTGATAGATTGTCCCAGTCTATCGATTATCTTTCCTAATAGCTCCATTCTTAGCTCCTTTTAGAGTATCATTCCCTGTTCCTTATATTGCCTTAGCTTGTTTCTAAGTGTTCTAAGGCTTATGCCCAACATTTTTGCTGCATGTGTCCTATTTCCGTTCAATCTCCTTAGGGCATTCTGAATCATAATCTTTTCCATCTCATCTATTGTCATGTTTTCTAAAACAAAGTAGTTATCAGTTTTCTTCTGAACTTTTTCTTTTGCTAAATCTATATCGAGCTTTTCTTTTTTACACAGCAAAACCGCTCTTTCTATTGTATTAGATAGCTCCCTAATATTACCTTTCCACTCTCTGTTTAAAAGGAAATT
>CALKZT010000008.1 GCA_938002815.1 uncultured bacterium
CCTCTGCATAGCCATTTGGCATCCAAAAGATGGCAAGTAGGCCGACAAAACAAACCACATAAAGCAATTTCTTCATTCCTAACCTCCTTAATCGGTTTTTTATGGATCTTAAAAGTGAGAAGGCCATTACCTTGTAGAAACTCACTTGAACAGATACTTACGGCCAAAGAGAAAGATCCCAGATACAATGATCAGAACAATTAGCCCCCTCTTTAAAAAAGATGGGCCTTTTAATTTCGGCTCCTGGCCTCTCGAAAAAGTCTCCTGGGACCCTCCTGATTCTATCTCCGACCTGCTACTACCTACTCCTGGATCACCCCCTTTCGTCATCCCATCAGATTCTTTCAGGCTCTGGCCCTTCGAGACCCCCTTGGAAACCACGGCCGACACTTGTGGATTTTCCTTATCCTGCCTCTGGGAGCTCTCCTTCTGGATCACTCCCTCTTGTTTTCCCACCTGTGGGGAGCTATATCCTCCCTGCTCATTTTGAGTCTCAGGTCCCTTCTTCACCTCCCCAGAGGGATCCATACCCTTTCCAGCATCCCCCAAAGACCACTTCGAGGCAGCCTTAGAGGCCTCATTTATTCCCTCTAAGTCTGTCTTCTCCCTCTCAGGCTGGAAAACACTGATCCCGCCTGCTCCAGGGGTAGCTCTTATTATTTCCTCTGCATCCCTCTTTATCCTCTCGTCTATCTCTTTGATCTCTGGGGGAAGGTTATCTCTCTGCTCCTGGTTCCCTTTCCCATAGGGTATACCAGGCACAGGAGGTGTCTCCACGTAAAATTCCTGTTTGGCACCTTGTTGCGTCCTCCAACCCCCTTGGGCCGCCTCCAAGGAAGGAGGCAAATAAAGATCCTGCCAACAGATGAAAAAGAGGACTGACACAATTGCTACGGTTACCCAGCCCGTAAACCTTCCTCCAGCAGCTACATTCCTCAAACTCATATCCCTCCGTAAAGGCCAAATCTAAATTGATTCCAAATTCTGGTCAACAAAATAATGTAAAAGGATCTGCTCCCCATTTAGTGACCACTCTTCCTCAAGAGACCATTCAAGGACCTAAGCAACATCAGTTATCCTATGCCCTAAATAAGCCCTATAGATTTCTGTCTACTCAGATACTCCAAACTATCCAATGAACCCAAGGCCCAAAAGGAGCACCCACAGGGGTAGAAGTACCCCTGTGGGTGGGTTGGCTTTATTCAGACCTGATGGCAGGCTTCCACCACCAGTACTCACCCCAGGTAGTGAAAGGCAGATTGCTATCCTCGTTCTTGATCTTGATCTCGTCCACTGCCCACCCCCTGAAGCCGTTGAATAGGCTATCCTTGGAGTCGAAGTAGAACCTGATCTTGATCTTGTGGCCTGCAAATGGGTTCAGGTTGGCGGTGATCTTCACCCAGATAGGGACTGCATCATTGCCACCAGAGCTATAGTTGATGTTCCAGGCCTGTATTGGCACCTCATAGTCAGGGTTCAACCAGGCAACAGTCTTCCATTCATTGGGCTCAAAGGTCACACCACCTAATTGGGTTGTTTGGGTGATGTCTGTTACAGTTACCTGGACCTTCATCTGATCAAATTGCCATTTGGCCACATCCACACTCTCTACCTCCCACCATGTTGCAAATTCAAGGGTGGCAAAGGAGAAAGCAGTTAGGTCTATCTGAGGGGATTCAAGTGTGCCCCACTTGTAGCCGTTGGATGTATTTTGGCCGGAATCGCTAAATGTCCAGGTGGTCTTACTCCCAAACCAGGCCACATTAGTCCCTTGGTATGCAGGCAACAGATTGGGTTTCGCATCAGTTTCACCCTCAGGAACAGGATAATCGATTCCTGGAATCGCGGCCGGACCCTTGGTCTCAGGATTTGTAATTAACCACCACTGGACATCAGCCATATCGTTGCCACCCACGGTCCAAATACCTGCCGTTCCAGAGATTTGTGTAGCATTGCTAAGCTCTAAAGCCCCTTCCCAAGTCTCAACCCACTCAAGGGCTGCTGCTTGTGTATAGGTAATAGGCTCAGGTTCTGCCCCTGGCTCTGGAGGTAGTTCCACAGGATCCATTGGGATATCCACCTGGGTTATCCAACCTTTCAGCAACGGATACTGGGTCCCCAAGAAGATGCTATTGGGGAGGTAGGCCATTGCATTGGCATAGATGCCCAAGAGACCATCCAACTGCGGATCCACAAAGGCAAAGAGGTAAGAGCCATCCTCTTTTGTGGTCTGTGTCTCCTCAAAGGCCATTGTGGTGTTGGGGATGATCTGGAGCTTGCCCACTATTAGGGTTGACAGGGGATCATCAGATTTTAGGTCAAACTCGGCATAAGACGTCTTATATTCCATCCCCACGGGTGGGAATGGATAACTTATCTCAAAGAGGATTTTAATACTTACACCTTCTTCGAGATAGGCCTTTCCCTGGGCTACGTTAGGATCTTTCCAACCATTTTCTGGGGGGACCAAGAGTTTGAGGTAGTTCTTCTGAACCAGGTTGATAGCCTCTATGAACGGGAAGAATGCTATAGGTGCTGCCTCGGATTTGGCAAGTGTCTCTATCTCCCCTTCGTCTGCCTGTCCATCCCCATTAGCATCGTCCCAGGAGTTTATAAATACGGTCCAGGTATAAGTCTGGCCTGAAGTAACAGGTGCTGTGGCATAGTAGAAACCTAAGTCCTTGCCTCCGAAGACAGAAACCTCACCTAACTTACCCTGGGCGAGAGAGGCTGTCTCATCCAATTTTGCCATATCAATGGTTATATCCAAATAGCCCTCTGCAGATTCCACATAGGTGTAGTTACTGAAGGGGTGTGTAACGGTTATCCGAACATCGTAAGTGCCAACAGGATTGGCACCCAACTTTGCTTTATACCCCTCGGACAAATTATTGTAGTCATCAATGAGCTTTTTCTTCACCTGAGTTTTAGTCAGGGTATAGTGTGCCTTGCCCTCATCTACAGTAAACCAGTTAAATCCCTCACCCTGCTTTTTCACCTCCCACTTGTATGTGGCATCGGGATCCAGACCCACAGTTATGGTCTCTCCATCATCCACAATCTTGTCTAGGACAATTGGGTTCTTGAGGGTCACTTTTGCACCCGCTATGCCGCCTTGGGCCTTGCCCTTTGTGCTGTCATAGACAACTCCGCCCACAGCGGCAGTATCAGGCAGCTCGGCGAGATTTACTGTTTTTTGCCCTTCCTCCAGGACATTAAAACTTGTTGTGCCGTCGAAGTAGCCATCCTTCTTTACGATAATACCAAGGTTAGGGTTATCGAAAGGCAAAATATACTTCACCTTTGCCTTGCCATCCGGACCTGTCACTGCAAATTCATCGGAATTGTCTGTGAGTACCAGGGCACCTTTTACTGGCTGGCCATAGCTTTCATCTATCACGGCACCCTTACCCTCTGTTCCCTCTGTTACGAGTTCATCGCCACTTGACTTTTTATAGAGGATACCTGCATTTGTAACTGTGACTTCCAGTTCACCCATAAGGTATTCCTGCTTGAATACAAATAGGAAAGGCACGAGCTTATCCACTATCTGAACACCTGGAGCAGGTGCGAGGTAATAAGCTGGTTTTCCCTCCTGTGTATCACCACCTGTCTTCTGTTGTGTGGTTTCGCTTAAAAGCTGCGCTTCTCCTACCACCGTATAGGCACCATTTTCATATGCAAGGAGCCATAAGCTTCCCATTGGAGGTGCCGTTTCGTCCCCACCACCCAAATACTTGTAAAGGGCCTCTCCGGTAAACTCACCTAAGAAGTTCTTTGCCTGGGGTACAACCTTCCCCTGAAAACCTGCTTCACCAATGCTTATGTTTTTGCCCTTTGAGTCCACAAAAGATACATCAGCTCCTGCCACAACCATAAATTTAGGGTCAAGGGCTTTCACCTTGGCCACATTAGGTGGTGAAATGGGGGTCTTATAGGGTGTCACGGCCACTGTTATGTCTTTTGTAAGCTTTAGGTCTGTCACAGTGATAGAAGCCTTGCCGTCCCCACTGGAGATCTTCTTTGGAGTTGGTTTTCCCTGACCCTCTTCTGACGCTTTAAGTAACACCTTGTTTTTGTCCTGATCCTGGGCAAATAGATACAGGCCACCTCCCTTTAGCTCAGAGGCAGATATGGTAAACTGAGCCCCAGAGCCTATGGTGATGATGGCATTTGCTGCCAGATTCTCAGGGAGCTTAAAATTCCCGTTTGAATCCGTTGTCCCTATCTTTTCTCCATTTACATACACATCTGCATTGGCAAGGGGTATGTAGGTGTTATCGCCTGTGGCCTTGTAGGCCTTTCCCACCTGAGGGGGTGTCTCTGTCACAGACCCGCCAGTGGAAGCATTTACCCAAAAACCATCTGTGGAGGAGATGGTGCTGAGAATCTTAAAACCCTTAGTATTTACATAGCTTGTAAGATCTGTCTCTTTAAAGGAAGGGATATAGACATTCCATTTAGCGTTTGTGGAATCCCAGCTCCAAAGGGAAACGGCATTGATCCCTTGCTGGTTCAAGACGTTCAAAATAGCCGAAACGCTCGTCTGCTGATCACTCTTTAGCCCTATCAAGTTCCAACCCTTCACCAAGTCGTGCTTGTCGTTGGTTGGCTTACTTCCCTGAACTGTTATCTCTTTTTCGGTATTCTCGGAAGAGTTTACCCAAAAACCTTCCCCTGCGTATATGCTGGAGACGACATCAAAACCCTTCCCGGTAGCATAGCTTTGGGTGGCCTCATCACCCTTTGAAAGATAAACACGCCACTTACTCTCGGATGCATTCCAGCTCCAAACACTGGCATAATTAAGCCCTGATAGCACGCTTGCTGGCGATTTATTATCGGCCTCGATCGGCAGATTTAGTAGATTCCAACCAGGTTTTATTGTCAACTTTATGGATTCTGCCCCTGCCTGGGTCACAAAGGCCAGGCAAATCGCCAAGACTACTATTACCCCTAAAAAGCTCCTTTTCATGAACTACCTCCTTTTAGTCTAAAAGTTTCCATATCTAAGCCCGTTAACCCCTTTTTCCCAGGATTTACTTTCCGCCTTAATCACCCCCTCCCTGATCACAAATTGGTTTTGAAATAGATCCAAGTCATTGGAGATCTCTACACCATATAATATATATGAGCTGACGGTTCTCCTCTTGAACCCAGCAATTAGTATTATATGCGTTAACCCTTATGGGTGGCACACCAAGATACCTTGGTTGTTGAAATGCCTTCATCATAGATCTATCTCACAGTTACCCAAAGAGTTCACCCAAAAGCCATCCCCAAAATAGAGCCTCTCTAAGGCCTCGAAACCTTTGGATTTCCCATAATCCCAAAAGGCATCCCCCAGATAAGGGATGTATACCTGCCAGGTGCCTTTGGACTTTGCCCACGTCCAAACCGATACCACATCACATGCTGAAAAAAGTTCTTTTGGTGTAAATGAATCCAATACCCCAAGCCCCAAAAGGTTCCAACCCTTTCTCAAAGATAGGCTCTGCTTCTCTAAAGAGCCCCCTTGCAGCTCTAAGGATTCTTTCATATATAGCCAAACACCATCCGACTCTTGGAGAAATGTTATTTTTTTGAAGCCTGTCTTTTCCAAATACTGGTTAAGTAAAGCCTCCTCTTTATCCGGGAAAATGACATGCCACGTGCTCTTTTCAGGATCCCACTTCCACATATAGGAATACTTCCCCTCCAACCATTCCAACTTAAGTTCCCCTACCTTAGGGGCACTCACCAGGTTCCACCCTTCCTTCAGATTTCCATCATAGAGGTTGTAGGCGACTTTGTAAAAGTATCTTTCACCTGGATCAAAGTTTTGCTCGTCCTTTGGAAGGCCCACCACTACAATATAAAAAGATTTAACCCCTTCGGGCACGAGTTTAAAGAGCCTCCCTTCTTGTAGGTCCTTAAAGGCAACGAGGATAGGATTTGATTTCTCCCCCCCTTGGCCTTCCACAATGACGTACACCCTGAAATCTGGTTGGGTCTTTTTAAATGAGTACAAATAGTCAAAATTCAAAAAAAGCCTGTTTGCCAAGGGAGCCTCGTTAGAACTTGTGGAAATTTTCATATAATTGGCTCCATAGGGGCCAGGTGCATAGCTATAGAGATCGACTGTTAGAGAATCTATGCTTGTCTTGTCGAGGTCAATGGATTGGTTTTTGAGGAGATAGATCTCTTTATATTTGAACCCATCCTTATATGAATTCTTTACGTCTAAATTTCTGATTGCAAATTCTGTGTATGCATCTTTGAGGTTGTGAACTGGTCTCACATTCTGTTCCTTTAAAAACTTTGAAATGGCCTTTAAAGGACTCTTCGACTGCTCGGTATCCTCCCAAAGCCCCTTGATTATCTGAATCCCAAGAGGATCTTCCACATGGTGGAAATTCTCTGTCAGGTATTTCACAAATAGTACCCCGCCATAGTCAGAATATCCGCCTGAAAATAGGGAGTCCTCGGGGTAGTCAAGCCAATACTTTACATATTGCACATAGTTGTCTATCTCTGGATAGACTGCATCCTCCATCCAGGTGGAAGTACTCTCTGCCAAAAATCTATGCTCTCCATCCAGGAGCTCTTTATAAGGGGCATAGGCCAGTTGAACTGCATGAAAGAATTCATGTGCAAAGGTGACCTTGAGAACAGAAATGGGCATATTCTGGTTGATTAGTATGAATGGAACCCCATTTTGATAAACTGAGGTAAGCCCGTAATAGTAAGTACCCAGCTTTATCTCAACATTAGTTGGGTACCCCGGCAGGATAGAGGAAATCACAGATGGATTGTATACCCCTGTGTTTGCAATGTATACATCTATGTAGTAGTAATCGCTCCATGGAGGGGCCTTAAAATGCCATTCATCCACTATCTTACCCCAGATGGATTCCAGGATTCCGCCCCCATAGTCCATGCCAGGGTATGGTGTTGAAGGACTGTAAGGATCAGAACCCAAGAGATATTCTATAAAATTGGGATAGCCATCCCCATCTGAGTCCCCCCAGAGGTAATAGTAGGGACTATCTTTTTTTACATATGCCTGATAGTCCTTTCCCCAAATGAGCCTGAAATGCTCTGTATACACTATATTGGCATTGGAAATACCCTGCGAGGCATCCACCAATCCAAGCAGGGCTGCTCCTTTAAAATTGGAGCCCACAGGATAGGGAAGGTAATAGGCACCGTAAATGGCCTTTTCTTCTGGGGTGAGCTGATCCCATTTTGCCCATATCTCTACCACCTCAAAGGTCAAGTCCCTGGGAGGTGGTAAACCCCCCTCCTTGGGGGTGAAGACGTCGGCCCCCGATATTTCTACCCAGGTCAATAGGCCTACGCAGATTGCCATCACCGCAGCTATTCTTCTCCTGTCCATTTACATGAACCTACAACCCCCATAAGGGGACGTCTGTGACATATGTCACGACTTCAAAAAATTTTCTTGAACCCCTCATTTTTTCTTGGTAGGCCCTTTTTCCTTTATGCCAAACACAAAATATACTGGATCTGTGTAAAGCTCCCCACGAAAGTCCTTGTGCACATCAAAATAGGCCTCTTTCAGGATCAGCTCCTTGCCCTCTCCAAGATCCTTTTCGTAGAGTCCCTTAAAGAAATCTATATCCACCTGTGCCTTCTTTTTGAGCTCTTCACCCTCCTTAAGCTTGGCCATCTGTTTAAGTTCAATACCCTTGTGGACAACTTGGGTCGCAGGAGGAACCAAGTGGAGATCAGGGACCAGCTTAACGCCATTTTTCCCCATTTGTTCCACATGATAGGCCTTTTTGGCCTCCTGGTCTTTCTCCCCAGCTAACAAAAGAGAACTCGCAAACACTAACAAAATAGATACCAAAGATACTCTAAGATAGGACATACACACCTCCGAGGTTTAATTAAATTCTAATTACCTGGCACCAGTTTTATTGTTCCTTTATAAATTTTATTTTGGTCTAAGTCCATTACAGAAAACTCGCCACTTTTGATCCCTCCTTCTCCTGTATCCGAAATAAAACCCCATCCAAATGAATTCACTCCGGAAGGTTCCTTAACATTGATATTAAGGGTTAACTCCTTGTAATAGCTGTCAAAATAACCTACCACAACCATTTCCGAACCAAAGGCAGTGACATTAAAGGTAACATATTTATCTTGCTGAGCCAATACTGTCTTGCCCTGGAAACTTTCGCCGGCTATCTCATCTAAGGTATCTAAATCCGTTACAGTCACATTCTCTATAAAATAGTTGTAGCTGCCTTCCCATAAAACAGGTTTGGGCCCTTCAGGTATGTTTACCACATCTCCATAGCCAAAGTCTTTTGTGAGGAGCTGGAACGGATAATAGGACTCCACATCCTTTATAGAGACATCGTCAATAGCCCACCCCCTATATAGACTACCCGGGAGATTCTTGTGTATAAACCTAAACCTCAATTGTATCTTATGACCCCCAAATGGCTGGAGATTATACTCCATTGGTACCCATTCCAACAGGGTAGGATCCTCAGATCCAAAACCAAAACTTGTGCTCATGGGAGGCATGTAGACTGTCTTTGTCTCTGTCCCAGGTAAGATGCCAGCTACCCACTCTGCCAAGTTTGTAAGCCCATCTCCGTCAAGGTCTGAGTCAGGGTCTAAGCCTCCTAATTCGAGCATATCTGGGATGCCATCCTCATCTTCATCCCCACCATAGAATGAGCTAAAGTCAAATCCGTATAAGAGCATTGGATTAACCTGGGCCAGTGGGACAAATTCACCTTTCTTTAATTTTGTGCTTCCATATATACTCTCAATGGTAACTGCGTCCCCCTCCTTTAGGGTGTCATCCACTATGGCAATCTCAACTACCAAGCTTGCTGTCTTCGTGCTACTAACTTCAAACCATGTATTGAAGGTCAACACAGGAGAATCAAAATTTGTAAGATCATAAACTGGAGAAACGGTGACACCCTCAAGGTTTTTATTAGAGTAAACAGAGTCATAATAAGTCCCTTTGAAAGATCCATTATTCATATTGCCAAACCAGTAAACTTTGGAGCCAGAAAATGGAGGAGGTAGTGTTATAATCTTTTTCTCCTTGGGTTTCTTATATGAAACCATTATAACCGAACCATTTTGTATCGGATAGGTGTAATTCTCTGTGACTGCATACTTCCCGAAATCCCACCAAATATATATATCAGTACCTGTAAAATCACCAAGTGTAAAAAAGTCATACCCAGGGACTGTCTCATCAATATCATATAAAAATACTGTGAGAGACTTAGGTTGTCCATTTACTGTATATGTCAGTATGGCATTGTATACTTTATACCAATCCGGATATGACAAGTCATTGTTCAGGGTGATATCGGTTACAGTCCCCTCTGTATCCTCCCATTCTTCAATACCCTGAGAGAAGTACTCCATGACCTTGTTGTTTACCTGAACTGACTCGGGATTTTCCACCACCTGCCATTTGGTATCGCTATTGGCCACCTCAGCCCCTTCCACAAGTACCTTGCTCGTCCAACCTGTTAAGGGGCCTTCAAAACCCTCCTTTATATCTACAGAGGTGGGTTTTGGTTTTAATGAGATCTCTTTTAAAATTACGCTGCCTGTTCCAGAGATCTTCTCAAAGGGGGAGCTATAATAACCCTGCTTACTGGCAGATATTTGCAGAAAGGATAGAACAGATTTGGGAATCATGTAAAAAGAAAAACTGCCTGATTGGTCACTATACACCTCATAATAAGGGGCTGTACTAAAGCCTGGGAAGAGATCCACTAAGTTTTCACCCTGCTTGAAAAACATTGCATAGCCTGCACCCATTTCACTGTAGCTATTGGATTCACTATCACCAAATTGAACCACCAACTCAATAAAAAGAATAGCAAATTGCTCTGATTCCAAATTTGCGAGATTCTCGATCTCACTTAGAAATAATGTGTTTTTCCCTTTGCCTTTTATAGTCTTTAGGACGTTTTGATAATTGGAATCATATATTCGCCACTCATATAATGCATTTTCATCCTTCCTTACTGTTACCCCATCTTTGGCCACTTTTATTTGATCTAATACAGATGGAGCTTTCAAAATAACTTTTGCATCTAAAATTGGATCGTTAGTATCAGAATCTTTTATCTTTCCTTCTATTTTCAAGACTTGCCCGAAAGACTTTAAGCTTATAGTTATGGGGTTGCTGACTTCATTCTTGGTGACAGTCTTGGTCTCTCCATAGTAACCATCTACCCATGTCAAAATGGTAAAATAATTTAGATCACCTTGTCCCTGATCCAGCAAAGTAATTTTGAAATCAAAATTCCCCTTGTCATCGGTTATGGCATATTCTGAGAAGCCATCCACCATTACATAAGCCCCAGGGATCCCATTTCCTGAATCCTTGTCCGTTACCTTGCCTTTCAAATTCAGCTGACCTGCAGATTTTTTGGAGGCAAGCAAGAACACAAAGGTGTGGAGCTGATTCAGAGGACTCCCTTCTCCAGATCTTATATACTCCTTTTCAACCACACCTTCCCCTGGCACCTTGTACCAACCCTCATTGCCCTTTGCAACCAGGACCAAAGTCCCCTCTTTCTTGTTAAGCTTTTCTTTAATATCCTCCACTGAGTACTTGCCCAAAATCTTTTTTGTGCTTACTGTGATAACCCCTTGAAAACCTGCCTCCTCATTGGTAATGGGTTTGCCCTTTGAGTCCACCATCTCTACACTCGCCCCCCCCACTGGCACGGCCTCACCACCCAAGTCCAGCTTAGCTATCTCATCAAGCCCGGGTATCACATTAAGGGCCTTAAAGGGTGTAACGGCAACTGTGATGTCCTTTTGAAGCTTCATGTTAGTGATAGTTACAATCGCCTCATCTTCTTTGGATTTGAGAATCTTTGGCACAGGCTTGGGCATGTAACCCAACGTTGAAAGGCCACTAAAGACCTTACCTAAACTGGCCTGGCCACCTTCTGCCCCTTCTAAGCTGTTCTTCACAGGATCCTGCTTCTGGATAAATACGTAGATCTGTTTGCTCTCTGGCACAGAAATTGTTTCCTTGTACTGTATATAACCCTCTTTACTGACCTCTACCTTGGCAGTAGTCCCTGTGAAATTGGGTACCTGGAACTTTCCCTGGCTATCTGTCTTGCCCACCTCCTTGCCATCTACAGAGACCAGGGCATCTGCAACTGGCTTATAGGAACCCTTGTCCCCAAAGGGGAGCAACTCAGAGACCTTGCCCACCAAAGGAGGGGTCTCAACTAGCTGAACCGTGGTTGCGCCCACTGCCTTCACATTTACCCAAAAACCTTGCCCTGGCTCTATCTTTTGTAAGACCTTAAAACCCTTTGGGTTTGCATAGCTGGCGGTATCCTTCCCTGGCAGATATACAGCCCAGGTGGGGTCTTTAGCGCTTGTATCCCAAACCCATACGCTTAGGAATTTCTCCCCTTCTTGAAAAACAGAAGCCACATCTATGGGATCCTGGCAAGTTAAACCCTTTAGGTTCCAACCATATTGGAGCTCAAGTTTAGTTAAGACCACCTGGTTTCCAGGGATGGTCAAGGTAAATTGCGCCTCGGAATTTATCCAGAAACCGTCATCCGCCTCAAGGGAGGAGAGTTTGTAGAAGCCCTTGGTCTCCGCATAGGAGGCACCCTTGTCAGGGTAGTTGGGGAGGTATACAGCCCAACCCTTCCCCTTTTCTCCGTCTGCCCATTTCCATATGCTAACTATATTGGGGGAATTGGCTAAAGGACTCTCCTGTATGAGCACAGGTACCCTGGGCCCCAGGAGGTTCCAACCTGCCTTTAGGTCTAAATTTACCCCTCCATAGGCAGGAGACAGATTCCCAAAGAATAGAAACAACATTGCCACCAAACAGGATCCTATACACCTTTTGAGCATGGGTTACCTCCCGGGGAAGTGTTGTTGGGAAGGATTTATCCTCCTATTTAGTATCCAGACTTGGCCATTTTGTATATCTAAAAGAACACCGGGTCATAGTCTGTGACCATTGTCACAGATCTGAAAATTCCTAACTCAGAATTTAAGTTTTTTTGGTCTCCTCTTGGATCCAGCTCAAAAAGGGAGCATGTCCCTCCTCTATTTTAAAACTTATGATGCAGGGGCATTCATAGGGATGGAGCTCCGCAACCCTTTGGATAAGCCTCCCTACCTTCTCCCCTGTGGTCTTGGCGAAAATGGCAGACTCCCCCTCGTTTTCCAGTCTACCCTCCCACCAGTAAAAGGATTCAATTTCAGGTAAGATATTTGCGCAGGCAGCAAGCCTCTCTTCCACCAGTATGCGGCCGATCCTCTTTGCCTCTTCCCTGTTCGGCGCCGTGATATAGACCAGTCGATACATGGCTCCCTCCTTGGGATCTCAAAAAAGTTTGAATTCTAAAAATACCTGTGATATGCCCTTGCCTCAAGAAAATCTTTCCGAGGCCATAAATTTTACAATCGAAAGGAGTGATAAGATGACCGCCAAACTTATACTCGGCACAGAGATTAGAGAGGTGATCCTAAAGGAGATCGAGGAGGAGGTTAAGGAGATCAAGGCCAAATATGGGAAAGTCCCTGGCCTTGTCACCATTTTGGTGGGAAGTAATCCTGCATCTGTTTCCTATGTCACCCTCAAGATCCAAACAGCCCAAAGGCTTGGTTTCCATGAGGTGCAGGACACAAGACCTGAAAACATGTCAGAGGCAGAGCTCTTGGCCCTCATAGACAAATATAATAAGGATGATTTGATACATGGGATCTTGGTCCAGCTTCCCCTTCCAAAACACATAGACGAAAAAAAGGTCTTAAACGCCATAGACCCTGACAAGGACGTGGACGGCTTCCATCCCATAAATGTGGGAAGATTGATGATTGGTGGTTCAGAGGTGAAATTTCCACCCTGCACCCCTGCAGGCATCCAGGAGCTTATTGTAAGATCTGGGGTCCCCACAGACGGCGCTGAGGTAGTTGTGGTGGGCAGATCCAACATTGTGGGCAAGCCCATTGCAGTTATGATGATGCAAAAGGGGCCAGGGGCAAATGCAACTGTGACAGTGGTCCACACGGCCACAAAAGACCTTGCCTTCCATTGCAAGCGTGCCGACATACTCATAGTGGCAGCTGGAGTCCCTGGCCTTGTAAAACCAGAATGGATCAAACCAGGGGCCTGCGTCATAGACGTTGGGGTAAACCGTGTGGGAGAAAAGATCAGCGAAAAGACAGGGAAAAAGGTGCCAATCCTAAGGGGAGATGTGGACTTTGAGGCAGCCAAAGAGATCGCAGGCTGGATCACACCTGTTCCTGGCGGAGTAGGCCCCATGACCATTACCATGCTGATGAAGAATACCTTGAAGTCACTAAAATATAAGCTTGGATTGATGTAGAACCTATTTTTGGCCATCTGCCCCAAAGCAGATGGCCAATACGAGTTATGATCAGGCAAGGCCACCCAGACTCGTGCTGGGTGGCCTTAATTTTTTGGAGGAGGAAGAATATGAGAAGGGTTTTCATCTTAATCTTCTTGAGCTCTCTCTTTTGGCCCCCTCTTTTGAAGGCAGAGGAGCCCATCTTTAAAGTGGGAATGACAATCTCCATGTCGGGTCCGTTTTCCCAGGAAGTGGGACCATTTAAAGATTTGGTGAAAACTTGGGAAAAAAGGGTAAACCAAAAGGGTGGAATAGAAATAGGCTCCAAGAGACATAGAGTGGAGTTTGTGGTCTATGATGACAGATCAGATCAAACCGCTGTAAGGGCAGCATATGAGAGGCTTATAAGGTCTGACAAGGTAGATCTCCTTCTTGGGCCTTACAGTAGCCCCCTCACATTTGCCTCAAGTATCCCTGCAGAGGAAATGAATAAACCCTTCTTGGCCATATGCGGTAATTCTCCCAAGATATATGAGAGGGGGTACAAAACTCTGCTAGGGATATTGGATTTAGCTCCAAATTATACCTCAAACTATTGGGATATGCTAAAGTCTGAAGAAAAAATAAAGACCGTTGCTTTTGTGATTGAGGATAGCATGCATCCCAAAAGCGTATATACCGGATCCAAAGATCTTTCTGAAAAATCAAACATAAAAACCATTTATGAAGAGATCATCCCAAGTAATACACATGACTTTTCAAGCACAATCTTTAAACTAAAATCCCTGAATCCGGATTTGATATTTGTTTCTTCAAATGTCCATTTTGCCATTTCCTTTATGAAACAGGCAAAGGAAAAAGATCTAAACCCTATGGAGTTTCATTGCATACACCATAGTGGAATCTTTAGAAAGGCCCTTGGGGAATATGCTGAAAAAGTAGTAGGGCAAATGTATTGGGTCAAAGGCATGAAAACTAAGGGATCAGAGGAGTTCGATGAGCTAATGAAAGAGGCTCAGCTGGATCCTTATGATTACCCATGGTCTGTAGCCTACTTTGCAGCCTTTCAGATCCTTG
Organism: uncultured bacterium; assembly: GCA_938002815.1. GTDB lineage: Bacteria > Desulfobacterota > DSM-4660 > Desulfatiglandales > CALKZT01 > CALKZT01. The sequence continues at coordinate 14,433 of CALKZT010000008.1, forward strand.
AGGAGGGGCTCAAATCCGCCAGGGGAAAGGATACCCAGGCCATTTTGGAGGCACTGAAAGCTAACCCCTATGAAACCCTCTGCGGCCCCAATAGCTTTTCCCAAATAGGGACAGGGAAAATAAACCCTATGCCTTCCCAGATACAGGAAGGGACATACCAAATAGTCTGGCCCAAATCCCTTTCCACGGCAAGGCATCTCTATAGAAGGTAGGATGAAGGAGCTCTTAGAAGTTACCTCTTCGGGTATCCTCTTAGGTGCAACCTATGCCTTGATATCAGTAGGTATGGCCATCCCCTTAAATGTGTTTGGTATAGTTAACTTAGGCCACGGAGCCCTGGTCTTATCAGGGCCCCTATTCATCATAGGGTTTATAAGCCATTCACCTTCTTTAGAGCTACTCGTCCACACCATTATCCTATTGGGGCTCTGGGTGGCTTTATGGTACCTGGGGTATAAAAGACTGATCAGTGAGAGTGCTCCTCAAGGAGAAAGGGGCATGGGAATCCTTGTGATGGGGATTGGGATCCTAATAGTCCTTGAGGAGACCGGCCTAAAGGTGGCACCGGGCGGCACAATCATTTTATCCCTTGGGACCGGTTTACCTCAATTTTCCCAAAGCCTCCCCACTGAAAAGGCCCTAATCTTTATCTCTGTCCTGTGTATCTATTTATTCTTATCTTTATTTTTGAGACATTCAGACTTAGGTAGGTCTGTTTTGGCCCTGAGCGAGGACAAGATGGCATCCATTCTGTTGGGCATAAATCCACAAAAAATATACATTTTAGTTTTTTGGTCATCTTTGCTTTTAACTATTTTCTCTGGTATTATCCTCAGTTTTACTACACCTATCCAACCTCATTGGGCCTTAATGCTCACAATTAAGTCTCTTCTAATAATTAGTCTCTCCAGGAGATTTAAATTACTCGATACTTTCTTTATCTCAATATTTTTAGGTGTGTCTGAAACATTTGCGAATTTTTACTTAGGCCAAGAGTTAAAAACAATTTTAATGTATAGCATTTTCATTTTAATTACAAAATTAGGACAAGACATTTTGGTTAAATATCATGAAGAAGTTTAGCATCACCCTCTTTCTCACTGTTTTTTTTCTTAGTTTCATAACTCCCACGGATATACAGAGGTTAATTCTCAGATATCTGCTTTACTTCGTGTTGACTTCTTACATGTTCATTTTTTATAGAGGCACAAAGATATTGCATTTAGGGCAGGCTGGCTATTTTGCAATGGGTATGTACGCAGTCTCTATCTCAGGTAGTGATTGGGCTCTATGGATTTTTTCCATCTTTGCATTATCAATCACATTAATAGTCGTGTATTTCCTTCTGAAAGATATGGAGCCCACTTTCTTTGGGATATCTTCCCTATGTGTGATGGGCATACTTGAGGAGCTGGCAAGGACCTTGAGGGGGATCACAGGTGGTGTTGATGGATTATTTAGACCACATCCCCATGGCCTAATAATGGGACTACTCATCGCCCTATTACTTGTCCTTTTCTCTTTTCTCTATCACGAATATCTCCTTCGTAAGGGGTTCTCCTACAAGAGCCAAATGGTATGGAATGGGAGAATATTTGCAGAGAGTTTAGGCCTCTCAACAGGAGGCTTCAGATTTTCCCTCTTTCTCCCCTCTGCCATTTGCCTCTATTCGGCAGGAATGGCCCACGGTCTTTCGGAAGGCTATATCACCTTAAGCTCTGCCTTCCATCCCGGGTTAACCCTGATACCCATTTCAGCTACCCTTTTGTGTAAGGATTTTTACCTCCTCCCTGTTTTGGTAATGATCCTACTTGGCTTTCAGGAGCTATTAAGTTATCTTGCCTGGGGCTATCAGGGGACAGTGATGGGAGGGATCCTGATCCTCATTGCCTATCATCTCCTCATGAGAAAGGAGTCACCAGGATGAAGCCCCTGGAAGGTATTAAGGTAGTGGAATTGGAAGGTCTTGCGCCAGGGCCCTTTTGCGGAATGGTCCTTTCAGACTTTGGCGCAGAGGTTGTCCTCATAAAGAGACCAAACCTGGAACAATACGATATTATGGAGCACAATCCCTTACACAGGGGGAAAAGGAGCCTCTCCTTAAATCTAAAGTTATTAGAAGACCGCAAGAGGTTTTTGGATCTCCTAAGAGAATCGGATGTGCTCATAGACCCCTTTAGGCCCGGGGTCCTGGAAAACTTGGATTTAGGGCCTAAGACCTTAATGGGAGAGAATCCAAGGCTTATTCTGATACGGCTCACAGGATATGGCCAATGGGGGCCCCTTTCATCAAAGGCAGGCCATGACATAAACTATCTTGCCCTCTCCGGAGTCCTCTCCCTTTTTAAAGGAGAGGGGAGCAAACCTGTGCCCCCTTTAAATCTCTTGGCAGACTTTGCAGGGGGCGGGCTTTTAGCAGCCCTTGGTTGCCTTTTGGCCCTCTTTGAAAGGGAGAGGACACAAAAAGGTAAGGTGGTGGACGTGAGCATGACAGAGGGCGTTACTTATCTCGCTACCTTCCTATTTGGTCTCTACTATAACGGTCTCATGCCCAATCCAGTGGGTAGAAATAGGCTGGACGGAGGAGCACCCTACTATAATGTCTATGAGACCAAAGACAAAAGATTCATGGCAGTGGGAGCCATAGAGGAAAAGTTCTACAGGGCCTTCTTAAAGGGATTAGATATAGATCCCTCCTCCCTACCACCCAAAGAAGATGAGAGTTCCTGGCCTTATATGAAAGAGATCATCCAGGATCGCTTTAGGCAAAAGACAATGGAAGAATGGACTGCCATCTTCGAGAGGTTAGATGCCTGTGTCACACCTATCTTGGAACTGAACGAGGTTATAGACCTACCTCAGCATAGAGAAAGAAAGCAGTTTCTACAAGATATACCCCAGCCTTCTCCTACCCCAAAGCTTTATCACATATAACCCACCCACAGGGTCTGTGGGTGGGCCATTTCTAAACACCTGCCTCTATCTTGCATTTGGTGAAGTCTATTTCCTGATTACACTTTTTACAAATGTGCTTCTTGTCAAACTCGTCAGAGAAGATCTCTTTTTCCTCTCCACAATTAGGACACTTACAAATGAAGGATTTTAGATTTTTGTGTGCCTCAAATCCAGGGCAGTGCATTGGTGTTGTCATATTAACCTCCTTTCATTTCATCTTGGATGCTATCTCTTTTCCATAGTCCTGGGCCATCTTAATACCGCCCCCCAGGGAGGCAGACTTAAGCCTCAAGGATCCTCTTACCATATCCATTTTAAAGATGTTTTTCATGGTATCAAAGATCCTGTCAGGTGCCTCACCGCTCCAACCAAAGGCACCAAAAGAACCCCCTACCTTCCCTTCAAGCCCTGCCTTCTCTGCCATAAATAGCATGGTCTTCATGGCCTGCATCATCTCTCCATGGTAGGTAGCAGAGCCGAAGACATAGGCGTCGTAGCCTTGAAGGTCCTTTTCAGACTGAATACTACTCACATTTACTACCTTTGCTTCATGCCCTCCCATGCGGATTCCCTCAGCAATTAATTCCCCTATCTCTTTGGTCTCACCAGTCCTTGTGGCATACACAACCAAGGCCTTCCCCATTTTGCCCTCCCATTCTGTCTCATCTCAAGCCAACTTCCTCTTACTTTTGGGCCAGATGCCCTCTCCTTAAGGCCCCCAGAAATCACTTCCAAATTTCAACGGGAGCCAATAAACCCTTATAACGAAAGATCCAAAGCTCTTTTAAGCTACCCCCCTATTACTTCAATCTGGTATCCTGCCCCTGAAATCCGCATTCTGGAATGTAGCAACTCACGTCCACAAACTCACATTTCTTCTGGCAGCTGGGACACTTTTCGGGTGGCAGATCTGCCTTTAAGGTATATCCGCATTCTTTACATCTCCATTCTCCCATAGTAACCCTCCTTACCTCTCTTGGGCTGGCGAGACAAATACCCTCTGCGCCAGCTCTCGGTCCAACATAAAGAGTGAGCCCTTGTCCTCACCCACCAATCTGAGTCTATCCAGTATGTTTCTGGCATTTTCTTCCTCTTCCACCTGCTCAGACACAAACCACTGGAGAAAGTTATTGGTGGCATGGTCCTTCTCCTGGATCGCCAAATCCACCAGCTGGTTTATGTAAGAGGTGACCTTCTGTTCATGGGCCAAGGTCTCCCTGAAGACCTCTTCCACAGATTGCCATTCAAGGGGGGGGACCTGTATCGTGGCCAACTTTACCCTCCCCCCTGACTTTGTTATGTAATCGAAGAATTTCATGGCATGGGTAAGCTCCTCCTGGGCCTGAACCCTCATCCAGTTGGCAAACCCAGGCAAGCCCTTCTCATTGAAGTATGCACACATACTCAGGTACAAATAGCCACTGTATAACTCCCTGTTCAATTGAACATTTAGCTGGTCGATGATTCTTTCAGACGCCATTAGGCTGCCCCTTTCCACAGACCATGGAGGTTACAGTATTCTCTTGCATATACATCCTTTGCATCTATGTTGAATATCGCCTCAGGTGCCTGTCCAGGTGTCAAAAATTGGATGTAGGATTTGCCATCCCCCACAAGTTCTATCCATTGGATGTAATGCTTCTCCTCCATGGGATGGGCCACACTCCCTACCTTTACCTTATAGCCTGCTTCTGTCTTTTCTATTACCGGAACATGCTTTTCCTTTGCTGCATCCACCGTATTTTCAACCAACAATTTCATTGGCTGGCCACAACACACAAGTTCTCCTTTCCCGCCGTTTAACACCTCCACAATATTTCCACATAGCTCACACTTGTATACTTGTAGTCTCTCTGCCATCTCTTAACCTCCTTGATTTATTAGCTTCTTTATGTTTTCCAAGGCTCGGTTATAATCGGGCTCATTGGTTATCTCTGAGACTAGCTCCGAGTACCTCACCACCCTGTCCTTATCCAATACAAAGACTGCCCTCGCAAGGAGACCTATCTCTTTGATCAGGACTCCATACTTTTCCCCAAATTCCCTTTCCTTATAGTCTGACACCACGAGGATATTCTCGATGCCATTGGCACCACACCACCTCTTCTGTGCAAAAGGGAGATCCATACTTATGACCACCACCTTCACAGAGGCCCCTAACTCCTTTGCCTCATTGTTGAATCTGCGGCCTTCCAGATCGCAGACAGGTGTATCCAGGGAAGGAACAGATAAGAGCACCACCACCTCCTCTTTTATGTCCGAGAGACTTAAGGGCTGAAGCTCCTGACCAACGGCCCTAAACTCAGGTGCCCTATCCCCTTCCTTAGGAGGCTCTCCAACCAAAGTCAAACTATTTCCTTTTAGATAGATCTGGGTCACGGCTGTCTCCTAATAGTTTTCTGCCAGGAGCTCATAGTACGCCTGGGGATGTGCACATGCAGGACACTGCTTGGGTGCCTCCTTTCCCTTGTGGAGATAACCACAATTCCTGCACCTCCAGGTGACCTCTTCGTCCTTTTGGAATACCTTTCCCTTGGAGACGTTCTCTGCCAGGGCCAGGTATCTCTTTTCATGGAACCTTTCTGCATTGGCAATGGCCTCAAAGACCACCGCTATCTCGTGAAAGCCCTCTTCCCTTGCCACCTTGGCAAACCCAGGGTACATCTCTGTCTGCTCGTAATGCTCGCCCGCTGCGGCTGCCTTTAGATTTTCAAGGGTGTTTCCGATAATACCGGCAGGGAAGCTCCCTACTATTTCCACCTCACCCCCTTCCAGGAACTTGAAAAGCCTCTTTGCATGTTCCTTTTCCTGATTGGCAGTCTCTTCAAATATCGCAGCAATCTGCTCATAACCCTCCTTCTTTGCCTGACTTGCAAAATAGGTATACCTGTTCCTTGCCTGTGATTCTCCTGCAAAAGCAGTTAGGATATTTTTTTCAGTTTTTGTGCCTTTTAGTCCCATTTTTACACCTCCCTTTACTCGTTTAAGATGTCATCTAATCTCTTTCCCTTTTTTCTACATTCTGAACATAGACCGAAAAATTCCAGTCTATGCCCAAAGATCCCGTATTTACTCAAACTGCCCACAGACCTGCTTAGAACCTCCATCGGATCGTCTGGGGTAGGTATCTCAATGTCTTCAATCTTATGGCACCTTATACATGTAAGATGATAGTGATCATGTAAATTATAATCAAACCTCATTTGATGATGTTCTGGTTCTATCTTTTTTATAAATCCTGCTGCTGATAAGACATCCAGATTTCTATATACCGTTCCAAGGCTAATATCAGGCAATTTCTTTTTAACCTCCACATAAATCTCATCAGCAGTGGGATGTCCCCCAAGTTCTTTCATGGTTTCTAAGATCACCTGCCTTTGTTTTGTTAGCCTTTGGACCTTTGATTTATCCAACAGTTCCTCATCTTTGCTGATCTAAAAATTTAAACATATAATGCTACACTACAAGTCCTCATCAGAGTTTCTTAAAATTTTTCTTACTGGCACCACACACCGGACACTTCCAGTCTTCTGGAAGGTCCTCAAATTTGGTCCCTTTTGGGATCTTTCCCTTTTTGTCCCCCCTGTCCGGATCATAGATATAGCCGCAACTTGGAGTCTGACACTGCCATAGTTCTCTCATTTTCCCTTACTCCACCCTCACGAAGACCTTCCCCTTTGCATTGCAAACAGGGCAGATCTCCGGGGCCTCGTTTTCAGAGGTGTACCCGCATACTGGGCAGACGTAATAACACTTAATATCCTGGACATTGTCTAAGTTTTCCAGCATCTTTTTATAGAGTTCAGCGTGCACCTTTTCCACCTCATTGGCATACCTAAAAGACCTCTCCGCAACCTTATCCCCGTCTGCTATGGCCTGCTCTATCATTTTTGGGTACATCTCTTTGAACTCATGGGTCTCCCCCGATATAGCCTCCATTAAGTTTTCCCTTGTCTTTTTCACTGCACCGAGGGCCTTAAGGTGGGCATGGGCATGGACCGTTTCTGCCTCTGCTGCAGCCCTAAAGAGTTTTGCCGCCGCAGAATACCCCTCCAGCTCCGCCTGTTTGGCAAAGGCAAGATACCTTCTGTTTGCCTGGGATTCCCCTGCAAATGCCTCTTTTAGATTCTTTTCTGTCTCTGTCATCCTTCTCCTCCCAATTTTATTCTTTCCAAAGGCCTTTTCTTTTGTGCCTCTCTATCTCCTTCTCGGCCATGGCCTTTATCTTGTAACCTGAATCCCTTACTGTAGCATACAAGATGCCACAGCTATCGTCCTCCCTCACCTCGTCCCCTTTGTCTGCTACCCCTATGAGCTTTTCAGCCAATGATAGGGTCTCTATTATCACCTTGTCGCACTCCCTCATAATTGCCTCTTGAGGTTTTTTCTCCCTATTATTTCAAGTCTGATGCCACAAAAATAGCTTACTTTGACCCAATTTGGCTAAATTTTATAGGATCCTAAAGCTCCACCACCCCTTGTTTCCTCCACACAATAGGAGACAGCACAAAGATAACAGGCCTTAATTCCCCATTAAAACCGTCTCACATCTTCGTGAGACAAAGTGTCTCATGAGACAAGCTTCCTACCCTTTAGGTGTCTATAAAATGTAGCGCGGCTAATACCCAGTAATTTGGCTGCCTTTGTCCTATTGCCGCCTGCCCTCTGGAGGGCCTGGGCTATGGCCTCCTCCTCTAAACTCCCTTTGGAATTTGCTGGAAAGATCTCATTGGGGAGGTCTTTGGGTCGGATAATGGAGTCTTCGGAATGGATATAAGAGTACCTCAGGACACTCTGTAGCTCCCTGACATTTCCAGGCCATTTATATTTCATTAACCTTTCCATTGCCTCCTTTGAAAAGACCTTCTCCCCGAATCCCTCCTGTCTCATCCGGGATCCAAAGTGCTCCAAAAGGAGTGGGACATCATCCGGCCTTTCCCTCAGAGGAGGCAGTCTGAGTGTAAGGCCTGAAAGCCGGTAAAAGAGATCCTCCCTGAACCTGCCCTTTCTCACCTCTTCCCTTAGGTCCCTATTTGTGGCAACCAGGATCCTCACATCCACCTTTGTGGGGGCTTCTGCCCCTAATCTTGTGAGCTCCATTGTCTCCACAACCCTCAAGAGCTTGGCCTGGGTGGATTTACTGAGCTCTCCTACCTCGTCCAAAAATATGGTACCTTTATGGGCCAGCTCGAACCTGCCCTTCCTTGACCTAAAGGCACCGGTGAAGGCCCCCTTTTCGTAGCCAAAAAACTCGCTCTCCAGCAAGGTCTCTGGTATGGCAGCGCAGTTTACTGTTACAAATGGCCCCCCTGCCCTCCTGCTCTCTTGGTGGATCGCATTTGCCACAAGCTCCTTCCCTGTGCCCGTCTCTCCAAAGATGTATACGGGATAGTCAAAGCCAGCGATCTCCCTAATTTTACCAATCAGCTGAAGCATGGCAGGGTCCCTGGTAACTATCCCATGGAATTGGATACCCTTTTCCCCTAAGCCCTCTGCTATTAGATTTTCTGTTATGTCAGAGAAAGAGGCAACCACGCCAGTAAGGCTACCACCTCTTCCAATAGGGGTTACACTCATTCTCACCCGTTTGGGCCTTCCTCCTTTGGTAAGTATGGTCACATCATAGGGTCTCTTGGGTAGTTCCATGGGATCCCCTTCCAGAAAATGGCATCTGCTCCCACAGAAAGGCTCTATGAATACGGTATGGCAGTCCTTACCCAAGACCTCTGACCTTTTATATCCGGTTATCTCCTCTGCCGCCCTGTTAAAGTAGATGATCCTCCTTTTGAGGTCATGGGCTATTATCCCTGTGTCTAATCCCTCTATTATGGCCAAGAGGTTTTCCTTTAGGAGGTCACTATCTGAAGGCTCTAACATTTCCAAACCCTTCGGGATCCAAATTTGTGGACAAGCTACCTTTTTGGTTAGTATATTGGGGGCGCTTCCCCACTTCAAGGAAAATAGGAGAACCCATGTTATACGAGACAATCCATTATGAAGATTTGGAACCGGGTATAGGGGTCCTCTCACTTAATAGGCCAAGGTTGTATAATTCTGTGAACAAAAAGATGGTCTCAGAATTAGAGTCCTTCTTTCTGGAGATAGGGGAGAGGGAAGATGTAAACGTACTCCTCCTTAAGGGAAACGGCGAGAAGGGCTTTTGTGCTGGGTTGGACCTGAAAGAGACCTCAAAGCTGGTAGAGATGTGGAATGCCCGGTCTTTTTATATGTTTCAAAAGAGGCTTGCAAGGCTTGTTTTAAAACTTAGAGCCATCCCGCAGCCAGTGATCTGCCTCATCCACGGGGCAGCAGTGGGCCTGGGGTTTAGCCTTGCTTTGGCCTCTGATATTCGAATTGGGAGCAAAGATGCCAGGTTCTGTGCAGCATTCATCAACATAGGCCTTGGGGGAGCAGATATGGCCTGCTCCTATCTACTGCCGAGAGTAATAGGTGCAGGGAGGGCATCGGAATTGATGCTTACGGGCGATTTTCTCTCTGCTGAGGAGGCATTTAATCTGGGTATGCTGAGCAGGTTAGTGGAAAGAGAAGAGCTGTGGGAGACAGGAGTTCAGATGGCCAGAAGGCTAAATTCCAAAAACCCCCTTGGACTCGTACTTACAAAAGAGGCCATAAATATGAACCTGGACGCCCCATCCCTTGAGCATGCCCTCCAGTTGGAGGACAGAAATCAAACATCCCTCTATCTAAGGGGAAAGGCAGGAGAGTCCAAGACAAGCAGGTATTTCTGATATCTGCCTATTGCCAAGGCCTTCTTCTCTTCTTGGGGTAGCCATGCCTCTCACCTTGCCCTTCTGAACTGGCCCACCAGTAGGATTTGGGCCAAGCCTTTCAAGGAGTCTGTCCAAGGCCCTCATCTGCTCCCTAAAATACTCACTTATTATATGGTTTTGGGGTCCCATCTACTCCCTCCATTTAGAGCTCTTGCAATTTAAATGCCTCTGCCCTATATATCGTCTGAATGAGAGATTACTTGAGGCCTAATATAGATGACTCATATCCTTGTGGGTACTTCTGGCTGGAGCTATGGTCATTGGAAAGGAAGATTCTACCCACCAGAGGTTCCCACAAGAGAATGGCTTAGATACTATTCCACACAGTTTTCTACCGTTGAGATAAACAGCACCTTTTATAGGTTGCCAAAGAGGGAAACGGTGGCCTCTTGGAAGGAATCCGTGGGAAAAGGCTTCCTCTTTTCCCTGAAATTGAATAAATCGATTACCCACACCCATAGGCTGAGGGGGATTGAAGAGCCCCTTATGACATTTTTGGGCCTGTTTGATGAGCTTGGGGAACGTATGGGTCCTTTGCTTGTCCAGCTACCCCCTGGTCTGAAGCAGGATGTCCTCCTCCTCAAAGACTTTTTGGAGCTGGTCCCAGAGAGATTTTCCCTTGCAGTGGAATTCAGAGACCGAAGCTGGTTTTCAGATGAGGTATATTCTCTCCTTTGGGAAAAATCGGCGACATTTTGTTGGCACGACTACCATGGCATGGAGGTTCCCAAAGTGACCACATCTGACTCCCTATACATCAGGATGCATGGGCCATCGGGTAGATACTATGGGTCGTACCCCCAAAAGGAGCTGAGGGAATTGGCAGAGGAGATAATGAAAAGATCGGTTAGAGGAAAAGTCTTTGTCTATTTTAATAACGATAGAGATGGTCATGCGGTCTATAACGCAAAGGAATTCATTGGGTTCCTTTCAAAGGCCCAAGATAGTACTGGTTAAGAGAAGATCCCTTCCAATGCTCTCTCCTTCATAGGCCCATTCAGAGAAACTCAAGAAGCCATCCTCTCCACCATAAGGGGCCACTCATCAGGAGACCGGGATACCAGGGACGAATTTACTCAAAAGAACTCTCATTAGAGGTAGTCCAAATTTTTCGAACAAATGACTTGATTTCATTTATCAGATAGGGAAAATAATGAGAGGTCGGGGTGTGGCGCAGCCTGGTAGCGCACCTGCTTTGGGAGCAGGGTGTCGGAGGTTCAAATCCTCTCGCCCCGACCAGGCTTTTGGTGGACACCAAAAGATTTCTCCTCTGAGAATCTCAGGGATAAGAATTATTTGACATATTTTGGGTGTATGATATTGAAAACCAAGATGATTTTTTGGAGAGAAGCGACATGAAGACTTATATGGCAAAGAAGAACGAGGTGGAAAGAAGGTGGTTTGTGGTGGATGCCTCTGACAAGATCTTAGGAAGGCTTGCCACTCAAATAGCCATGAAGCTGAGGGGAAAAGACAGGCCTACTTTTACCCCACATGTGGATGCTGGGGACTTTGTGGTCGTTATCAATGCAGAAAAGGTGAGGGTTACCGGGAAGAAACTAAATGACAAGTTCTACTACAGGCACAGTGGCTACCTTGGTGGCCTAAAGGTAACACCCTTGAGAGATATGTTACAGAAAAAGCCGGAAGAGGTGATAAGGTTGGCAGTTAGGGGAATGTTACCCAAAAACAGACTCGGAAGACAGCTCATAAAGAAGCTCAAGGTGTACAGTGGTCCTGAGCACCCTCACCAGGCACAACAACCAAAGGTTTGGGAGATGTAAATGGCACAGAATATCTATTATGCAACAGGGAAAAGAAAGACTGCCGTAGCAAGGGTCTGGATGAAGGCAGGAGAAGGGAATGTTATTATAAACAAGACACCCTTTGAAAATTACTTCTTTTACGAGGCACATAGATTGATCGCCTTAGACCCCTTACTCCTTACAGGCACAAAGGGGAAGTTTGATATCCTGGTCAACCTTTCAGGGGGAGGGGTATCTTCTCAGGCCCAGGCCTTAAGACATGGAATAAGCAAGGCCCTGGTGCTCTTTAACCCGGAATTTAGGGATCTTCTAAAAAGGCACGGGTATCTCACGAGGGATTCGAGAGAAAAGGAGAGGAAGAAATACGGAAGAAGGGGGGCCAGGGCCAGGTTCCAGTATTCAAAGCGTTAGTTCCACAAACTGGTCTATCCCTGAGAGGACCGATCCATGGTGGTCTTTATACTGGCCGGAGGAGGTGGTACAAGGCTATGGCCCCTGAGCAGGAAAAAGCTTCCCAAGCAGTTTTTAAAGCTCTTCGGGGATGAATCCCTCTTCCAGGGGACCTTAAAAAGGGTTCTCTCCCTTTGCCCACCCCAAAATATACTGGTACTCACCAACCAGGAACACCTTGGCCATGTAAAGACCGATATAGCAGAACTTGGCCTAAAAGGGATACACGTCCTCCCTGAGCCCCAGATCAGGAATACTGCCCCCGCCATAGCCCTGGGCATGAGATATGCCACCCAGATACTCAATTGTCACCTCGAAACACCGATCCTAGTCTTACCCTCGGACCACATGATGGGGCCTGACGATCTCTTTGAGGGGATGGTAAAAAAGGGGGAAGAGATAGCCCAATTGGGCTTCATAATCACCTTTGGGATAAGACCACTCAGACCTGAAACTGGATATGGCTATATCAAAGTAAAAGCCCCCTTTGAGGGTAAGGACGGGGTATTTTATGTGGACAGATTTGTAGAGAAACCCGATCTTCACACTGCCCAAAGATACATTTCTGAGGGCAACTATTTTTGGAACTCAGGGATCTTTCTATTTTCCATAGGCACCATGGAATCTGAATTCAGGATATCCGCTCCCCAGATCTATGGCCATTACGAATCCGCCTACGAAGAGCTCCTCCAGAGATTCTCCAATATGCCCAATATCTCCATAGACTATGCCATAATGGAAAGATCCAAAAAAATGGCAATGGTAGAGGCAGACCTATTCTGGAGCGATGTGGGATCCTGGGATTCCATCTATGACATGGGCAAAAAGGATGAAAATCTAAATTTTGTGGATAGCCCTGAAGGATCCCTTTTCCTCCACTCGAAACAGAACCTGGTAGTTTCCAAAGGGAGACTCATTGCCCTCTTAGGGATAGAGGACGCTGTGATAGTGGACTCGGAGGATGCCCTTTTGGTGGCAAAGAGGGGCCAGACCCAGAGGATAAGAGAGGTAGTAGCCCTTTTGGAGGCCAAAGGCAGGAAGGAGACCCAAGAAAACTTACAGGAAAGGAGGCCCTGGGGTTCTTTTAAGAGCCTCTTTGAAGGCCCTAACTTTAAGGTAAAGCACATCCTTGTAAACCCAAACCAAAAATTGAGCCTTCAAAAACACAAGCACAGGGCAGAGCATTGGGTAGTGGTAAAGGGCAGGGGCCGCTTTACGGTAGGGGAAAAGGTGGTGGAACTGGGTGAAGATCAAGAGATCTATATCCCAAGAGGAGAGCTACACAGGATAGAGTCCTTAGGGGAAAGCCCCCTTGAGATCATAGAGGTGCAATACGGTGATTATCTTGGAGAAGACGATATCATCCGGGTAGAAGACGTCTATGGAAGGGTGTAGGGGGAAAGCCTTTGGGTTATTTCGTCCAGAATCTTCTTGACCTTCACCTCATCCTCTGCCTCTACCATGACCCTAATTAGGGGCTCTGTGCCTGAGTATCTGACCACTATCTTTCCCCTATCTCCCAGATCCCTTCTTTGGCCTTCCAAAAACGGCAAAAACCCCGGTATCTGGTCTAAGGGGATCTTTTTTCCCACCTCTAAATTTTTCATCCCCTTTGGAAACGGCTTAAACTCAGAGGCAAGCTCTGAGAGGGGTTTCCCAAAGTAGGCCATTGCCTCCATGAGAATTAGGGCGCTAAGCAGTCCATCACCAGTGCTATGCCTATCCCCAAATATAATATGACCCGACTCCTCCCCACCTAAGAGGGCATCCCTCTCTCGCATCTCGAAGAAGACATTCCTGTCTCCCACATCCGTTTCGTAAACCAGAATCCCTAAATGGGCCAAAGCCACCTTTAGGCCCCTATTGGACATTATCGTGGTCACCAATTTGTTACCCCTTAGCCCTCCCTTTGAATAGAGATAAAGGGCAAATATATACAGGAGGTGATCCCCTGATAGGACGTCCCCCTTTTCATCTATAGCTACAAGCCTATCCCCATCCCCATCAAAGCAAAGCCCTAAATCATAGTGGCCCCTCTTCATCTTTTTAGCCAACACCTGTGGATGCTCGGAGCCACACCCCTCATTTATGTTCTTTCCATCTGGGTTACAAAAATAGGCCTCCCATCTGGCGCCCAACCTCTCAAAGAGTAGGGGGGCATAAGAGGAGATGCTGCCGTTGGCACAGTCCATAAGAACGCAAAATCCCTTCAGGGCATCTTTTGTACCTACAGATGAAAGGAGAAACCCCAAGTAAAGATCTTCAAATTCTTCTATCTTACCCGGCCCCTGGTTAGGGTACTCTTCCAAGGAGATCTCCTCTTCCAAGATCTTTTCGATCCTCTCTTCCTCTACTTTTGATAGCTTTGATCCACTTCCGTCGAATAGCTTAAAGCCGTTATATATCCAGGGGTTGTGGGAGGCAGAGATCACTACCCCCATGTCGTAGGTGCCCTTCCTCACCCCAAAGGCAATGGCGGGAGTGGGTGCAACCCCTACCAGATCCACTTTTCCCCCCGCTGAGGCAAAACCGTCCAAAAGGGCATTAGCCAGAAAGGGGCCAGACTCCCTTGTGTCCATCCCGAGGAGTAACCTTCTCCCCTTGCTTCCCTTTCCCATGTAGTAAAAAAGGGCAGAGCCTAGTTTATGTGCAAACTCCTCACTAACTGGCCACTTACCATACTTCCCCCTTATACCATCTGTTCCAAAGTACTTCATGACCAATTTACCGGATCCATCTTTATGTGTTTATGAAAGACCCTCGTCTTTACTTCTTCCACAACGCTTCTTAGATAGGCTACTCCGGAAGCTTTTGTTTTATCTTTAAGGCCTTTAACGAATGGAATATATTGATCAAACTTACATCCCAAAAGCTCATTCTTCAATGGGTCTAACAACCCTGGATCTCCTAAGATTCTTTTATAGTCAAGGAGTTCCCTTTTCACATTATCCCATTCAGCCAAAACAGTTCTGGCATATGATTTTGTTATATCACCCCTTAGTTCTGCATCTATCTTAAGAGAATATGGTAGCCTATCAACAACTTCCTCTAATCTTCTTATCCTTTCTTCTATCCCCATATCTATCTTTTCTAAGGCATGTGTGATTAACATGCCCATATCCCCTCCTTGACACATGGACAGTCTCGTTTTCACATACCAGTTTCTTAAGGCAATGAGATTTGCCACATAAAGGATATTCAATTCAAAGACGCGCCTTATCCCCTGATAATACCCCTTTATAAAGGGAACCTGTCTTAGAACAGTCTTCTCTCCCATTACAACCACATTGGATTTCAATACATCCTTTCTCAGAATCACACCTGCAGCCACCACCACACCAAATTCTATTCTCAGGGGACCAACTATTCCCCCTTGCCCTCCTAAGAAGATGGGAGACTGGTCCAACATAACCCCCCTTGGTACGTCACCTATCAGTGAAGGGGTTGCCTTGTCTCCCTGGGGCGTAAAATTGAAATGTATGTAGGAGCTACCCACCTCGCTATGGTTTTTTGGATCCGTCCCACCTGCCATAAGGCAATCACAAAAATTTATGAGGCTCCCTAAGGTCACAAAGGGAAAGAGTATGGTCTGCTTGAGACCCACTGTGTGTGCAACCCTTGAACCCTCCTCCAATAGGCATCCTTCCCTGATGTGGGCGCCTGAGCCTATTTCCACACCCTCCAAGAAGGTGCTCCTTTTGGCATATCCTCCCTTGAATTTCACATTCCTGCCAAGCTGGCAGTCCTCCAAGGTAACCCCCCCTTCCCTTCCCAACTCAGAGCCTTCCAGTATCAGGGTATCTTTTCCAAAGATTTTGCATCCTGGATAGATGATACACCCCCTGATACGAGAGAGGTCCACCTCTTCTGATATGAAGATATTTTCAGGGCTTAAGACCTTGACCCCATTCCTTTTGAGTATAGAAAGCCTCGCCTCCTCCACCCTAATTACCTCCCACAGAGGATCTTATAGCCCCCAAAAGCTCCCCATGTATGAACCCATTGGAGGCCACAAGGGTATCGGAGAAGGGGTCAAAGGGATTACCCCAATAGTCCGTGACCTTCCCCCCTGCCTCCTCCAAGATTACAAGGCCACCTGCGGTGTCCCAGGGTTTTAGACCCTCCTCCCAAAAGCCGTCAAATCTCCCCATGGCAACATAGCAGAGGTCTATGGCAGCAGAGCCAAGGCGTCTTACTCCCTGGGCCCTTAAGACCATCCCCTCGAAGACCCTAAGCACCCTCTCTGGCCTCTCCCTGACATAGTAAGGGAAACCTGTGACCAGCAAGGCCTCTTGTAAGTGTTTCGTATCCGTTACCCTTATGGACCTTCCATTCAGGAAGGAACCCTTGCCTCTTCTGGCCTCAAAGAGCTCCTCCAAAAAGGGATTATATACGATACCCAAGACATACTCCTTTCCTACCTTCAGGGCTATGGAGACCGAGACAAACTGAAGTCCATGGGCAAAGTTGGTGGTACCATCCAGGGGGTCCACGATCCACAATCTCTCTGACCCACCCCCTAAACTCCCTGCCTCCTCTGTGAGGATCAGGTCAGAGGGAAAGGCCCTTGTGAGGACCTCACATATCTTTTTCTCTGCATTTAGGTCTGCATCTGTTAGGAGGTCAATGCTCCCCTTTTTCTGGATAGAAAAACCGTTTTGAAAGGTCTCCTTTACGATCCTCCCTGCTTTAAGGGCCGCTTCCTTTGCCACCTCTATTTCCTTTTCCCACATGGCGGTGTATTATGGTAAGGGACATCTAAAGGGTCAATGGAAAAGAAAAGATACAGGTCCTTCAACTCATATCTCAGGGAGCTCTTTCAAGAGAGGGTGCAAAGGGTACCCCTTGATGCAGGACTTGGCTGCCCCCACAGAAAATCCTTAGTGGAAGGTGGCTGCATATACTGTGGTCCTTTTGGTTCTGGGACAGGGAAATCCTTTCAGTCCCTCACCATATCCCAGCAGATGAGAGAAGGGATCCAAGCTGTAAAAAAGAGGTATAGGGCAGCATATGTCATAGCCTATTTCCAGTCCTATACCAATACCAACGCCTCCATAAGTCTCCTTAGATCCCTAATAGATGAGGCAGTCTCCTTTGAGGAAGTGGTTGGCCTCTTTGTCTCCACAAGGCCAGATTGCCTGAACAAAGAGGTCATAGAACTCCTGTGCGAATATAAAGGTAGATACCTTACATGGCTGGAACTTGGCCTTCAATCCATACATGAAGAGACCTTGAGGTTGATAAATAGGGGGCATGGATTAGGGGAGTTTGAGGAGGGGTTTATGCTGGCCAGATCTTACAATCTTCCCGTCTGTACCCATATTATTATGGGGCTCCCCAATGAGACAGAGGAGATGATGCTTGGAACAGTAGAGTACCTTGCCAAGATCAAAACCGATGGCATAAAGATTCACAACCTCTATGTCCTTGAGGGGACAAGGTTATGGGAGATGCTAAAGGATGGCCTCTATCAGCCCCTGGATCAGGAGACCTATGTGGATCTGGTGATTAAGGCATTGGAGTTATTGCCCCCTGATACAGTGATCATGAGACTCACAGGGGATCCACCTCCCAAGACCCTCTTTGAACCCCGGTGGGCCTCACAAAAGGGTAAGACGTTACAGAAGATAGAATACGCCCTAAAAAGCTTAGATACCTATCAGGGGAAGAGATGGAAGAAATAAGCTTTTGGGGGACATACTTTATGGGTCTCTACTTCGAGGTGATAAGCTCCCCCCTTGGGCTCAAGAGGATAGTGATCGCCAAGGATCCTCCCAAAGAGATATCTGAACCCAAAGACCGCTTCGTCATGACAAACCTCCTCTTGGCCCTAAAGGGCATGCCCCATGAGCTCCCCCCCTTGGATATAGATGACCTCACCCCTTTCAGAAAAGAGGTATTGGAGGCAATAAGGGGGATCCCCTTTGGTAAGAGACTCACCTATGGGGAGCTTGCAAGGTTAGTGGGTAGGCCAAAGGGAGGGAGGGCAGTGGGACAGGCCTTGGGATGGAACCCAGTCCCCATCTTTTTCCCCTGACACAGGGTGGTCTCCTCCAGGGGGCTTGGGGGTTTTAGGTATGGAGAGGAAATAAAGGCCCATCTTTTAAAGATAGAGGGGAACTATGGGCAAGACCACTTGTATTTTGGGATCTAAGACCTATAAGTTAGCTTGGTATATGCCTTACTTAAAAGGAGGTTTCGGGGCATAAAATCCATCTACGGTAAGACCTCTGGACTCAAGGCGTGGCAATGGGCAGCCCTTGAAAGGCTTTTGAGGCGCAAGGTCCCGGCGGAGAGGCCCATTACCCTTGATCTGGCAAGGGAGCTGGCGTGGCTCTCCTTTTCCATAGGGAAACAATTAGGCATACTCATAAACAGAAAAGGGGAGATCACCCATGTGATCGTGGGTACATACGACTCTGTCATTCTCCCCAATTTTGTCTGGAAGCTAAAATACGGCGGGGGGACACTGAGGGGGATCAGATTCGTCCACACCCTTAGGGAAAGGGAGAGACTCTCCAAAAGGGATGAGACATATCTTATCCTCTTTGGTCTGGATATGGTCTTGGGCATGGAGGTGAGATGCGACGGAAGTCCTGGCAGATGCCATTATTCCCACATGCTGCCCGTAAGAGAAGGGACAAGGATCCGGACAGAGTCGGTTCCGGATCCAGGGCATTTGGGCTTTGACTTTCATGGCCTGATATCCTCCCTCGAGGAAGAATTTAGTTCCTCCGGGGGCCCATCCCCTGTAAAAAAGGTCTCAAGGGCCATTTTGGTGTCTGCTGGCCTTAAAAAGAAGGAGGAATTGATCAATTCTTTAGAGGAGTTAGAGGCCCTTGCCATTTCAGATGATATAGTGGTCTTAGACAAGCTCACCCAGGCCCTCAAGGAGCAGGACCCCAAGTTCTTTATTGGTAAGGGCAAGTTAAACGAGGTGGTCCTACTTGCCCGACAAAAGGCCGCAGATCTCATCATATTCGACGGAGAGCTTACCCCTGCACAGCTTAGAAACATAGCTGATCATACGGACCTAAAAATAATAGACAGGACCCAGCTCATACTGGACATCTTTGCAAGGAGGGCAAAGACAAGGGAGGGCAAGATCCAAGTGGAGCTGGCCCAGCTGAGGTACATGCTCCCAAGATTGAGCGAAAAGAACCATGCCTTTTCAAGGCTTACAGGGGGAATTGGGGGAAGGGGACCTGGAGAGACGAAGTTAGAGATAGATAAAAGGAGGGTAAAGGAGAGGATCTCGAGGCTTTCAAGGGAGCTGGAAAAAATAGGGGGTCAGAGGGAGCTTAGGAGAGCTCAGAGGAAAAAGAATCAGATCCCCGTTGTCTCATTGGTGGGCTACACCAATGCGGGGAAGTCAACCCTGTTGAACACCCTTGTGGGGGGCAATCTCCCCGCAAGGGATAGGATGTTTGAAACCTTAGATCCCTTTGCCAGAAGGCTTTTCCTCCCTGGTCATGGACAGGTGCTCCTGACGGATACCGTGGGATTTATTCAAGACCTCCCAGAAAGTCTTTTGGATGCCTTTGCCTCTACCTTGGAAGAGCTGAAGGACTCTGATCTCATCTTGGAAGTGATAGATGCCTCAAACCCGAGATTGGAAGAACATATGAGGGTAGTGGAGGATCTCTTGGCAAGACTTGGCCTCGTGGATATCCCTAAACTAAGGGTCTTCAATAAGACAGACAAAATAGACCCCATTGAGGCCAAAAACATAGGAGAAAGGTATCAGGGGTTATGCATCTGTGCCTTACGAGAGGAGTCCCTGTCCCCCTTGATCCTCTCCATAAAGGACTTGCTGGGAAGCCCAAAGGGTAATTCCCACCTTTTTCATACTGAATTCCGGAGAAATTTGGGATTGCCGTGAAAGCCCTCCTTCTTTTTCCACCCTTCTTCTTCCCAGGTATGTATAGCCTTCCTCCCTTGGGCCTCATAAATTTGGCCACAGTGGCAAGATCCTCAGGCCATGACGTCCAGATAATGGACTGTGTCCTTGGTCTAAAAAGGGGGGAACTCCCCTTAGGCCCAGAGATCTATGACAGAATAGGGGAGAGGATAGTGAGCCATGGGCCTCAAGTAGTCGGGATATCATGTCAGTCTACCACCCTCCCTGCAGCCATAAACATCGCCAAGAGGCTAAAAAAAAGGGCCCCTGAGATACTGACCCTCTTGGGGGGTCACAATGTGGCCTTTCAGGCCCACCAATTGATGATATCTTTTCCTTGGCTGGATATGATTCTGGAAGGTGAAGGGGAACTGGGATTCCATGAGCTCTTAGATACCCTAAAGGGATCAGGGGAACTATCCCAGGTAAAGGGGCTATGGTGGAGAGGCCCAAGAGGTATCACATATAACGGTAGGAGGCCCCTTGTTGAGGATTTGGATACCCTGCCTTTCCCAGACTATAGCCTCACCCCAAGTCCCAGAGAATACCAAGATGCCTATAATTTGGAGGTCCCCATTGCCATCATAGAGACAGGGAGGGGCTGCCCCCATTCCTGCATATACTGCTCAGAGTCCTCCTTTTGGAGGCGAAAGGTAAGGCTCTATTCTGTGAGCCGTATTGTGGAAGTCATGGAGAGGCTCTACCACCAATACCAGGTGAGGTATTTCCTCCTGGCACACGATCAGTTTACCTCTAACAGGAAATTTGTAGAGGAATTCTGCAAAAGGCTTCTAAATAAGGGCCTTGGGGATATTGCCTGGTATTGCATTTCAAGATTGGACTCAGTGGATAGAGATCTCCTCAGTCTCATGGCCCAGGCAGGGCTAAAGACCATGTGCTATGGTATTGACTCTGGCTCTCCCAGGACCCTAAAGTTCATCAGAAAGGGATTGGATAGAGGGCTTCTATTTAAAAGGGTAAAGGAGACCTTGGACGAAGGTGTGATCCCAACCCTCAGTTTTGTGATAGGCTTCCCAGAGGAAACAGAAGAGGATATTCATCTCTCATTGCAACTTGCCCTTATGTGTGCCTCTTATGGGAATACTGCACAACTTATCCAGATCCCAACTGTACTTCCAGGGACTCAGCTCTTTGAGAGATACAAAAACAGATTGGTAAGAGAAATAGACAGTTATTTTGCCCTTGGGTTAGAATTTGACGGAGTCAGAAGGCTTTACGAAGACGAATACCTCATAAATACGTATCCTCAAATCTTTTGTAGCTTTTACAATATAAGACCTAAAGGCATGGAAATCAAAAAACTGAACCTTCTAACAAATTACTTTCCCATTATATTAGAGCTATACCCTAAAACATTCCTCCTCTTATCTGAAATCTTAGATAGATATGTCCACCAGATATTTCTCCAATTCCTTGACTATATAACCACAAAAAGAGGTTACAAAAAGTTTCTCATAAGTGCAAAAAGTGCCCTGTTTTATCTTAAGGGGTTTATAAAAGGCCTCTTTTCGGCGCATCCCTATCTAAGAGAGATCTTCAGCTACGAAACTCTTTGCGCTTACGCGCGTTTCCTGGACAAAGATAAAGGCGTTTTGGCAAGAAAAAAGAGAGAGCAAGGGTTACCATTAAAGAAGGTATTAACTCAGGCCTTCCATTTTGACATCCAGAAAATTATATTAGGGATTATCTCAGGGGAAGGCCTCAATCCAGTGGAGAGGAAAAACTTCTTGGTCTTCCACAAAAGAGATAGTAAGGTGGAGGTGGTAGAGTTAGATGAGTTGGGGTACAGTCTCCTTATGGCATGTGATGGACGAAGAGATATAGAGGGAATAAGGGGGAAACTGGGTTATCTTCAAGGGGAGTTTTCCTCCTTGTCAGAAAGAGATATCCTCCTTGCACTGGAGGAGCTAAGGGATCTGGGTTTCATTACCTGGTCCCATAAAAGAGGAAAGGAGGTGTAAGGGATGTTGAAGGTAAAAAAGGTTGAAACCAGAGTCTATTCCTCTGCAAGCTGCCATGCTCCAAGTTGCCATGCCCCGAGCTGCCATGCTCCCAGTTGCCATGCTCCCAGCTGCCATGCTCCAAGTTGCCATGCCCCTACCAATTAATTAGACCAAAAGGCCTGGGGAATCTTTCCCCGGCCCGAAAACCATAAG
This sequence comes from uncultured bacterium, assembly GCA_938002815.1. Classification (GTDB taxonomy): domain Bacteria; phylum Desulfobacterota; class DSM-4660; order Desulfatiglandales; family CALKZT01; genus CALKZT01. The sequence goes on from CALKZT010000008.1 coordinate 36,472, forward strand.
ATGCACGAATCCACCTTAGAATTTCTTATCTGCCCAAAATGTCTTCCCAAAGAAAGACCGCTTAAGCTTAGCGGTAAAAGGAAGGAGAGGGGCAGAATCCTCTCCGGTGAGCTATACTGCAAGGCCTGCAAATCAGCGTATCCCATATCTCAGGGGGTACCCGTTCTCTTGCCGGCTCCGAAGGGTTTTGACCGTTACGAGAATCCCTCTTACTTAGCCAATTACTTTTATCTCCACTATGCCGATCTTTTAGGCCAGGAGGCCAAGGATATCCTATTTTACGAGGGATTAGTGGAGGGCTCTGATACATTCCTGGAGGTAGGCTGTGGGCCAGGCAGGCTCACACTGGAGATGGGGAGACGTTTTACTTTGGCAGTGGGGATAGACTACTCCTTTTCCTTTTTGAAATCTGCCTTGCGTCTCCTTAGGGGTAAAGCCCTTAGATTTGGGCTCCCTCTGGAGGGGGATTTGGCGATCCCCATATCGATTACGCCTCCAGAGGGCTGGCAGGAGCTAAGTGTCGAATTTATTGCTGCAGATGCCCATAATCTCCCGTTTCCTAAGGATACCTTTGGATCCATTGCCTCGATCAATCTCATAGACCGAATCCAAGATCCCCTGGCCGCCTTAAAGGAAATGGAGAGGGTCCTCAAAAAAAAGGGGGCCCATTTTCTCATCGCAGATCCCTTTTCCTGGTCAGAGGAATTTACCCCCCGCTCTCGCTGGTTGGGGGGCAGACAAAGGGGGCCTTTCAGGGGAAGGGGGATAGAAAACCTTAGAAGGATATTGGAAGGTGATCTAAATATCTTCTCCCCTCCCTTGGGTTCTATCACCTCTGGTGAACACACCTGGACCCTCAGGGCCCATGAAAACAGGAGGGAGATCATAAGAAGCCTCTATCTAAAGGCTAAAAGGTAGCCCTTTAGTCCCTTCTTTTTACATTCTCCTCAATGAATCGAATTATCTCCCGGGTAGAGGTGCCAGGGCCAAATATCTCTTTGATACCACATTCCTTTAATTTGGGTATGTCCTCTTCTGGTATGATACCGCCCCCTATGACCACTACATCCTCCACCCCCTTTTCCTTTAGGAGCTCCATTACCTTGGGAAAATGGTAGTCGTGGGCACCGGATAAGATACTAAGCCCTATTACGTCCACATCCTCCTGTATGGCTGCCTCCACTATCTGTTGAGGAGTCTGCCTGATCCCTGTATAGATCACCTCCATACCTGCCTCCATCAAGGCCGTGGCCACCACCTTTATGCCCCTGTCGTGGCCATCTAAACCGGGCTTTGCCGCAAGGACCCTGATCTTCCTCTTTTGTTCCATGGCTACCTCCCTATTGTCACTGTGGGTTGGTACTCCCCAAAGACCTCCCTCAATACACCACAGATCTCTCCAAGGGTTGCGTAGGACTTGACGGCCTCATATATGGTAGGCATAAGATTTTCTTCACCCTCTGCGGTTTCCCTAAGCCTCTTTAGGCTCCTTTCCACCTCTTGGTTATTCCTTTGCCCTTTAAGCTCCCTGAGCCTCTTAATCTGCACCTCCCTCACCTTTGGATCCACCCTCAGAATTCTTGTATTCAGCCTCTCTTCCACCTTAAATCTGTTTACACCCACAACCGTACGAGCACCTTCCTCGATCTCCTTTTGGTACTTGTAAGCGCTGTCCTGGATCTCCCTCTGTATAAATCCCTTTTCTATGGCCTTCACAGCACCGCCCATCTCATCTATCCTCTTTATGTAGTCCTCTGCCCTCTTAACTATCTCCTCGGTGAGTGACTCTATGTAATATGATCCGCCCAATGGATCCACCGTATCGCAGACATTAGTTTCATAGGCGATCAACTGCTGTGTTCTGAGGGCAATCTGGACCGCCTCCTCAGAAGGCAGGCAGAGGGCCTCGTCCATGGAGTTGGTATGCAGAGATTGGGTGCCGCCTAAGACGGCTGCAAGGGCCTGAAAGGCCACCCTTATTATATTGTTATAGGGCTGCTGGGCAGTGAGGGTGCATCCGGCTGTCTGGGTATGAAACCTCACCATCATGGACCTGGGGTTCTTGGCGTGGAACCTCTCCTTCATTATCTTCGCCCAAAGCCTTCTAACTGCCCTGAACTTGGCTATCTCTTCAAAGAAATCCAAATGGGAGTTAAAAAAGAAGCTCAATCTGGGTGCAAACTCATCCACATCCAGACCTGCTCTGATGGCTGCCTCCACATAGGCTATCCCATTGGCCAGGGTAAAGGCCACCTCTTGGACCGCAGTGGAGCCTGCCTCCCTGATATGATATCCACTTATGCTTATGGTATTCCATTGGGGTAGCTCTTTTGAACAAAACTGGAATATGTCCGTAACAATCCTCATGGAGGGCCCTGGAGGAAATATATAGGTGCCCCTGGAGGTGTACTCTTTTAGTATATCGTTTTGAATAGTGCCCCTCAGATCCTTGAAGGGGACACCCTGCTTTTCTGCCACAGCCATGTACATGGCAAGGAGCACAGAGGCAGGGGCATTGATGGTCATGGAGGTGCTCACCTCCCCCAGAGGGATCCCATCAAAGAGGATCTCCATGTCCCTCAAAGAATCTATGGCCACACCCACCTTTCCCACTTCTCCTATGGCCATTTCATGGTCTGAATCGAAGCCTATCTGGGTGGGGAGATCAAAGGCCACAGAAAGCCCTGTCTGCCCCTGTTGGAGGAGATAATGGTATCTCTTGTTGGACTCCTCTGCAGTTCCGAACCCGGCATACTGCCTCATGGTCCAGAACCTCCCCCGGTACATGGTGGGCTGTATCCCCCTTGTAAATGGATACTCACCTGGAAAACCTATCTCTTCCAAATAGGGCAGATCTTCAATGTCCAAGGGGGTATAGAGCCTTTTAACCGGCACATTAGAGGTGTTGATAAATTCCTGTTTCCTTTCAGGGGACTTGGAGAGGGACTTCCTCACAGAAGCCTCCCATTTATCTAAGGCCTGCTCCAATTCAGCTCTCTCATAGTGGGGCATACTCTCCTCCTTTGGGGGGAATTTAGACGTATGTATCTTTGCTGAAAGCCCCTGTCAACATACTATCCGCTTCAAAAAGGTCAAACACCTCCAAACCGAATAATTCCCACCTTATTGTCATGACAAGAGGCCACAGATGGCATGAACCCATCTGCCCTTGCCAGGGACCAAGGCCTCCAAACTCATCTCAGGAAATTTTGGAGTTCCACCTTTTGGGTTTGAACACCCATGAGGAGGGAATCTCATAGGCAAAATAGCTTTGGATATGAGATTTAGGGATGTCAAATAGGTCAGAGATTACCGGCAACTTGATCCTCTTTTAGGATCCTTTGAACCTTTTCCTTCAGCTCCTCTTTTCCCTTTTGGATAAACTCCTTCCATTCTGCCATTGAGTAGACGTTGGGTATAATGGAATTCCCTCCGATATCCCTTTTCCGAAGCTCAAATAATAACTTGCTTTCTAAGGTCTTCTCCAGACCCATAATCTTACTCTCCCATTCCTTCTCAAGGTTATTTAAGGCCTCGATACTATTGGGGTACAGTCTTTTTAGGGGTGAAAGACCTATAACTGAACGTCCTTTTATCCCTATTAACTCTATCCCATGTCTCATTATGAACCTTTTGAGCTCAGGATCAGAAGGGTTACCTAAGAGATTTATCTCGTTGACGAGTTCCTCCTGGGATATGACCTTATTTTGATATTTGTTGAAGATGCCGATGATCTTATCCTCAAGCTCCTTTAAACGAAGCTTTTTTTTGTCCTCTTCTGTCACTTCAAATTTCTTAAGCCTCTCCATAACAATATCCAAAGTGCTCTTGATCTCCCCCATCTATCCTCCTCCTATATATTAGAGCTTTTGGCTGTGGAATCTTAGCCTAAAGGCATTCCTTTGTCGAGGGCGCAGAAGGTGCGGCCCATAATAAGTGGGTATCCAAAAATACACCCAGGCAAGGGATTCCTGAAAGATTCCCAGGAATAAAAGGGTGCGAGAACTTCCCGTTTTATAATCTCTCCAAGTGCACCTATTGATTTCAAATCCCTTTTGGAAAAGATAGAGGCCTTTGGCCTCTATCAGATATGAAATGGGTTCATAGGGGCCATCTTCCCTAATGGACTCTGAGAGGACCCAGCAAGGGACCTCAGGCTTTAGGAGATTTAAAAGCCCACCTTTTCCAAGGTGTATCCACAGTGACACTGCCACAGGCACCCTAAAGTGGGATGAAAGCCTTTGAGACTCTTCCTTGCTTGGGAGAAAATCAAGGCGGTCCACAGCGTTAAAGCTCTCCCCTTACAAAGGGCCTAAAGGATTGTGTGAGTCTTATAAGAGATTCGAGTTTTTCTAGTGCCTTGCCAGAGTCTATGGAATGGGCACCTATTTCTATCCCCTCTCTAAAGTCTTTGGCCAGCCCTGCTCCCACAAAGGCAGCCGCTGCGTTCATGAGGACCATGTCGCGCCTTGGTCCCTTCGCGCCTTGTAATATCTCTCTTACGATCTTTGCGTTTTCCCTTGCGTCCCCACCCTTTATTTCGGCCATAGTAGCCCTTTTGAGACCCAAGTCTTCGGGTACCATTTGAAAGTCCCTTATATGCTTTTCCTTGAGATGCGAGATGGTAGTGGGGCCGCATATACTGATCTCATCAAAGGTTCCCTCCCCGCACACCACAAAGGCCTCCTTTGCCCCTAAGTTCATGAGTACCTGAGCTATCTTGTGCGTAAGCTCTGGGCTATAGACTCCTAATACCTGAACCTGGGCATTGGCGGGATTCGTTAAAGGACCCAAGAGGTTAAATATCGTCCTAAAACCAAGTTCCCTCCTTATGGAGGCCACCTTCTTCATAGCTCCATTGAATAATGGAGCATATAGAAATGCTATTCCTATTCTATTGAGGCAGGTCTCTGCATTGGTTACTGAGATTTGGAGGTTTACACCAAGCTCTTGGAGGACATCTGCACTTCCACAAATGCTTGAGACGGCCCTATTGCCATGCTTTGCCACCTTTATGCCTGCACCTGCAACCACAAAGGCAGTGGCAGTGGAGACATTAAAGGTAAGGGTACCATCACCACCTGTCCCGCAGGTATCCACAATGGTCTCCTCTTCCACATTTATTTCATCTCTGTCTACACTCACCGTATAGTCCCCTGGTCTTACCTTTAGCCCCCTCTCTCTCAGTGCGAGGGCAGCCCCTGTGAGCTCCTCTACGGTCTCACCCTTTAGTCTCAGTCCGGTCAACAGACTACCTATTTGGCTCTGGGTGAAATTCCCATCTAAGATCCCCAAGAAGACCGCTTTGGTCTCTTCAAGTGTGAGATCTTCTCCCCTGACAATCTTTTGTAGTACGTCTTTCATGGTGCCTCCTCCTCAAAAAATTAAAGGGGCCGTGGTCCTGCCACGGCCCCAAAAAATAAGGCCGTGGGACCTGGGGTGGCCCCACGACCTTTGACTCTAAGTCAGGTGGCTCACCCCTTACGAGGGAGCCACCACCATTGAATCGATTTTATCCTGATCTTTTTCATAAAGGCTATTTTGATGAAAAAAGGGAGGGTGTCAAGAAAAATCTTTTTCCAACTTTAAGCTGAAAAATTTGAGCCTTAAACAGATATTGTATGGACATTCCATGCATTTTTCCTATAGGGAAAACCAGGCATCCCAGAACCCCGGGAATGATTTTTTTACAACTTCGTGCCCTGAAAGCCTTACTCCGCCACTTTTGCTTGCCAAAAGGGCTATTGCCATGGCTATCCTATGATCCCCATGGCTATAGACGGTGGATCCCCTGTAGCCTCCTTTCCCATGCACCACAAGACCATCCTTCATGGGAGTGGTTTCCACATGGAGTTTTTGCCACTCCCTGCAAATACTCTCTATCCTATCACTTTCTTTTATCCTGAGATGAGGGACGTTTTGTATCCTTGTAGGACCCTCTGCGTGGACGGCCATTGCCCCTATGGTGGGGACCAAATCTGGCATGTCTCCCATATCGGCCTCTATGTTTCTTATCTCCCCTCCCTCTACCCAGATGCCCTCTTCTTCCACACCGCATTTTCCTCCCATCTCCTCAATGAGCCTTAGGATCCCTATATCGCCTTGGAGGCTGTTTTTAAAAAGACCCCTTATTAGGATCTTCCCTCCTACCAGTAAGGGTAGCCCCATAAAGTATGATGCATTTGAGAGATCTGGCTCCACATGGTAGATTTTCAGTCCCCTGTACCCCCCTGGTTTGATCTCCACGATATGGTCCTCAAAGGACACTTCTGCGCCAAAGCTTTCCATTATACCGGCCGTCATCTCCACATAGGGCCGAGATAAAAAGGGCCCTTCCACCACCAGCCTAAGCCCCCTATCCAGTAGTGGACCCACAAGCATAAGGGAGGAGATATATTGGCTACTTTCGCCCCCGTATATCCTAACCGTTCCACCTTTGGGCCTTTTCCCCTCTACCGTAAGGGGTAGGCAACCTTCTTTGTGGTGCCAGCCAATAGAAGCGCCCATTTTCTGCAAGGCCATTGCAAGGGGACCAACGGGTCTCTTATTAAGCCTGCCTCTCCCCTTGATATGGACCCTGCAGGGGAAAATGGCAAGAACCCCTAAGATAAGCCTGAGTGTCGTCCCAGATTCTCCCACATCCAGGATCTTATCTCCCTCAGGTATGCTTATGGCGGTAGCGTCCAAAAGGATTGAGTCGGGGTTTATTGTTGCATGAGACCCTAATAGTCTTAAGGCCCTCAAGGTGGACAGGGTATCCTCACACAAAGACGGGTTTTTGATTAGACACCTGGAGTTAGAGAGGAATGAGAGTATCAATGCCCTATGGGTGATGCTCTTGGAACCAGGAATCTCTATAGCAGCACTCACCTTACTCTTTCGAGGAATTTCCATCAGACTCATCCAATGCCTCCAATATGATCTTTTCCATCAGGTGGATCGGGGGATCGATGCCCAAGAAGAGCCTTAACTGGAGTGCGGCCTGGTAGAGGAACATCTTATAACCGGAGATGATTTTGGAACCCATGGCCTCACATCCACTTAGAAACTTTGTCTTCATAGGGTTGTATACGACATCCATTGCCAAGGAGGCCTTTATGGAACAGGGGTCTAAGGGCCATGAATCTGTATTCGGGAACATGCCCAAGGGTGTTGCCTGAACAACAAGGTCAAAGTTATGACCCGTTAGATCTCTCTCAGAAAAGAATCTCCCACCCACGGACTCGGCAAGGGCAAGGCCCTTTTCCCTTGTCCTGTTGGTGATGGAGATCTGGCACCCTCTTTCTTTTAATGCCCTTGCAATGGCAGTGGCGGTTCCTCCGGCACCTATTATCAAACACGAGGCCCCTTTTGGATCCATTACCTCTTTTATGGCCATCATCGCCCCAAGGACATCTGTGTTAAAGCCCACAAGTCTCTTCCCTTTATTGAGGAGCGTATTTATTGCTCCTGCCCTTCTGGCAATGGGATCCAACTGGTCCACAAGGGGTAGCACAGTCTGTTTAAAGGGGATTGTGATACTGAAACCCTTTATATTCAAAGCCCTCATCCCTGCCAACGCAGATCTTATGTCCAGGGTCTCAAATCTCCCGTAAAAGGCATTCAGATTCAGATACTTAAAGACCCTATTGTGTAAAAATGGGCTCAGACTATGGGTCAAGGGATATCCAATAACACCAAAGAGCAAAGGGTCAGCTTGAAGATGCATCCTTATCCTCCCAAAGCTCCCTCATAACTGATCCAGGGATCTGTCCATCGGCCATTTTTTGACCTTTCAGGGAAGCAAAGCTCATATATGATCCCCATTTAACACACAAAACCCTGCTTATGAGACCTAAGGGCCCCATCAAAAAGGAGATCAGCTTTGTCCCTTCCATCCTTCTGAGGGAGAGAAACCTCTTTATGGTCAGGTTATCCTCAATTGACCTCGCATAGCTCACTATCTTCAGAGCAAAAGGTTTCGTTGACGCCATCTCGAAAAAAAGTCCTGTCAATTCCTCGAGGCCAGGGGTCTGGTCCAAGATGTGATGGGATAGGATCACCTTCTGGGTCCAGCATCTCGCAAATGCTGCCTTTACCTCGTAAGGCCACCCATACTCCACGTCAACATATATGTTTCTGCTGCTCAGAGACCCTAAGATAAGATCAATCACCTTCTCTAACTCTGCACCCGCCCCACCCTGCCTTAAGGTCCTATAAGTAAGCAAAAGGGGCTTTGGAGCCTCCTTTAAGAACTGGAGGCCTTTGAGCGGCCTTATCTTGTCCAATCTTATCTCCACTGCGTCCCCGACACTAAAGGCCTCCTTTAGGATTCTAATCCCTTCATCTCCTGGAGCAGGTGCCACAGATATGCAGAGCATTACACCTCCAAGATCCACTCATCCACTTTATGACCAAAGTGTCGCCCCTGTCCCATAATGGTGCCCAAGACCTGGTCACCTTTTATTAGTTCCGCGACCGATATGGGGTCTCCTCCTGGGGCAACAAGCCTTATAGTCTCGGCATTTTGCAGGATCACAGAGTATGAGGCCTCCTGGCAAGAGGCAGTAATCTTTATAAGGGGCCTTTTCTCTATCTTGCTCCTACCCACAATGGCAGTCATAGACTTTCCCTCGTAATCACAGATCAATACCTCTGCCCCTGAACAGAGCTCCATGAGATACCCTGTCTTTTGCATAGGACATAAGGCGTAAGAGTGCACAGCCCCCGCATTCACCCTAAAAGGTCTGGGAGAGGCATAGGGACCGGGGATGGTCTCTGCATGGACCAAAAAGAGTCCCTTGGAACTATTACCCACAAGGATTCCTTGCCCATTTTCCAAGACGTTACAGGTATCCAGACAGACCCGATGCCCAAGACCTAGGGGCCTCACCTCTTCAACCACAAAAGGCACCAAAGGTATCTTATCAGTAGTAGACTTCAGCCTCCCCACCATCTTCCCAACCCAGATGGGGTCATTTCCTTCAAGGATTATTCCCCTCACCCCCTTTTCCAATACCCCGAGGGCGAGAAGGGCAGAGTCCGAATCAGAGGCCTCTACAAGGATGTTATCTGATCTCGAGACCAAATTTTCCAGAGGGATTATGTGCCAATCTCTTGTCCTTACCAGGACCGGCACCTCCCTTGAAAGTTCTATTATCTTTTCCTGATCCTGAGGTGAGTTTATTTCGTATATCAGTATATCCCTTCCGATCAGGTAATCAGG
>CALKZT010000009.1 GCA_938002815.1 uncultured bacterium
TTCTTTTTAAGTATTTCTATTGTTGTCTTGCCAAATATAATGCAAAATATTATACTGGTAAGAGTTGCAAGTATTCCTCTAAAGGTTATGTACTTAAAGACATTAAACCAGCTTACATAGTCCTGTAGTAGAAGAAAGATCTTATAGAACAACTCGATTCTCCTTATCTTTGCCGAAAGATTTGGTTACGTGGTCCACCAGAATAGAAAGATTTACCTTGTGAGAGCCTTTGACGTATAAGATGCTGCCCTTACTTACAAATTGAGGTATATAGGGAAGCGCCTCTTTTACATCCTGAAAGGCTATCATGTCCTCAGTTCTTAGGCCTTCCTTCTTTGCGCCTTCGAGGACCTCCTTTGAATGGGAGCCAATGGCGATCAATTTAGATGCCCCGATTTTTGCACAGAGCCTGCCTGCCTCTCGATGGTATCTCTTAGAGCCCTTTCCCAGTTCCAGCATATCTCCGATGATCAAAATTTTTTCTTGATCCGGAAATAGCTCCTTTAGGGAAAAAAGCCCTGCCTTCAAGGAGATAGGATTGGCGTTGTAGGAATCGTCCACCAAAAAGGAGCCGTCCATTAGGCTAAGGACCTCAAACCTGCTCCTGGTCCCTTTGTAAGCCCCTATGCCTCTTTGGATATCCGAAGGATCGAGCCCCAAATAGAGGGCCAAGGAACAGGCCACTGAGGCATTCAGGAGATAGGGCTTGGCCATGAGATGGAACCAAAAATCATAAAGCTGCCCCTCTTTTTTTACCAGGACACTAATTTTGGCACCTTTTTCTGAAAGCTTTATATCGTATACGTAGTCGTTTGTCTTTTTCTGACATACGTTTATTAGGGGTTTATTGTATCTCTTGACATATCTTAGGAGGTCCTTGTTGTCTCCATCAATGAAGGTGATGGAATCCTCTCCTATGGTTTCCACCAACTCTAATTTTGCCAGGATAACATTTCTCACAGATCCCAGGCCCTCTACATGTGCAGGGCCTACATTAGTTATGACACCTATGTTTGGGGCACATATCTCTGTGAGCCTTTTTATTTCACCAGGTCTGTTCATACCCATTTCGATTACTGAATATCGATGAAACTCCTCCATACTCAAGATATTGAGGGGAACACCTATCAGGTTATTTAGATTTTCTTTGCTACTGAATGTGTCCCCTTTTTTAGAAAGTATTGAGGCAAGTATGTCCTTTGTTGAGGTCTTTCCAACACTCCCTGTTATGGCAATTAAAAAGGTGTTTAGACGCCTCCTCCACCAGTTTGCTATATCCCCCAGTGCCCTTACTGTATCTTTGACCTCTATTAGGGAGAAATGCTGGGGGATCTCACCATATGGAAGATCCCCTCTTTCGACTACTGCTCCCTTTGCGCCTCTCCTTATGGCATCGGGTATAAAATCATGACCATCGAATCTCTCACCTTTTATTGCAATGAAGAGATCTCCCTTATTGAGGGTCCTTGTATCTATGGAGATGCCGCCCAGATCTGCTTCCGGATCTCCCAAAATAAGTCTTCCTGAACATGCCTGGAGGATTTGGCTGAGCCTCATTAGGACTTCCCCATTTGTGAGACTATCCTCTCAGCCACACCCACATCACTAAAGGGGTATCTTCTATCCTTGATGATCTGATAATCTTCGTGGCCCTTTCCTGCTATGAGTACCGTATCACCCCTTCGGGCCCGGGCTATGGCAAGGCCTATGGCCTTTTCCCTGTCTGGTTCCACTGTATAGGGAGTAGTGGTGTTTGCCCTCCTTATACCCACTAATATCTCCTCGATAATACCTAAGGGATCCTCAGATCTGGGATTATCTGAGGTTATAAAGACCTCATCTGCCCCCAAGACAGCGATTTGTCCCATCATGGGCCTCTTCCCCTTGTCCCTGTCTCCTCCGCACCCAAAGACCACAATCAACCTTCCCTCTGAGAGTCTTCTGAGATTTGAGATGACACTTTGGAGGGCATCTGGAGTGTGTGCATAGTCCACAAATATATTTATTCCCCTGCAGTTGGAGACTCTTTGGAGTCTACCTGGGACATGATGCAGGCCTGAAATTCCCTCTCTTATGGCAGATAAATGGACATTAAGGGAAATTGCTGCACCAATTGCCCCCATGATATTATACAGATTGTGAAGACCAATGAGATGAGATTCAATATTTATTCTACCAATAGGAGTTTCAATGTCTGCTGTTATGCCATCTATGGTCAAATCATAGCTTTTTGGATATATATCAGATTCAGAGGATAGTCCAAATGTTAATTGTGAATTTAATTCTGATGAGAGCCTTTTCCCATATAAATCATCGGCATTTACTATTGCTCTTGGACAATTATCGTCCTTTTTCATTAGTAATTCCGTGAATAATCTACGTTTATGAGAGAAGTAGTCTTCCATGTTCTTATGATAGTCCAGGTGATCCCTTGATAGGTTTGTAAATACAGCAACTGAATAATTGCAGCAGTCTACCCTGTGCTGTGCGAGGCTGTGGGAAGAGACTTCCATCACCACAAAGTTCACACCCGACTGTTTCATCTCCAGCAGGATCTGGAGGAATTGAATGGGATCAGGGGTGGTGAGGTTTAAAGAGGTATGGCGGTCCTTGATTTTAAATCCAAGGGTACCGATTACACCCACATCTAAGCCACCTGCCTTTAGGACCGACTCTATGAGATAAGATGTGGTGGTCTTTCCATTGGTACCTGTAATGCCAATAAAGGTCATCTGGGAGACAGGATCCCCATAATAGTTGTTGGCAAGAAAGGGTAAAAGGGAGCAGGTATCCAAGACCCTGATGAGCTGAAGATAATGGGACTCATAGTCTTTATTACACACCACGGCCCTGGCGCCCTTAGAGATGGCCTCCGGGATGAAGAGGTGGCCGTCGGTCTTTGTCCCCTTTATGGCCACAAATAGGTCGCCCGGCTTTACATCTTTGGAGTTTACCTTGAGACCACTTATCTCCAGGTCATAAAGCCTTTGTGGGATCTGTGCGGATATACCCTTAAAGAGCTCTGAAAGCCTCAAATCAGCCTCCCTTTCCCATGTTTGGTGGATGGAACTCCACAAAGAGCTTTCTGACCTCGTTTAATCCTGTCCCAGGTCTTGGATCCTGTTTTATAGCAAAGCCGCTTCCCTTTATCTCTACTGGCACCCTCAGGAGACGGGCGGTATTCAATACCTCCCTTATGGGCATCCCTCTGAAATCAGGGAGTACATTCTGTTGTGCCATTGAAAGGCAGGATTCCATGGGAGATATGTATTCCTTCTCCTTATTTATCTGTGCCATCAAGGGGTGAGGCCCACTGTCAGGTTTTAGACCCATCCTTGCCAGGGCCACAGAAGCTATCTCACTAAATACCGGTGCTGCCACAACTCCTCCATAATATTCACCCTTTGGCTCATCCACCACAATGCCCAGTACAAACCTTGGGTAGTCCGCAGGGGCAAAGCCTATAAAGCTGCTTATGTATCTGCCAGGGGCATAGGTCTTCAGGATCGGATCCACCTTCTGGGCAGTTCCGGTCTTTCCCCCTACGGAATACATGGGGACCCTTGCTTTTGAGCCGGTTCCGCCCCCCTCTGTTACCTTCTCCAGTACCCCTTTCACGATATCGCTGGTCCTTCCGGAGAGGACCCTCTCCCCAAAACTAGGGGGAGCTGATCTTATTATAGCACCTTTCTCGTCACGTATCTCCCTCACAAGGTGTGGTTTTACCACATAACCCCCATTTACAAGGGTTGCCATGCCTGCCACCATCTGCAGGGTAGTTACTGTGACCCCCTGGCCAAAATAGGTATTCACTTCCTCTATCCGCCTTACCCTTTTGGGATCCCTCAAAAATCCACTCCTCTCTCCAGGGAGCTCTATGCCCAGGGGCGCACCGAAGCCCAATTTTCTCATAAACTTATAGAACTCCTCATACCCAACCTTATCCCCTATCTTGGAGGCCCCTATGTTGCTCGATTTCACAATCACCTGCTCTGCTGTCAGGGTCCCATAGGGATGGACGTCCTTAATCACCTTTCCTGCCACGGGATATTTCCCATTTTCACAGTGAAAGAGGGAAGAAGGGGTTATTGCACCCTTTTCAAGGGCCAGTGCAAATACAAAGGGTTTCATCACACTTCCGGGTTCGTAGACATCGGTTATAGACCTGTTCCGGTATCTTTCAGGGGGAAAGAGTCCATAGTTATTGGGGTCATAGGAGGGGTAGGTGGCCATGGCCAGGATCTCTCCTGTATTAGAATCCATCAGCACAGCATTGGCAGATATGGCCCGTCTTTCCTGGACAACCTTCTTTAATGCCTCTTCCATTGCCTGTTGCAACTCCCTGTCTATGGTAAGGGAGACTTGATGGATCTTCTTTTGGCCTATCTCTTCCTTTACTACGGCGAAGGCCTTCCCAGTGGCATCCTTCATGAGCACCACCTTTTTTTCAGGTCCCATCAGCAGAAAATCAAAGGCCTTCTCTATCCCTTCTACTCCTCTATTGTCTATGTTCACAAAACCCACGGTCTGTGAGGCAAGGGACTTGTTGGGGTAGAATCTGGCATACTCCTTCAAGATGCCTATGGCTGGGTTCTTGAGCTCAGCTACCTTTTTTGCCTCAAAGGGGGTTATGGCCCTCTTTATCCACACGAAGGGTCTGTCACTCTTAAGCTTTTCTAAGATCTCCGTTGAAGAGCTGTTTAGGATCTGGGCCAGCATATGAGAGATCCCTTCCTTGTCTGTGATCTTGTTGGGGTGGGCATAAAGGGAGGCCACATCGATACTAATGGATAGTATCTTCCCATTTCTGTCCAAGATTTCACCCCTTTTAGGGGGTAGGGTTATGGATGTGAAGATTTCTGAAAGGGCTTTTTTGCTATATTCCTCTGAAACTACTATCTGGAGCCAAAAGGCCTTTGAAAGGCAAAGTAAAAGGCCCAGCAGCAAGAGTCCCCCTGCTACTTTTATCTTATTTTGATTCTGTAGATTACACCTCATTCGCCTATTCTTACTATTTGGTTGGCATGTGGTATAACCAAATCCTTTTTATTTGAGGTAATTTTACCTAAATTTTGTGAGGATTTTAGGAATGCTATCTCAGCGCTAAGTCTATTTTTTTCCTCTAACAGCCTAATTTTTTCCTTCGTTAACTCTGCTATGGTATAGCCTGTCTCTCTAATTACTGTTGAGAAATATACCCTGACAAAAACAGTGACAATAAGCATAATTGTAAATAATAGTGTCAGAATACCTATGATCCATATATCCAATTTTGAATGTTGTCTTATTAATGAATAATTAGCTTTTAGATCGAGATTAGAATACCGATATCCATAGGCATGTTCCATAATGTTACCTCCTTTCTACAACTCTCATTTTGGCACTTCTTGCACTTGGGTTGATTTGTATTTCATCTTTAGACGGTGAGATAGGTTTTTTAGTTAATTTTGTGAACTCAGAATAAAGATCTGAGTTGAAATATTCTTTCACAATTCTATCTTCAAGTGAGTGATACGATATAACAACAATTCTTCCTGATCGCCGAACCAGTGATGGGGCTTGGGTTAAGAATTTCTTGAGCTCATTTAGTTCGTCGTTTACAAATATTCTTAAGGCCATAAAGCTACGTGTTGCAGGGTGAAGTCTTCCTTTTCTAAATCCCACTGCGGCGCATATGATCCTCCCGAGCTGGGCGGCAGTAGTTATCTTTTGCCTTTCCCTCTCCCGTACAATCTGCCTTGCTATTGTCCTTGCCCTTTTCTCTTCGCCAAGACGTAATAAAAGCTCTGAGATCTCCTTTTCGGGCCATCTGTTTACAATATCCATGGCCCGCATCTTGCCCTCTTTTCCCATCCTCATATCAAGGGGCTCTTCCTCTTGGAATGAAAGACCCTTTCTGGCCTCTTTGAGTTGTGGGAGTGAGAGGCCCAGGTCCAAGAGAATTCCATTCACAGGGCCTACACTATGTTCGCTTAGGATATTTGTGATATTTGAGAATCTTTCCTGCACAAATATTACCTTCTCAATGTGGTTTTTGAGCCTTTGCTTCGAAGTTTCAATGGCATTAGGGTCTCTATCGATGGCCACCAATCTCCCTTTTGGCCCAAGCCTTTTGAGTATCTCTGTGGCATGTCCCCCTGTTCCAACGGTAGCATCTACATAAACCCCCTCTTCATCGATATTCATATTTTCAATAACTTCTTTTGTGAGTACCGGGATATGTAGATATTTGTACACACTCAAATGTACTATATCCCAAACTGATTAAGTTCGCTCTGCATA
Source organism: uncultured bacterium (assembly GCA_938002815.1). Taxonomy (GTDB): domain Bacteria; phylum Desulfobacterota; class DSM-4660; order Desulfatiglandales; family CALKZT01; genus CALKZT01. Next base: position 6,283 of record CALKZT010000009.1, read on the forward strand.
GTTTTAAAATCTCTTTTTATGTTATTGAATGATTCCTCCCATTTTCCTTTGTCCCAGATTTCAAAACGAAGGGTTGCACCCACAAGCATAACATCTCTATCAATTCCTGCCAGTTTTCTAAGTTCATAGGGAATGGTTATTTTTCCATTTTTGATCTGACAATACTCGGCTCCTGATATGAAAAACCTTTGATAAGCGATAGCGGCGGGCTGAAAAAGGGGCAAACTGGCGGCTTTTTCCTCCAATTTTTCCCAAGTGGTCTTTGGGAAACCCCAGAGGCAGTCCTCGTAGTTGGTGAGAACCAACGTGTCCTCTCCTTTTGAGTTGAGGTAGTCCATGAACCTGGCGGGGATAATTAGCCTGCCCTTGTCATCCAGGGTATGTGAGGACCTACCTCTGAACATCCTTTATATACTCACACTGTGTTAATATTGAGCATACACTTTGCTCCACACAAAGTGGGTTGTCAAGTCTTTTTTGTGCCCTCTTGTTTTTGTTACCTCAAAATGGGCACTTGACTTACAGTATAATTTACAGTATTTACTCCCTTGTGGGAGGAAATAGGGGATGAAGCTTACACAAAAACAGGCACAGGTCTTGGAATACCTCTCAGATTATATCAAGGAGAAAGGCCAGGCCCCTTCCTTTGAAGAGATATGCAAAAGGTTTGGTTTCAGGTCCTATAACACCGTAACCACATATCTCGCTGCCTTAGAGAGAAAGGGGTACGTAAAGAGGCCCCTTCAGAGGAATCGCAAGAGGGCCATAGAGCTCACTTTAGGCCCTGGGAGGTCTTTGCTCCCCCTATTAGGCAGGGTTGCAGCAGGAAGGCCCATAGAGGCGATCCAGGATAATGAGACCATAGAGGTCCCAGGTTCAATGCTTGGGAAGGGAGAATACTTTGTATTGAAGGTGGAGGGCTCTTCCATGGTAGAGGATGGGATCTTGGACGGAGACTTTGTGGTGGTGAGAAGACAACCCACTGCAGAGAACGGAGATACTGTAGTGGCCCTTATAGGGGATGAGGCTACCTTAAAGAGATACTACAGAATCGGGGATAGAATAGAGCTGAGGCCTGCTAATAAGGAGATGGCCCCCATCGTAGTAAGAGACAAGGATCTCAGGATAGAGGGTAAGGTGGTGGGAGTGATCAGGTATTATAAGTAGTTTCATGGAAAGGCATATCCTTCATCTCCACATACCGTGTTTTCAGATCTCTTTGGAAAGGGTCGCTGACCCTAAACTGAGATACAGGCCTGTGGTGGTGGCTGTGCCCCCTGATGGAGGAATTATCTCATGCTCCTTGGAGGCAAAAAGGGAAGGTATTAGGCCTGGCATGAGCATTAGAGAGGCAAAGAGTTTGTGCCCCAGGGTTATCTTTATAAGGCCTGATCCCATGAAGGTAGAAAAGGGCCTTGAGAGGCTCCATCTCCTGGCCCAAAGGTATACACCCCTCTGGGAGATCTCAAAGGCTGGTCATCTGTATCTGGATCTAACCGGAACCCATAGGCTTTGGGATATCAGGGACGTGGGCCAGAGGCTCATAGTGGAGATAAAAGAAGACCTTGGAGTCCCATGTAGCACAGGGATTGGGGCCAACAAGCTGGTATCCCAGATAGCCTCCAGGATAGTACCTCCCCTGGAACTCCTGGAAGTGAGACGTGGAGAGGAGGGCCATTTTATGGCCCCCCTGGACATATCCTTTATCCCCGCCATCTACCCAAAAGAGGCCCATATGCTGAAGACAGAGTTGGGTATCCAAAGGGTAGGACTCTTGTGGGGCTTAGACTTTTCCCTTTTAAGGCTTCTTTTTAGTTTAAGGGCACCTGTTGTCTATGATCAGTCAAGGGGGATAGATCATAGCCCTGTATATCCCCATCACAAGATCCCAAAGATAGAGGAAAGTATTACCTTTCCAGGGGATATAAATGAGGATGAGGTATTGAGGTCTTATCTCTTTGTGCTCTTGGAAAGATGCCTGGACAAGATCCAGAAGATAGGCCTTTTGCCTAAAAGGGGTGGACTCTGGTTCAGGTATTCGGATTATATGTGTGTCATGAGGGCCTTCTGGCCTAAGGGGAGGGAATTGTGGCCCCTTTTTCGGGAACTGGAAGGGCTCTTCAAAAAGGGGCATACAAGGAAGACAGGCGTGAGAGAATTGGGGCTTTGGCTTAGCTGTACCCCAAGGCCCCCTATTAAGAAGAGGATCCAGGAGCTCTGGGAAGAGAAGGGCCATTTGAGGTCTTGGGGGCTTTCAAAGGCCATAAATGAGGTCCGTGAAAGGTTTGGAAGGGATGCCATCTTTTATGGCATAGCCCTTGGGGTAAAAGATTAGATGGAATTTGTGCACCTACACTGCCACTCCCACTATTCCAAGGGATGGGGCATCCCCTCTCCGGAAGAGATTGTCACCCGAGCGAAGGAGATGGGGCTTAACTCCATTACCCTTACGGATATAAACGGACTATACGGGATCTTCCCATTTTTGGAGGCCGCAGGGGAACAGAACATCAGGCCCTTTGTGGGGAGTGAACTGAGACACAATGGGCTAAGGGTTTTGGCCCTCATAAAGGATGAGGAGGGCTACAAAAACCTCTGCTCGCTCATATCTTCCTTGCATTGCGATTCCGGATTCCAACTGATCCCCTCCCTCATAAGGAGGGGAAGGGGCCTCCTCTTTATCTCAGACATGCCAGAGTGCCTCCTTCCCCTTAAGGAGCACTATCCTGAGGGTATCTTTTTTGAGGTCTCCTTGGGCCACTTTCCCCACAGGGCATATAAGACCTCTAAAGAGATGGGGATTCCTCCTGTGGCCACTTCAAGGGTCTGTATGCTGGATCCTTCTGACTATGAAATCCATAGGATCCTAAGGGCAATCTCCCTAAACAAGAAGCCGGATAGACTCCCTTTAGAGGGGGTGGCAGGACCAAGGGATTATTTGGAAGAGCCCCTGTCTCTTAAGGAGGCCCTCTCTTTTTGTGAAGAGGCCCTGGATAACACGGTCAAGGTGGCATCTATGCTCCATAGCTCCTGGAATTTCCTCCTCACACTCCCAAAGATGGAGGGCCTAAGTGACGAAAAGGCCTTTGAACTCCTTGCCCAAAAGACCTTGGAGGGATGTATAAGGAGATATGGGGATCTAAATCTGGACCTCCTTGGAAGGGTCATATACGAGCTTTCCCTTATCAGAGAAAAGGGATACTGCCACTATTTTCTCCTGGTAGAGGATATCGCAAGACAGTCTTTGCGTACCTGTGGAAGGGGGAGTGCCGCAGCTTCCATTGTATCCTATGGATTGGGGATCACCCA
>CALKZT010000010.1 GCA_938002815.1 uncultured bacterium
GCCCCCCCCTTTCCCCCAGCTTGGTCTCCAAGAGCCCAATCACCTTCTCCCTAAGGGGTGGAATATTGAGAGAGGAAAGAGTTATGCCCAAAAAGAGTAGAAGCCCCAAGTTAAAGAGGCCAAAATAGGCCACGGCCTTAACCAAGGCCCCATTTAGGCTCTTTTTATTAAAAGGCCTGGCCCACACTGAAGTACACCGCAATATATCTATCCACACCCGCCCTTCGATTTAAGGGCGTAGCAACGTCGAGCCGTATTGGCCCCACCGGGGTAACAAACCTGAGCCCCAAACCTGTCCCAAACCTGAAGGCCCCACTGCCATCCATGGGATATGATCTGTACACAGAACCTCCATCCAAAAATACCACCAAACCCAACCTCTCCCTTATCCTTTTCCTTAGCTCTCCTCCAAACTCCATCAAGCCCTTCCCCCCGACCGGGGTCCCGCCCCGCAATTCCCCCAGATATTGATAGGCATAACCCCTCACCGATCCATCCCCCCCTCCATAGAACCTTTCGTCTGCTGGCAGTGTATCCCTTGAGAGATTTCCTATAAAGCCCATATTCAGCTTGGCTGCAAATAGATAGCTTCTATCCTCTGAGAGTGGTACATACACACTTCCCCCTGAATATACCTTCAGAAACTCCCTTCTTAATGGTATCAAATAGGAGGGATTTATGTTCAGAAATGCCCTGTAGCCGTGAGATGGATTTAGAAGGTCGTCTACCTTAGATCTTCCTAACCTCAGTGGAAGAGAGATGAGACTATAGGAATCCTCAGAGCCACTCTGGGTCACCTTACCGTATTTGGCAGAGACCCCGTAACTCAGGGATAACCTCTTCCATCTGGGTACATTTACCATAGCGTCCCAGGAAAGGGTTGTGGCATCGTAGGCATCCCCCTCCTCCTTTTTGTTTTGTAAAGACAGAGCCAAATCCTGGGGCCTTCCCCCTAAAAATGGCTTCATATACTCCAGCCTCTGATAGTATGTCTTACTGAGAAGTGCGCCTTTAAAAGCTAGCCTTTCTGCGCTCCCCTGGAGATTGGAGTCCTCCCACCCAAAGGATATGCCTGGCCCTTCGTATGTCCTGTAACTAATGCCTCCTGCTATACTCCTGTATTTCCTCTCCTTCACCTCGGCAATTACGTCCAGTTTCGATCCCTCATCCAGTCTCTCCTTTGTCTTGATATTCACGGTGCTAAAGAGGTTGGACTGATAAAGAGCCCTCTGCAATTGCTCCAACCTTTGAAGGGAGAAGATCTCTCCTTCTTTCCAGGAAAGCATCCTTTCGAGGTATTCATATTTGGTCTTATCCAACCCACTTATCAAGAGCCTCCCGAAATGCCCGCGTGGCCCGGGATCAATCTCGTATTTTACATCCATGCCATTCTTGGTGTAATCCACTATGTATTGCCTGTCCTGGATCTTGGGGAAGGGAAAACCCAAATTCTTAATCCCTTTGATCACCTCTTCTTCGCCCTTTAAAATGGCCTTGGTTTCACAGGGTAGGCCTTTGGCAACACCTGCATCCGCCATTATACCTATCACTGTATCCCTAAAGGCCTTCTCTTGGCCCTTTACTGAGACTTCGATTATATCGAAGACAAACTGTGGCCCTGGTTCAACTCCAAACTCAGCAATGTAGCCTTCTTCTGTCTTTTTGATCTCTAAACTTATCTTGGGAGAATAATACCCATAGGACCTCATAATCTTCTCTATGGTGGTCTTGTCTTCCACCATCACAGCTTTGAGTATACCCTCTGAGATAACTATCTCTTTATCTTCTAGCCTCAGCGTCTCTATATTTTCAGATATCTCTTTCTTGATGGATTTGCTTATGTCACCGGAAATGACTGTTCTATAGATAAGATGCTCTTTAGCCCATAGAAGAGGGTTGTATGCAAGAAAGATAAGAAAAATAACCACCCAGACCACGAACGGTCTGGGATGGGTTAAATTAACTATGGACAATTGGAAATACCTGTCTAAATCTCCTTTGGATACATGGACTCTATGAGATCTCCGTATTTCTTGTTTATTACCCTCCTTTTTAGCTTCATTGTAGGTGTGAGTTCCCCTGTCTGTTGGGTCCATTCTGTACTCAAAAGTGTAAATTTGCGGATCTGCTCTACCCTTGCAAATATACTCATCAGGGTCTCTATCTCCTTTTGGTAGAGCTCCAAAACCTTTGGATGTTTCACCAGCTCCTCCCTGGAAGAGGGGCTGATATTGTTCTCAGAGGCCCAGGCCTCTAACTGCTCGAAATTTGGCACAATTAGGGCAGAGAGATATTTTCGATTGTCTCCTATTACGGCCACCTGCTCTATGAACTTGGACTCCTTTAACCTATTTTCTATGTTTTGTGGGGAGATATTCTTTCCCCCTGAGGTTACTATGATCTCCTTCAGCCTATCTGTTATGGCCAGATATCCGTCTTGGTCAATAACACCCACATCCCCGGATCTAAAAAATCCGTCCTCCGTAAAGACCTCTCTTGTAGCCTTTTCATCCCTATAATAACCCTTCATCACCTGGGGACCTTTTATAAGTACCTCCCCTTCCTCTGAGAGCTTTATGGTCGTCCCAGGGACTGGTGGCCCCACTGTGCCAGGTTTGATGAGGTAATATCTATTGACATTGGTTATAGGTGTTGTCTCGGTGAGCCCGTATCCTTCCAGCACCACTATCCCCATCCCGAGAAAAAACTCTGCATCCCCCACAGAAAGGGGCCCACCCCCTGAAACAGCAAACCTGAGCCTGTCCATGCCCAAGGCCCTCTTTAGCTTGCGGAAGATGAGCCGATCCGCAATGGCGTATTTAATCGCAAACACCCCTCGCCTCTTTTTGTCCTGGCAGACATAGGGAAGGTTCTGCCTCCCTATACTCATCGCCCACTCAAAGAGCCTCTTTTTGGAATCAGGGGCCTGGGCCACCTTTGCAAGGACTCCTGCACGGATCTTTTCATAAAGCCTAGGGACACTCACAATGCATGTGGGTCTTACCTCCAGGAGATTCTCCTGAAGCCTTGAGAAATCCTCTGCAAAGGCCACCTTTGCCCCCCATGCCATGGGCATGTAATAACCTGCCGTCCTCTCAAGGGAATGACTGAGGGGCAGAAAAGATAAGAGCACATCCTCCTCAAAGACCTGATCCCAGAAATCATGGAGGGCCTGGTACACATTATATAGGAAATTTCCATGGCTCAGCATTACCCCCTTTGGAGGCCCGGTTGTACCCGATGTGTACATAATGGTGGCAAGATCATCTATGCCTATTTGCCTCAAAGAGGCCTCTATGTCTATACCCACCCCTTTCCCCTCTAAAAGGGCCCTATCCATGTTGAAGACCCCATCCCCTGACCTCTCCTCTACGGGATCCATGGCCACCACAAACCCCAATTGGGGGAGCTCATCCCTTATTTCCATTATCTTCTGGAAGTGCTCGTGCTTGCCTACCACACACCCCACTGCCCCTGAGTGCTCTAATATATACTTGGCCTCATAGCTGGAATTTGTGGCATATATGGGTACGTCAATGGCCCCCAGTGAAAGGATTGCAAGATCCGATACCCACCACTCGTATCTATTAGGGGAAAAGATGGCCACCCTATCGCCTTTTTGAACTCCCAAGGACTTTAGGAAACCGGCAAGGGAATTTACCATTGAGGCCATCTGGTTCCAGGAGAGGTCCTTCCACCCCGACTCAGTCTTGTAAGAGACGCAGGCCTTATTCCCATATTTGGAGACCTGTTTGAAAAAGAGCCCTGGTACTGAATGAATCCCCTCCTGTAAGAGCTCTTCAATAAGGGAACTGGGTGGAGTGGTGAGCATATCTGGTCCTCCTCTTGTCTATTTCTTCAAGCCTATCTGCCACTCCAAAGCTGAGGCAATGGCTTATGCATATGGTAACACAGGCAGGTTTTAGTCCCTTATCTACCCTGTCCTTGCAGTAGTCACACTTCACCACCTTTCCCTTGGTCAGGTCGAACTGAGGGGCCCCCCAAGGACAGGCATACATACAGGACTTACAACCTACGCAAAGCTCCTCTTGAACATAGACTATTCCGTCCTCTGGCCTCTTTTTCATTGCACCGGTGGGACATGCATAAACACACCAGGGTTCCTCGCAATGGAAACAGGGCATGAATATAAACTGTCCAAGGGGTTTTGACTCCACTATGGCTGGTCCTAAGGCTATCACTTCCAAAGGCCTTGGCCCCACACCAATCCCCTTTACCACCTTACATACAATGGTACAGGCCCCACATCCTATGCATCTCCACCTGTCTTGGATCAAGGCATATTTGCTCATAGCTGCCTCCTCAAGGGAGAGATCTTCACAAAGGTCTCATGGAGTCCAGGGCTTCCCCCTACCATGTCCGTTATATTTTCCTGCAACATGGCATCTGAGATCCCTTTATTGTAAGCCCTCCCTAAGCCCTTGGACTCATGTCCAAAGCCATGGAGTAAGAACACACAGTCTGGATGGATCAAATCTGTCACAAAGGCCTTTATAGTTCCACTTCCCACAGATGAGGAGATCTCAACTAGGCTCCCATTTTGAATCCCAAGCTCCTTTGCCCTCTTGCCATTTATCCATAGGATATTTTCAGAAAGCCTTTCGTTCAGATAGGGGTTGTTTTGGGTAGACACATGGGTATGCAAGACACATCTACCCACTACCAGTCTAAAGGTATCTCTCTCTGGCCTTTTGACCTTCTCATAGGGGGGGAAGGAACTGAAACCCCTTTCCTCCAAGAGACTCGATTTGAACTCTATCTTTTTGGAAGGTGTCTTAAGCCTTAACCCGTCCTTTCTGTCCCAGAATATCTGGTTATCGGTATAGGCAACGAAGCCCTTCTTCATGAAATCTTCCATGGTAAAACCGGTCCCTTCCAGCTGCCACTTTACCAGCTCTTCCATGGATTCGTAAGGAAAATATCTCTCAAGACCAAGCCTCTTGGCCAATTCCTTGATTATTACTGCATACTCCCTCGTATCATACCTGGGCTCCACTGCCTTTTGTCTCAGGAACAATTGTGGTTTTAGCCCATTGGCCTGCTGCACAGGATCCAGCCGCTCCAAATACATGGACTCAGGTAAGACCACATCCGAATACCAGGCTATGTCGCTAAAATTTACGTCCACAGTCACTATCAGATCCAGCTTACCCAATGCCTCCTTTGTGGTGGACTGCTCTGGAATGGAGTGAAGGGGCTCAAACCTGTTTACAATCAATGCCTTTATGGGATAGGGATCCTCACTAAGGATTGCCCTCGCAAGCATCTGGGGTACACCGTGATTGGGGTCAGGCAAGGGGAAGGCCTCTGTCCCCACCTTGTCGAATCTCACTTGGGATACCTTGGGGAGGCCTTCCTGGTCTGTGAGCTTTCTGGGGGCCTTCCTCCCCACTTCGCCTGGGCCCTTTTTGAAGAAAATACCCCCTTTTGTCTCCACTGAGCCCATGAGGACATTTAGCATCAAGATGGATCTTCTGAGGTATATTTCGTTTTTGTAGTGGGCGCCCCTATAACCATAGTGGAAGATCACATTGGGCCTCTGCTCGCCTAATTCCCTTGCAAGGTCCACTATCTCCTTTTGGGGTATCCCTGTTTCCTCCTCCGCCCATTGGGGTGTATAAGGTTCCACAAGCTCCCTCAGCTCCTTTAGGCCCAAAACCCATCTCTCCACAAACTCCTGGTCATATAGGCCCTCTTTTAGGATGACATGCATGAGACCGTAATTTAGTGCCAGGTCTGTCCCGGGCCTGATCATCCAGTATCTATGGGCCTTCAGGGCGGTTGTGGTAACCCTTGGGTCTATATAGGTGAGTTTTGCACCCTTTGCCATGGCATCCAGTACATTGTTTACACCCTTTACCTCCACTGCCTCGAAGAGGTTCCTGCCATAGAGTATCAAGTGTTTTGTGTTGGCATAGTCTATGCCGATTTCTGCATCTGTGTACCCAAAGAGGGATCTGCAAGCGGTATTCACAGACCCCTTGCACAGGGCATCGTGGGAGAAATAGTTGGGAGAACCTATGGCCCTCAAAAAGGTCTTACTCACATGGGTAGCGAGGTTTGCCCTCTCCCCTAAGACCACACTCTGGCCTCCATATCTCTCAATTATCTCCTTTAGCCTGCCTGAGACATAATCCAGTGCCTCATCCCAGCTTGCCTTTCTAAATTCCCCAGAACCCCTTGGTCCTGTCCTGATCAGAGGATATTTTAGCCTCTGGTCATCCTCCATGAGGGCAATACCTGCAACCCCCTTTGGGCACAAACTCCCCTCGATCCCCCCCACATGGGGATTGCCTTGGATCCACAACACCCTTGCCCCTTCCACCTCCACTTCTATGGGGCATCTCACGGTACACATAAAGCACAGGCTATAAACCTTTCTTGCCATGGGCACCTCCTCCCCTATAACTGAGACCTGCCTCTATCAAAGAGGGGCCTTGGGCCAATCCCCAAAAATCTCTCATGACCACAGTACACAATAGGCCTTTTTAAAACCCCCAGGGAGACCAAGGACATATTCAAAGACCTGGCCAGATCCACTGCCAGAGAAGTAGGTCTTGAGGCAGCCACAATCACAGGTATCTTTGCCCTGGCTGCCTTTTGAACCAGCTCGTAGCTGATCCTGGATGAAAGGATTAGAAGCTTGGCCTCAGACAATCTTCTATCCAAAAATAGCTTCCCAACGGCCTTGTCCAGGGCATTGTGCCTTCCCACGTCCTCTGAAATGGAAAGGAGTTGGAAATCCTTGTCAAATATGGCCGCTGCATGGCTGGCCTTCGTCCTCTGGTAGAGCACCTGATGGGACTTCAGTCCCTCCAGGCACTCCACTGCCCTCTCCAAATCTATCCTATCGGAGTGGGATAGAGGCAAGACCACCTGTTTTAGGTCCTGGACCAGTTCCTTCCCGCATATCCCACAACTGGTCTGGCTCACAAAACCTTTCCTTTCAAGGATATGGCCAATCTTAGAGGCCCTCTCTGGGGTCACAGTGAGTGTAACCACATTACTATCCTCACCGCCACAATAGGCAATGGTCTGGATGTCCTCTGGCAGGTCTATAACACCCTCTCCAAGACAAAAACCTGCCACATGGGGGTACTCCTCCCCTGGTGTCCTCATAACCACAGCATAGGGCTGGCCCTGAATCCTTATGGAGAGGGGTTCCTCTTGGATAAGCTCCAAGTCTGGTAGCCCAGCTTCAGCAGAAGACCCAAAGGATTTTTCCCCCATAAGCTGATCCACTTCCCTCCCTGGCTAGGGGAAAGCATATTATAAGACGTAGGCATAGTCAACAAAGCCAAACATAGGTCTCGGGGGCTAAACCGAGCGCGATCTCCTTCTACATTCAGGGCAGAGGTCTTCCTCTAAGGCAATCCTTTGGTGATACGGCAGTCCATTTTGGATAAAACCCCTCTGAAACGGGGCGATATAATCCAGTCCACAGGATTTGCATTTGACAGCCTCATGGGAGGCAAGCACCATCCCCACCAGGCTGAGACTTAGTATAGATCCCTCCTTCTCAAGGGTAATGGCACCAGTGGGACAGTTTATAGCACAGGCACCACACCCTATGCAGGCCTCTTTGGCCCTCTCTGGATCAGTCTCTTGTGGACGGTCCTTTACAAAGGAGAATCTCAATGCCCCTATCTGCATCCCTTCCCTGCACACAGAGACGCACCTTCCACAGCCGGTGCAGACATCACACCTCAAGCACCTCTCCCCCTCCTTTTGGGCCTCAAGGCCTCCCACCTCCTCTATCACCTCCTTGAAGGAACAGACCCTCTCCCCTCCCTCAATACAATGGGGTTCCAGTCTCGACCTCAAGAGGCTCTCTGAGGCAGCTCTTCTAATACCAGGCACCTTCACGTATCTTTTGGGCAAAAGGGGCATACTATCCATGGCCCTCTTTTCCAGATATGCCTTGATGGCATAGGCAGCCCTCTTCCCCTGCTCCACTGCCTCTATCACACTGCTGGGACCCAACACAAGGTCCCCACCAGCAAAGATGCCCTCCACCCGGGTCATCAAGGTCTCGGGATCCACGAAGATTCGGCCTTTTTCTTTGAAACTGAGGCCTTCCACATCACAAAGAGAGCTCCTATCAACCTCCTGGCCTATGGCTGGTATAATTATATCTGCCAAGACGAGATGCTCAGATCCCTTAATGGGCACGGGCTGCCTCCTCCCAGAGGCATCTGGTGCACCCAATTCGTTTTCTATACATATGAGGCCTTTGAGCCTTCCCTCTTCCACCACTATCTTCACAGGAGAGACCAAGAATCTAAAGGCTACCCCCTCTTCCAGGGCTGCCTGGATCTCTTCTCTATGGGCTGGCATCTCTTCCCTTGTGCGTCTATAAAGCAAAACCACATTCCTTGCACCCTTTCGAACAGAGGTCCTGACACAGTCTATGGCGGCATTCCCACCCCCTATTACCACCACATCCTTTCCTGAAACCATTTCCTGTTTTTCACCGTCCCTCAAGAAGCTGAGGCAATCCACCACGTGGGAATGGTCTTCATTTTCTATCCCCAGTTTAGGGGAACACCAGGCCCCTAAGGCCAAAAAGATGGCCCTATAGCCTTTGGATCGAAGGGCCTCCAAAGAGAGGTCTTGCCCAAATTTAGTATTCGTCTGAATCTCCACCCCTAAGGATGCGATAATTTGTATCTCTCTGTCCAGGACCTCTTCAGGCAGCCTGTATCTGGGGATCCCATACCTTAAAAGGCCCCCTGCCTTTGGCATAGCCTCAAAGATGGTGGAGCCTATCCCCAATTTCCTCAAAAAATACCCACAACTGAGCCCAGCAGGACCAGATCCCACTATGGCCACCTTCTCCGCCACTTTCAAAGGAGGGAGGTTTCTGGGGCCCTTTGCACTCTCTATCCCCTTGTCATAGGCGACCCTTTTTAGGAGGCATATGGCCACAGGTTTGTCCACATGAGCCCTTCTGCAGGCCTCCTCACAGGGATGTACACAGACCCTCCCCAATATCCCAGGGAAGGGGATGTCTTCCCACAAGATCTCCAGTGCCCTTCCATATTCCCCCCTCCCCACCAGGGCCACATATGTGGGCACATCCACCTTTCCGGGACAGGCAATCTGACAAGGAGCCCCCTTCAATGGCGCACACTCCCCAGATGGGCAATAGAGGGCCTTTACATGGGATTCATATATGGGTCTATTTTTCTCCAAATCCTCCCACAACTCTTCCAGGAGGAGATTTAACCGGGGCTCTTTATAGGCCCCCCTTTCCCTCTGAAGAAGGGTTAAGAGGGAATCAAAAGGTGCATTCTTTACCCTTCCCCAGATGATATCTTCATAGATAAAGAGGAGGCGATTTAGGGGCTCAAGGTCCCCCAATTGACCCTTTAGCCCTAAGATCCTCTCTCTCGACCTCTGGACTGGACATCCCTCTCTTTCCACTGGGAGCTCCTCAGGCCCCAAATCCCTATCCTATGGGGGGCTTCTTGTCAACTGGGGATAGGGCCAATACCAGATCTGAAAAAGGGCGGCCTCGGCGGGCCACCCTTTGTATATGTTAACAGGCAGTGACTCCCTTTAAGCCCTTTACCTCAAAGGGAGGCTCCTGGGAATAGAGGCCCTGTGTGAGCACATAAGCTGCCTGCAAATATGAGGTGGGGCAAAGGGGAAAGCATTCCTTGCAGTCCCAGCAGACTTTGGATGAGATCTCGGGTATAAAGTTTATCTCCCTGCTGGTTCCCCTGCTTATAAAGGAGAGGGCATTGGCCTTCTTCACCTCGGCACAGTACCTCACACACAGGCCACAGAGTATGCAAAAAGAGGGGTGCTTCTCAAAACGATCCTTTTTGGCCCCGTATTCCTTGGCATACTCCTCCAGAATTGGAGAATCGGGTGCATGGGCAAGCAACAGCTCCAAGATGGTCTTTCTCAGTTTATCCACCTTTGGGGTTCGTGTCCTCACTATCAGCCCCTCTGCCACTGGATAAAGGCAGGAGGCCACCAGATTGGTCCTCCCCCTCTCTTCCACCTCCACTGTGCAGAGCCTACACCCACCATATGGCTCCAAGGCCTCATGATAGCAAAGGGTAGGGATCTGAATCCCTACCTTGGAGGCAGCCTCAAGCACTGTCATTCCATCCCTTGCCCTAATCTCTTTACCGTCTATCTGAAGGGTTATCTCTTTCATTCCTCTTTCCCCTTTCTCACAATGGTTCTTTGATCCTCTGGCAATGGTGGTGGAACAGGCTCTCCAGAGATCTTCCTGACCGCCCTAAACTTTGGAGGACACATATCAAAGCAGGTGCCGCACTTGGTGCATTTGCTCTGATCGATCACGTGTATCTTATTTTTCCCGCCTTCAATTGCCTTTACAGGGCATTTTCTAAAACAGATACCGCAGGCCTGGCACTTTTCTGGGTCTATATAGTATGCTATGAGCTCCTTGCATATAAGTGCAGGGCACCTCTTCTCCCTTATGTGTGCTTCGTACTCTTCCCTAAAATATTTGAGTGTGCTCAAAAAAGGGTTCGCTGCGCTCTTACCAAGGGCACACAGCGATGCGCCAGTCAATACCTCGGCCAGATCCTCCAAGAGCTCTATGTCTCCCTCATTACCCTCGCCTTTGGTGATATCTGTCAATATCTTGTGCATCTGCCTTAGGCCTTCCCGACAAGGCACACATTTCCCACAGGACTCATCTGTCAGGAACTCTACAAAGTAGCGTGCCACATCTACCATACAGGTATCCTCATCCATCACGATCATGCCACCAGAGCCCATCATGGACCCTGCCTTTGTGAGTTCATCAAAGTCCACCTTGAGATCCAACAAAGATTCTGGCAGACATCCCCCCGAAGGACCACCCGTCTGAACTGCCTTGAACCTCTTTCCGTCCCTTATCCCCCCACCGATCTTGAAGATGATGTCCCTCAGGGTAACCCCCATGGGGACCTCCACAAGACCTGTATTGTTTATCTTACCCACAAGGGAGAAGATCTTGGTGCCGGTGCTCCCCTCTGTCCCATACTGCCTAAACCAGTCTGCACCGTTATTGATTATGAGGGGGACATTTGCCCATGTCTCCACATTGTTGAGGACACTTGGCCTCCCATATATGCCTTTGACCGCAGTCCTTATGTACTTTGGCCTTGGCTCACCCACCCTACCTTCTATGGCGGTCATAAGGGCAGAAGATTCTCCTGACACAAATGCACCAGCTCCTTGGTGTACCTTTACCCTGAAGCTAAAGTTAGAGCCAAGGATACCTTCACCCAAAAGGCCATATTCCTCTGCCTTCTCTATTGCCAGGCTTATATTTTCAAGGGCAAGGGGATACTCTTGTCGCACATAGACAAACCCTTCTGAGGCCCCTACAGCATAGCCCCCAATGATGAGGCCCTCTAAGACACTATGGGGGTTCCCTTCCAAGACGGCCCTGTCCATAAAGGCCCCTGGGTCCCCCTCGTCTGCATTTACTATCACGTATTTTATGTCTCCAGGCGCATTTTTAGATGTCTCCCACTTTCTACCCGTGGGAAAACCTGCTCCTCCCCTTCCCCTCAAATTGGAGTCTTTCACCTCTTTTAGGACATCCTCTGGCTTCATCTGGAACAAGGCCTTGGACAGGGCAGAGTATCCACCAAGAGCGATGTAATCCTCTATGCTTTTGGGATCTATCTTGATGTTCACCCCCAAAAGGAGCCTTGTCTGGTTCTTGTAAAAGGGGATCTCTGATTCCTTTACTGCCCTTATCTTTCCTGTTGGATCAGAGTAGACCAGCCTTTCCACCACACGTTTATTAATGAGGGTCTCCCTTACGATCTCTGGCACATCCTCTGGGGTGACATGGAGGTAGCAAGTCTCCTCAGGGTATATCACCACAATAGGTCCCTGTTCACAGAATCCTGGACAACCAGTACCCTTGGTATCCACATCCACATCTAAACCCTGCTTTGCTATCTCCTCCTTAAAGGAGGCGATCACCTCCCCTGCTCCTGAGGCAAGGCAACCAGTCCCCGAGCAGACCGACACACAGGGTCTTTGGGGATCCCTCTTTGACAGTATCTCTTGTCTAAGCTTTTCTAAATCTTCAGGCGATCTTAGCCTTGGCATCTTATCTCCCCTACTCATATTGATTAATTACAACATCCACCTGTGAAGGAGAGACCCTCCCGTAGGTCTTTCCGTCCACCTCCACAACAGGTCCCAAGGCACAGCAGCCTAAGCAGTTCACGGTCTCGAGGCTGAATTTTAGATCCATGTCGGTCTCGCCTGGTCTTATGCCAACTATGTCTTCCAAGCGATCCAAAACCCTCGGCGCGCCCCTTACATGGCAGGCAGTTCCCATACACACCCTTACCTGATGCCTACCCTTTGGAACCAGACTAAAGGCCTTATAGAAGGTAGTGATGTGTTGGATCCTGCTCATCGGAACATTTAGCCTCTCACTGACTCTAGCCAAGACCTCCTTTGGGAGCCAGTGGTTCTCGCTCTGCAGCTGAAGCAGTATCTGTATTAATGCCCCTTCTTCCGCATTGTATTTGTCTATGATCTCGTCAACCCTTTTGATATCCATTCCCACGCTCCTAATAGAGTTGCATGGCCCTGATCCTCAGGGCCAATCTACTGGACAAGGGTATAGCCCCTAACGGGTTCTTGATACGTTATAAGCCCCTGCCTGGATAGATAATTTACATACTTGGCAACCTCAGAAGATCCCAAACCCACTTCATCTGCTATCTGGTTGGTGGAAAGAATTTTTTCCCTTAAAAGGCCTACAATCTCACTCATAATGAGCCTATCGACTATGAGTTCTCTTATAAGCCTTTTGGTGTCTTCCCTCTGGAAGTATTTTATGTGATCCTCTTCTGTCTTTAGATCTGTCCTAAGCCTTTCCCTCTCCACCAGTCTTACATAGGGAACAATCCTCTGGGCTGCTTCAAATTTTTTATCCAAATTCTTTCCCCTCTTTTCCCCTAAGGGGCCCAGCCTTCTTATGGTCTCTGTAAATTTATTTACGTATTCCACAAATTTCTGTCCGTCGCTTGAATTCATAAATTTTATGGTAACCCTTTCAGGTTCTATCCCCATATGTTCTAATATCTGCTTTGCTATCAGTACATTCTTCAGCGCTGAATAATTGCCATGGGTTATGTAGTTACACTCTCCCAAACGGCATGCACCCACAAAAACACCATCCATGCCATTGGAAAATGCCCTAAAAATGTATGATAAATCTACTTTCCCCGTACACATAACCCTTATCAGCCTTATCTCATTTGTATACTGTAGTCTGGAAACTCCAGCCATATCAGCAGCCCCGTACCCTCACCAATGGCATACGAAGCCCACAATCTTTGGCCTATATCTTTCAGCTGGGCTCATTTGCTTCACCTCCTTCTATTCACCTACTGCTCTATCGAGTTCTGCCAATATATCTGTCTCCCCTTTTGCGGCATCCAGTTGTGCCATGATCTGTCCGTCTTTGAAGTGCTGCAGCTGAACTGCTCCAGTGGGACATTTGGTGGTGCAGAGTCCGTCCCCTTTACAGAGGACCGGATTTACCCTTGCTTTCTTACCCTTTGGGGTCTCTTCAAAACTTATGGCACCGTAATTACAAACTGTTATACATGCACCGCATGAGATACAGGCATTCTGGTCCACCAGCGCCACCGCACCAGAGGCAGTAACGGTCTCTTTGCTGAGGAGGGTCATGGCCCTCCCTGCTGCACCGTATGCCTGGTTTATCACCTCTTGGATGTGCTTGGGATAGTGTGCTGAACCACACACAAACACTCCGTCTGTACCAAAATCCACTGGTCGTAATTTCACATGGGCCTCTTTGTAAAAATTGTCGAGACCCACTGTGGCATTGAATTTCAATGCAGTCTCTTCCACTCCTTCAGGTGCCACTACGGCGACTGCCAAAGAGAGAAGGTCTGTGTCTATCTCAAGCTGATTTCCGAGTATCTCATCTTCCACAGTAACCCTGAGAGTACCCTCATCAGTGACTCCTACCAATGGTGGACTTTGGGGTTCATACCTGATAAATCTTATCCCTTTGTCAGAGGCAAGACGATAGTAGTCTTCCCTAAACCCATAAGTTCTGATATCCCTAAAGAGGATGTAGATATCCACATCGGGCCTTAGCTCTTTCAGTTTTAGGGCATTCTTTATGGATTGACTGCAGCAAATCCTTGAACAGTAGTTCCGCTCCTCATTTCTGCTTCCCACACACTGGATCATCACCACCGTATTCAAATCCTTTAGACTCTCATCCCCCTTGGCGAGTCTCTCTTCCAATTCCAGGTTTGTCATTACCCTTGGGTCCTGACCATATAGGTACTCTTTTGGTCTGTATTCAGTAGCACCAGTAGCAAGGATGGTTGCACCGTGCTTTATCTCCTTTACAAAACCATCCGATTGGACTCTTGTAACAAAATTCCCCACATAACCGGTGGCGTTTAGGATCCTTGCATTGGTAATCACATGAACAAGGGGATGGGCATATACCTCTTTTATCAAATCCCTTAAAAACCCCTGAACATCAAGGCCCTCTAAGGTGTAATGGAGTCTCCTCACAATACCTCCCAGCTCCTTTTCCCTTTCCACCAGATATACCTCATGGCCCTGCTTGGCGAGGCTCAAGGCAGTGGTCATTCCAGCAACCCCCCCTCCCACCACCAGGGCGGTCTTGTTCACCTGGAGTTCGTATTCTCCAAGGGGTTCAAGCCTCACCGCCCTTGCCCAAGACATGCGGACCAGGTCCTTTGCCTTTTTGGTGGCCTCCTCCTTTTCCATAGAGTGGACCCAGGAGCAGTGTTCTCTGATATTGGCAAATTCAAAGAAGTACTGATTCAGCCCTGCCTCCCTCAAGGAGTCCCTAAAGGTGGGCTCATGGGTCCTGGGGGTACAGGCGGCCACTATCACCCTGTTTAGGCCCTTTTCTTTTATCACATCCGTGATCTGTTTTGCAGAGTCTGTGGAACAGGAAAAGAGTTGTTCCTGGGCATGGACCACATGGGGCAACTTGGAGGCATACTCCACCACCTCTGGTACATTTACTACCCGACCTATATTGGCACCGCAGTGGCATACAAATACACCCACTTTGGGCTCCTCCTTTGCCACCTCCTTCTCCTCCGGATAGACCCTCTCAGTGGCCAGTTTTCCCTTTCTGTGTTTCAGCAATTGCCCTGTCTGGGATACTGCACCACTTGCTGTGAATACCGATTCCGGTATATCTGTGGGCCCTTGGAAGGTCCCGCTCACAAATACTCCAGGACGAGAGGTCTGAATCAGGTTAAAGGGCTCTGTCTTGGAAAAACCGTGCTCCTCTAATTCTATCCCCAACTTTTGGGCCAGCTCCTTGGAATATTTGGGTGGGTTCAGGCCCACAGACAGGACCACAAGGTCGAAATCCTCTTCCACAACCCCATTGGGTGTAGCATATCTTATAAAGACATTCTTGGTCACAGGGTCTTCCCTGGAGATGGTGACATAACTCCTTATAAACCTAATGCCGGAGAGGTTTTTCGCCCTCTCATAAAATCTCTCAAAGTCCTTTCCATAAGACCTGATATCATTGTGGAACACAGTGCACTCAGCAGAACTGTCGTGATCCTTTGTTAAGATTACCTGTTTTTGGGTATAGGTACAGCAGACCGCAGAGCAATAACTGTTATTACCAGGTGTCACCCTCCTTGAACCCACACACTGTACCCATGCTATCTTGTGCGGATGCCTTTGGTCAGAAGGTCTTCTTATCTCACCCTCATATGGACCTGTGGAACTTAGAAGCCTTTCAAAGTCCATGCTGGTTACAACATTTCCGAATATGCCATACTTATATTCGGTAACAACCCTTGGATCATAGGGTTCAAAGCCAGGGGCAAGAATTATCGCTCCTACATTGATTTGATCGAGCTGGTCCTTTTGCCTGAAGTCTATAGCATCGTTTTCACACACTGTTTCGCATATTCCGCATTTCTTTTCCTTTAGATATAGGCAGCTTTGGTCAATATAGGTGATGAGTGGAATTGCCTGTGAAAAATAAATGTGCACTGCCTTGCTCTTGCCTATCTCTTGATTAAAAGGATCAGGCACCATCACAGGGCAGTATTCAACACACGTAGTACAGCCGGTACATTTATCTTCCCTTATGTACCTGGCCTTTTTGAGAAGTGTCACCTTAAAATCTCCCACCTCACCAGAGACACCTTCCACCTCAGTATAGGTGAGTACCTCTATATTAGGATGCCGGCCTACCTCGACCAGTTTGGGTGAGAGTATTCAGGTAGAGCACTCATTGGTGGGAAAGGTCTTGTCCAGTTGTGCCATGTGGCCGCCTATAGATGGCGCCCTCTCCACCAGATACACCTTGAAGCCCTGATTTGCCAGGTCCAAGGAGGCCTGGATTCCGCTGATACCTCCCCCCAATACCATTACGTCCCCGTATTTTTTGCCTGTCACGAGCCTGTGGAGCTGTCTTAACTCTATTACTTTGGCCATAGTACCCTCCCTAAACAGAGGCCCATTTACATGACCTCTTCCACTATCTCTGTTATGTCCTTAATCTGAAGCTTATCTTCCAAGTTCAAAACCACCCTACCATCCTCAAAATTGGTAATACAGTAAGGGCAGGCCGTCACTAATACCTCTGCCCCCACTTCAACTGCCTGTTGCAATCTGAGATTGGAAAACCTCTCCTCCTTTGGAGTCTCCATCCAGATCCTGCCCCCCCCACCGCCGCAGCAGAGGCTATCCTCCCTAAAGTCAGGGAGCTCCAAGAGGGTAAGGCCAGGGATCCTCTTTAGGACCTCCCTGGGCTCCTCATATATATCGTTGTGTCTCCCAAGGTAGCAAGGATCGTGATATGCCACCCTCCTGTTATACTGGCCCTTTATTTTGAGTTTGCCTTCCTCCAAGAGGCCAAATAGGTATTGGGTTACGTGTAATATCTCAAAATTTACCCTGAACTCCGGATATTCGTTCTTGAATGTATGGTAACAATGAGGGGATGTGGCTATGATCTTTTTCACCCCGGCATCTATGAAATTTTTGATGTTCTCCTTTGCAAGGCGCCTAAAAAGCTCTTCATCCCCTGCCTTCCTTATGCTCTCCCCGCAACAGTTCTCTCCCTCTCCTATGACCCCAAACTGCGTCTCTGTAGCACTTAGGATCTTTGCTGTGGCCATCGCCACCCTTTTAAGCCTCTTGTCATAGCTAGGGTAACAGCATGGGAAATATAGATATTCGATCCCCTCTTCAAAGGGAGGCACATCTATCTCTTGGGTCCAATTGGCTCTTTTTGTCCTGTCCTCGCCAAAGGGATTTCCTTGGGCCACTAGACCCGCCGCAATGGTCTTTATGGGCTTTACGGGATTGGGAAAAACCCCATACTGGGTTGCAAGCCTCCTTAACCCCACACCCACCTCTATCTGATTTACACCCCTTGGGCACCTCTGGGGGCACTTGCCACAGGTGGTACATCTCCAAATCTCTTCATTCTCTATCTCTGCAAGGCCAAAGCTTGCCTGCCTAACAATCCTCCTGATGCTGAAGTCCCTAACCCTGTTCCAAGGGCAAGTGGTGTCACACAACCCGCATTGGAAACAGTACCTCTGCGTCTTAGCACCACTCTCCTTTATGGCCTCCACTATCTCTTTGTATTCGGATAGATTCACGCTCTCCACAGCACACCCTCCTAAGAAATACCTTTTGGGTTAGGAAGACTTACTCATCCTGGCAAGACCGTCCAAGACCTTCTCCATCCCGAACTTATCCACCAAGGACTCTATGGCTACTTCTACCTCATCAAACTCAGGCTGATCCTCCACTTCTTCCTCCCTTTCTTCATAGATGAGGGCATCTGCAAGACACCACTTTACACACATGGGTTTCTCCAAAGGCGGATCGCTTTCGCAGACATCACACTTCAATGGAAGCCCCGAATCAGGTTCCTTGAAGAGATCCCTGGAAGGACATGTGGCACCACAGAAACTACACACACTCATATCCTCATCATAGGCACTCTGATCATTGCCGTTGATCCTGTACATGTGCCTGGCAGCGCACTCTGATTTCGTATAAAAGGTGCCAAAAACAGGCACAAAGACATTCTTTAGCTCATCCCTGTACACTCTGACTCGAGACCTTGCGGGGTTCACTGCACCATACTTGGGTTTTGCATGATAGGCAGCGCATGCCACTTCACATGCCCTACAACCATGGCATTTGTCCAAATCTACCTTGATTATCTTTACCGTTTTCTTAGCCACGACACACTCCTTATATGTTCGGTTATTCTTCCTTCAGAATTCCCCTTTTTACAAAATCCTGATATACCTCGGGCATCCCAAATCTCAAGAGCGTCTCCTTCTTCGGGATCCCTTCGGTATTCCAACCCCTGTAATTATAATAGGTGTCCATCAACTTGGCCTCGTATTCAGGGAACCTCTTTTTCCAGTGGTCTTCTGGTGGCTTGTCCTCTGTCCTTCTGAGCCCCCTCCTGTTGTTGTTTGCCCTAACAAGGGTCCTCACCCTTGTGGCTATCTCCCAGAGACCTTCTTCAGTTACATCCATACCTGTGGCGTAGGAGACCAATCTGGGCAGATTATGGATATGATAGGGTGGCTTAAGTGGGAAGGAGGAAAGCCCTGCACAGAGACCAAGGCAGTCGTCTATATAATGCATGATCTCTTGCCATTCTACCAATTCACACAGGAGTTCGGGTTCGGGCCAGAAGGGAAATTGCTTGCCTTCGTCACCCCATTCCAGGATGAATCTTTTAAACCTCTCCTCTTTCCCCGTGGGGACCTGGATCCAGTCCTGTACGAACTTTTCTCTATAGTCCTTTGGAAGAGGGGCCTGAGGGATCTGACCCTCTATCTGGGTTATGTTCACCTTCTCCCCTGTAGACCACATGAGATAGTACATGGGGTTCAACATCCCCAACTTGATGGGTATCTGCTCATGCTTCTTTATGGTGTTGTGATCGAACTTCTCTGCTCCCTTTCCAATCTCTTTGGCTGCCCAGTAAACCCCTTTGGCCAACACATCCCCTATCCCTTCCCTTTTCACTATCATGTCTAAGAGGTAGTAGAACCTCTCCCTGTTGTCTTTTGGGAAATTGGGAAGGTCCTGGTCTGTTAATATCCCTGCCTCATAAAGCTCCACTGCAAAGGCCATCACCTGGGGTGTGCTGTAGCCATCTACCCCATAGGACTGGGCGATGGAAGCTATCTTAAGCCCAAAGTCCAGGTCATCTGCCATTGCGCCCATTACATAGGTCAACTTGGAGAAGCATTTCATCACATAGGAGGGAAAGCCCGGGAGCTGGATAATTCCGTGGCACTTCACAGGGCAATTGTAACAACCCACAAGCTTTTTCCTGGCATTCTCAAGGGTCTCGGTCCACTCCTTCTCTATCTTTTCGTTCCAAAAATCCATCCTCCTTACCCTTGCGTTCCCCCATGCAAAGCTCATGGTGTGCCATTTCTCATCATGGAGCATCATCTCCTGGGGAGATCCTATAAAGGCGAGAATTGCAGGGACCCCTTCTATGGGATTTGCCAACCTAAACTGTATGTAATCCATCACCTTGTTACACTCTTCCATGAACTCCAAGGGCTTGGCCAGATATAGGTCTTTGGTACCCCTAACTGCTATGGCCTTAAGGTTCTTGCTTCCCATAACTGCACCAAGGCCCTTCCTGCTGGCGCTACTACTCTCTGTCTCTATTGAGGCAAAATAGACCTGATTTTCCCCGGCCAGACCTATGGCCAGGGCCTCGGCATGGGGTTCGTTTAACTCCCTTCTGATGGCGTGGATCGTATCATAGGTGCTCTTACCCCTCAGATGGGAGGCATCCCTTATCTCCACCTTGTCGTTGTTGATCCACAGATAGACCAGATCCGGGGCCCTCCCCTTCACTATCACCTTGTCATAGCCTGCATATTTGAGCTCAGGGGCCCAAAAACCACCCATCATCGAGAATGCCATGTAGCGAGTTTGAGGTGATATGGAGCTAATAATGGTCCTATTAGAGCCAGGTGCAGAGCTCCCACATAGTAGGCCAGCACTAAAGATTAGGATATTGTCTGGCGAAAAGGGATCCACTTCTGGAGGAACCCTGTCCCATATCAGTTTTGCATTGGTCCCTAGCCCACCCAAGTACATCTCTGTGAGTTTGGGGTCAGATTGGACCTTTTCCACACTACCTCTGGAAAGGTCCACCTCCAAGTAATAACCTGTCTCTGCGTATCTCATATTCCCTCCTTATGCTCACAATATCCAAGAACCTGGCCAGGGCCCTATCGGACTTCACCACATACCCCTGGCTCTGATTTTCTTTTTGGCTACATTGTAACCATATTGTAACTATGGTCAAGGGAAAAGCTTTGAATTATACCAAAGCGGAGCCATTTAAAGGCCTTTAGCACATGAGCTGGTACCATGGCACCTATCCTGGCCATAAAGAGATTTTCAGGTCTCAAAAGCACATTGGGTTCGTTGGTCTGATATACCTTGAAGTCCTCTGATTGGAATAGATTTATCAACATCTCCCTGTATTCCATCACCTTAAGGCCTGTACCCACCAGATCCCATGTCCAGCTATACCCCACCATAAAGAGGATCTTTCTCTCCTTCAAAGGATGCTCGGTTGTACTCTTTAAAAGCCCCTTGGCCAAACCCTTACCCCTGAATTCCCGAATCACCTCTATAACAGAGACCTCCATCATCCATTTACCCAGCTGTGCCCATCTCTGGTCTTTTTGGGGATATTCTAATATCCCTATCCCCACTATCAGCTTCTCCTCCCATACAGCAAGGCAGAGATTAGAGTCCTCTTCCTTTACTATCTCATAGAGATGAGATTTTCTTGTCACTATGGATCTGTACTTGGGATAGGTCTTGAAAGAAGGATGTAGTTCGAGCCCTTCCAGATAAGCTTCATCACAGAAACTCCTGATCACCAAAGACAATAACTAAAAGTCCCCCCAGTGTGTGTGTAAATTTTTTACCATAAAAATCAGATCCAAACTCCCTCCTGCCATGTCCTTACAAAAATCCTTAAATACGGCCACCTCTGTAAAGTCCAAGCGCCTTAGGGTATCCACTATGCGTGGATCCATACCCTTAGGGATCTCAGCCACGAGCCTTTCAATCTCCAATTCCATTGCCCTCTTGATAAGATCAAGGAGCATCCAGGTTCCTAACCCTTTGCCCCTAAAATAGGTGGAGAGAATCACCTTTACCTTTCCCACATGCCTCCTTATCCCGTAGTTTCTGCGGATGAGACAGGAATGGCCCACAATAGCGCCCTCCGCCATGGCCACCACATTCCACGCCCTCAACCTCTCTTGGTTTTTGATCCATAGCTCATACAATCCCTCCTCAAGGGGGTCCTCCTTCAAAAAGAACCTCTCCTCTTTTGGGATCTGCTCGTAAAAACTCCTAAGGGCCTGAAAATGGCCGACTTCCAGCGGGAAGAGGGTTACTTCGCATCCATCGGCCAAAACCAGATCCTTGGGATACCTTTTATAAAGCATCCTGAATCACCTGCCCACGACCTTGGTTTTTGGAAGTGTCCCACAAAAGACCTTGCCAGACAAACCGAATTATGACAATAAAAAATTTTATATCCTAAATTTAAGAAGGCATCCATGCTCCACATCCTCAACATTCTGTTTTTAGCGGGTATTTTTTTGTCAGTACCCTGCTTATCTTTTGAATGCTTGGCAGAGGACAAAACAGGTATCACTCTTGCAAAAGCTCAGATCTGTGAAGAGGTCAAACAAAGCGAGTGTCTGTTTCCAAATAAAATTATATCCTCTTCAAAAGGGAAAATATATTGCTACTCAGTTTTTGATTCAGTGAACAACCCTTCAATAGTATATCATAGATGGTATCATCGAGATGAGCTTGTAGTGACCCATACCTTAAAAATAAAGCCATCTTATTATGTAGCTACAAGTAGCATGCAGATAAGAGAAAAGGACAAGGGCCCATGGAGGGTCGAGATTGTTAATGAAGATGGGACTATATATGCAGTCTTGAGATTTAGTATAGTAGATTAATGGAGAAACAATGCCTCCACTTATATCCTTAAGATGGCAAGATGTAGTTGATATACTATTTGTCAGCTATTTGTTGTTTAGGTTTTATGTGATATTTAAAGGGACTCATGTACTAAGAGTTTTAGTAGCAATAGCTTTTCTATTTTTTCTCCAGCGAATTGCAATTCTTTTAGGTCTTGTGATTACAAGCTGGACCATACAAGGCATTACCGCTGCAAGTGCACTGATTATAATCGTTCTTTTTACAAGAGAGATAAGGTCTGTATTTCAGACAAAGAACCTGGGTTTACTTTTGTGGGGAATTACCTTCCGCCAGAAAGAGACTCCATATGATATAATAGCAGACGTGGTCTATGAATTTGCAAAAGAGAGAACCGGTGCCTTAATTATAATCCCTGGGAAGGAAGATATAAGGGGTGTAGTACAAAGGAGTATCAGGTGGGATGGTAGGCTTTCAAGGGAGATGTTACAGACCATATTTGATAAGAATTCCCCTGTCCATGATGGAGCAATAATAGTGCAAGGGGATAGAATAACAGAGGTCTCTGTTATTCTTCCTCTGTCCACCAACCCCAGCCTTCCCAGTTATTTTGGGACAAGACACAGGGCAGCAGTGGGTCTCACAGAAGTAACTGATGCCTTAGTGATTGTGGTCTCGGAGGAAAGGGGTGTGGTTTCTGTCTCAAAGGGAGGGGAGATCACTCCAGTCTCCCAAAAGGAGTTGTTGATACAGATCATGAGAAGGCATCTGGGTATTCTGGCCCCTGAAAAGGAGGCCACCAAAAGACTCCGGATAGAGTTGGGTCTGGTGGCTCTGGTCTCAGTTCTCTTAATAACAGTGGCATGGATGAGCTTTACCAAGGGCTACGATACCATTATCTCCTACAGTGTACCCATAGAGTATACAAACCGACCACCTCATCTCGAGATCATTGAGACCAGTGTCTCCTCTGCAAAGATAGAGATAGTTGGCCCGGCGCCTGTTTTGAAGGCCATAAAGCCGGAACACATAAGTGTGAGGTTGGATCTCTCTGGGAGTGTGGCGGGTAAGAGTGTATATACCCTCACAAAAGAGAGTATACAATTGCCTCCAGGTGCCACCCTCTCCAAGGTGGTCCCTCAGTTTGTGGAGGTATATCTGGATGAAATCGTGGAAAAGATATTACCTGTCCAAGTGGACTGGGTAGGGACCTTAGACAAGGAACTTTTGGTAACCCACGTGGAGTTGGATCCCTCAAGGGTAAGGGTCTTTGGGGGCAAAAGGACCCTGGAGGGAATAGAGACCATCTATACAGAGAAACTCCCTGCGGATACCGTGACATCGGATGCTACCCTCACAGCAAGGATCGCCCTGTACCCTCCCTCTTTGAGGCTGGTCCCGGGGCAGAAGGACAAGGTGGCAGTTTTGGTAAAGGTTCAAAGGAGAGGCGAAAAGACCTCTTAGGCCCTGAGTAGGATTTAGGCACCATAAAACTTTTCAGGGCACCATCCCTTTCTGGGCCAATAACCTGCCATGCCCCTCTAGGCAACCTGGAAATCATTGCATGAGTTGCCAGCGCTATAGCTCTTGGATGATCAAGGGGATCGCGGCTTGGAAGGTAGGTCGTTTTTGGGCCCAGACATCCTCAATTATCACAGGAGTCTTCCTTTCCTTCTCCCAGTGGTTTAGAATCCCATTGCCAACCCAATTACTTCCGGACAGAAGCCCTGGGGGGAGAGTTTTGGATGAGAAGTAATCTAATTTAGTCTAATACTGCGGTCTTCTACAGTTCCACCACCCTTGCCCCAGCCCGGATCTGGTCGGCTGAGAGGTTATAAATGGCGTCGTAGAGAGCCACCTTGAAACTCCCGGGGCCTCTGGCCTCTGCTGCAGCCAGTTCTGCGGCCAGTCCGAAGCAAACCAGCGATGCTACGCTCGCCAGTACATGGTCCCGATCAACCGAGAGGAAAGCAGCAACCATCGTGCTCGCAGAGCAGCCAGTGCCAGTGATGGTTTTGAGCATGGGATGCCCGTTGTCCACCCCAAAGACTCGCATACCGTCGGTGACGATATCGCGGCGGCCAGTGATAGCTACCGTCGTCCTGTAGCGTCGGGCCAGGGCCTTAGCCACCTCCACAGGATCATCCACCTCTACTATTGCCTCCACCCCCTTAACAAGCCCACCCATCCCGGTCAACGCGCCGATTTCCCCGGAGTTTCCACGGACAACGGAGATCCTCACTTCTTCCAGCAGGTGGAGGTTGGTCTCAGTACGCAGCCTCGTTGCACCGGCCCCCACAGGGTCCAGAACTACTGGTATGCCTAGTTCGTTAGCGCGCTTCCCGGCAATCCTCATGGACTCTACCCAGTCCCGGGTGAGCGTGCCGGGATTCAAGACCAGCGCACTAGCACTAGCAACCATTTCTGCTACCTCCTCCCGGGCATGGGCCATCACAGGCAGGGCGCCGATGTGGAGCGTGACATTTGCCGTATCGTTCATAACCACAAAATTGGTGATGTGATGTATGAGTGGACGCTGCTGGCGAACCCTCTCCCTCAGTTCCGCGATGTACTCAACAGTCATGCCTTTGCCTCCTTTTGGAATTGCATCTATCTATCCAGAATAGAATATATACCCCATTGCTTCAACCCTCCTGCCCTTCACCATAGGAGAGCTGGTGGCGCTTCTCAATGGTATTTATTTTAGCGGTATGCCCTAAGCTCCCTATTTCTTCAAGAGATCCTTACGAAGGTACCGAGCCCTCAAAAGACAATAGGCTATTTATGGCAATATGCCTACGCAATGGATTATTTTAGGCATCCACAGGGTCTGGCCCCAATGGGTTTCTATGGGAAAAACTATCAGGTATGTGACATTCCAAAAGGGCAATGGGAAAAGGGGTTAAACTTATCTTGACATCGTGGAAAATTGTGGTATAGGATTTTTTTATGGATCTATATCTAAAAAATCTTTCCTTCGCAAGAGACCCATTCTCCTTTCACACCCATTGTTGCCTTTTTTCCTGTTGCCCTGGGCGAATGTGCCGAGGGTGTAGTCTCCTTTAAAAAATCTTAAGCCGTCTCATAGAAAACGACAACCCTTTTAGCAAGGGAGGTAAGAGGTAAAATGATTAATAGGCTTTCTAAAAATATATTCGGACTTATCGGTAATACTCCTCTTTTAGATCTAAGTGATCTCTTAGAGGAAAGTTCTAAAGTTAGGCTATTTGCAAAGCCAGAATGGTATAACCCTGGCGGTTCCATAAAAGATAGACCAGCAAGAGAGATTATTTTTCAGGCAGAAAAAGCTGGAAAACTTTCTCCAGGTAAAATTATATTGGATGCTACTTCTGGAAATATGGGGATCGCCTATACTCTCTTGGCAAAAAGCAAAGGTTACGATGTAACACTCTGTATCCCACAAAATGCAAGTGAAATACGGAAAAGGATTTTAAAAATCTTTGGAGCCAAGCTTATCATTACTAATCCTTTGGAAGGAATAGATGGAGCTATTATAAGAGCTAAAGAGATTTATTGCAGAGAGCCTGAGAAGTACTTTTATGCAGATCAATATAGTAATCCTGCTAATTACTTGGCTCATTATAAGACAACAGGTCCAGAGATTTGGGAGCAAACTCAGGGTGCACACATTTTGTAGCAGGCCTAGGTACAGGTGGAACAATGATGGGGGTGGGGAGATTTTTAAAAGAGAAAAATCCTCAGATAAGGTTAGTGGGGATTCAGCCAGATCATAGCCTCCACGGTATAGAGGGTCTAAAGCATATGGCAAGTGCGCTGAGACCAACAATCTATCAGGAAGAGTTGTTAGACGAAACTCTTTTTCTATCCACAGAGGAGGCCTATGAAGTGGTTAAAAAGCTCCTTTCGTTAAAAGGTCTTTTCTTAGGGATCTCTTCAGGGGCAGCCCTGGCAGGAGCTCTAAAAGTAGCTAAGAATATAAAACTAGGTACTGTCGTAACAATCTTTCCAGACAACGGTTATAAATATCTCAGTGCGAGCATTTGGGATTAAGAAATGATTCTTTTCATAGATGAAAGGATTTGGAGGGAAATAGTCAACCACTTAGAGAATGTCTACCCTGAAGAGGGCTGTGGGCTACTCTTAGGGGTAATTGAAGAAAATTATTTAGTAAATAACCTCTATCCTATGGAAAATGTCTGGGAAAATAAAGGGGAGAGAAAAAATAGATATGCCCTTTCTCCCATAGAATGGTTAAAAGCTGAAAGGAGAGCAGATGCAGAAAATCTTTTGATCCTTGGCATTTATCATTCTCATCCTGATTATCCCCCTTATCTTTCCTCTTTTGATTTGGAAAGAGCTTGGGAGGGTTATGTATATCTTATTGTGAGAATTAGCCAAGGTAAAGCGGATCAATCTAGAGCGTATTTGATAACTCATTACAAAAAAGTTCAAGCCATACCTATCCAAATCGTTAGGGAGGTGCAGCCATGAGCTATGTAAAAGGGTTAAAATGCCGAGAATGTGGTAGAAGCTATCCAAAGGAGGCTCTATTTGTGTGTGAGTGGTGCTTTGGTCCATTGGAAGTAGCTTATGATTACGAAGCTATAAAGAAAAACTTTTCAAAAAAGCTTTTGGAGACTAGAGTTCCCAACATGTGGAGATACAAAGAGTTGTTATCAATAGATGGTGAACCGTTATGCGGAAGTACCTCAGGTTTTACCCCTTTATTCGAGGCTAAAAATTTAGCTAGATCTTTAGGAATTAAAAAGTGCTATATAAAAGATGACTCGGTAAATCATCCTACTCTATCTTTTAAAGACAGAGTAGTGGCAGTTGCCTTATCGAAAGCCAAAGAATTTGGTTTTAGGACAGTGGCCTGTGCTTCCACAGGAAACCTAGCAAATGCGGTAGCAGCCCATTCTCGTTATAGTGGGTTTGACTGTTATGTCTTTGTTCCTTTTGACCTCGAAACTTCTAAGATACTCTCATCTCTCATTTATGGAGTCAACTTAGTCGCAGTAGAGGGAAATTATGATGAGGTAAACAGGCTTTGTGCGGAGATTGCCATGAATTTTCACTGGGCCTTTGTAAATGTGAATTTAAGACCCTATTATGCAGAAGGCTCAAAGACTTATGGTTTTGAAATAGCCGAACAGCTTGGTTTTAGAAGTCCTCAAAATATTGTCATTCCCGCTGCCTCAGGCTCCTTAGTAACTAAAATCTACAAAGGCTTTGAAGAGTTCAGTCAATTGGGCTTGATTCCAGAATTTAAAACCCGCTTTTTTTTAGCTCAAGCTGAAGGTTGTGCACCCATTGTAAAAGCTTTTAGAGAAAACTCAAATATCATTAAACCCGTCAAACCAAAAACAATAGCCAAATCAATTGCTATAGGCAACCCTGCTGATGGGGTCTATGCTTTAGAAATTGCAAAAAAAACCAAAGGGTTTGCTGAAGCCGTATCGGACGAAGAAATCATAGAGGGAATAAAACTCCTTGCCGAAACTGAAGGTGTGTTTACTGAAACGGCAGGAGGGGCAACAGTGGCAGTAACTAAAAAACTTCTCGAAAACGGTATTCTTGCTAAAGAAGAGGAGGTGGTGATTTGTATAACAGGTAATGGTTTAAAGACACAAGAGTCAGTGCAAAATCATCTTAAGCCTGTAATAAGGATAAAACCATCCTTAGAAGAATTCAAAAGAGAATTAAAAGGAGGTGTATAGTCATGACAGTAACTGTAAGGATTCCCACTCCCCTTTTGTCACTTACTAAAGGCAAGAAAGAGGTAACAGCAGAAGGCTCTACATTGAGAGAAGTAATAGATGATCTTGAAAGACAATTCCCTGGGATGAAGAAACGTTTATGTGATGAGGAGGGAAGTCTTAGGCGATTCATTAATTTTTTTATCAATGATGAAGATGTGCGCTTTTTAGAGGGCGAGAGTACTCCTCTTAAAGAAGGAGATGTACTATCTATTGTGCCTGCCATTGCAGGGGGAGTTTAATAAAATAAAAAGGAGGTAACGGTTATGCCCAAAATGTTGCTACACCTAATTTTTCCTGAACAACAAATTAAGAAACCCATTATCTATAGAATGGCAATAAAACACCAGGTTGTGCCTAATATAAGGCGAGCTAATGTGACAGAAACAACAGGAGAAATGGTTTTAGAGCTGAGTGGGAAAAAAGAGAACTTAGAAACAGCTATTAAGTATCTTAAGACGCTTAAAATCAAGGTGGAACCTATTACTGGTGACATAGTTGAATAGGGGGTGAAGAGATGATGGAAGAGACCCTAAGCAAGGAGGAAATTTATAGGTACAGTAGACATCTTCTTATCCCTGAAGTGGGATTGAAAGGGCAAAGAAAACTTAAAGCTGCAAGGGTACTTATCATTGGGACAGGTGGACTTGGATCCCCAGTATCTCTCTATTTGGCAGCTGCAGGGGTGGGAAGGATAGGTCTTATAGATTATGATGTGGTGGATGAAAGCAATCTTCAACGCCAAATTGTGCATTCAACTTCTACAATTGGAGAACTCAAGGTTGATTCCGCCAAGCAAAGATTGCTTGAAATCAATCCCTATACAGAAATAGATACTTATCCTGAACTTCTCTCACGGGATAATGCCTTGGAAATTATGAAAAAATATGACCTTATTATAGACGGTACTGATAATTTTTCTACAAGATACTTGGTAAATGATGCTTGTTTTTTTCTGGAAAAACCTTTTGTTTACGGAAGTATTTTCAGGTTTGACGGGCAGGTTACAGTATTTGATTCAAAGGTAGGACCTTGTTATCGTTGTTTATATCCTGAGCCTCCACCTCCAGGCACAGTGCCTTCTTGTGCCGAAGGTGGAGTATTTGGAGTACTGCCAGGAGTAATTGGCTCTCTCCAAGCCACAGAGGCTATTAAAATCCTTACAGGAATAGGAGAGCCACTAATAGGAAAACTTCTTCTTTATGATGCTCTAAAATTGGAATTTAGAATGCTAAATATTAGAAAGGACCCTAACTGTCCTCTTTGTGGAAAACAACCTACAATTTTCGGATTAATAGATTATGACTCTTTCTGTGGTACAGAAACTTACACTTTAGAACCTCAGTATGAGCTTGCCCCCATGGAATTTGCTGAAAAATTGAAGTATTCACCTAACTTAGGAATTCTTGATGTGAGGGATCCTCATGAATGGGAAATTTGTAGTTTACCCAATAGTACCTTTATCCCTCTAAATGAGCTCGCCTCCAGGCTCTTTGAGCTTGATCCCACAAGGGAATATGTTGTTGTATGTAAGGTAGGAAAAAGAAGCTATTCTGCATTGGAACTCTTATTGGGCGCAGGTTTTAAGGCTTATCACCTGAGGGGTGGTTTAAACGCCTATGCCAAGGAGGTTAAGTCCGATATGCCGATCTATTAAACCGCTCTTCTCGTATCAGATAAGTCATGCATATAGACGTAGCCTCTTTTAAAGGTCTTGATGGATATCTCTGCCATTCCTTTAGATGGAGGACTATGAGATGGGTAGTACATACACCAATTCTCACCATAGGGACAAATTAAATATTACCCCTTTCGGTATAGGAAGCAGGATCCTAAGATAGCCATTGGATTGGATGAGGAGGTGTATCCTCCCGAACCGGTATCCCATAGGTGACACCATGGGTCAGCTGCCATATCCTGTGGGCCTGTGTGTTATGTGACTTAACAATCATTCTGACAGCAGTATTCTTGGAAAATACCACCCTCACACACACTTTACGTTCAGCCAATTTCGAAGAGGTGTTAGAATAACCTATTTAGTTTAGAATGTAATAACCCTTCCCCTATGGGATCCTCTCGGACTTCCTTCTCTTAGCCGATCTAACGACCCTTACCCCACTAGTGCCCCTCTACTCTACCCATTCATTAATTGGCGGAAACACATCCGCTACTGGCGAAACTTATTTTTGCCAGGGGCTATCAGGTCTAAAAGGTAGCAACTGGAAATCCCACCCCCTAAGATCTCTTAGGCACCCCCTGGCCCAAAAAGCCATATCTGGCCCTCTTATTGCTCAATTAAGCCTACCTCGCGCATTGCCCTGCAGAAGATCCGCCAGCAGTCCGTGGACACCTGCTGGACAGATGCTGGTCAGGTAACGCCGCCTGAATGGGTTTATTGCGGCGACACAGAGTATGCTGGTGGCACCTTGCTTTCCTTAGGTTTTCGGGTGGTACTGGATGCCACTCCGGCTGAGGTCTGGCCCGCTATCGCCAGAATCGGCGGCAAGACCTGCTATTACTTTGGCACCGGACTATGGAGGCTCCGTGGCCTTCTGGACCGTATGGTGGGAGGTATCGGCTTTCGGGGCGGCCGCCGCCACCCCGAGGGATTGGTAGTGGGCGACGCCCTGGATTTTTGGCGGGTTCTGGAGGTAGAACCGCCCCGCCGCCTACTGCTCTTAGCCGAAATGAAGCTTCCCGGCGAAGCAGTGCTGGAATTTACCCTCACTCCCGTTCCCGCAGGGGGCGTGGAGCTGCGCCAGATAGCCCGGTTTCTCCCCAAGGGCCTGGGAGGTATTCTCTATTGGTATACTATGGAACCCCTACACCGTTGGGTCTACAGGGGCATGCTCAAGGCCTTGGCCCAGGTGGTAGGGAAAAGGATCACCTTAGGGCCAGAACCCATACCCCAAAAACGACCGCGTCCACACGGGGCATAGACGCTCTTTCCGAACCAGTTTTCCTTGGGCCATCCTTCTACCTACTAAGTCTTCAGCTCTTATCTGTCGGCTCTGAAGTGAGTGAGTTGGTTAATTAGTGGGTTAATGAGTTGGCGGTTAATGAATTGGTGGCGAGAGAGGAAGCTACTCAACCCCTCAATAACTCTAACTCACTAACCCACCCGTATACTAACTCACTGCCTTAGCGCCTGTCGGACAGGAATGTCCGAAGACAAGTTAGCTCTGGCTCTTGGCTTTTGGCTCTTAGCTCATAAGTGTATTTCAGATCCCCTAAAACAATTATCTGCTTATACTGTAGCCTGCCACCTTAGCCTTCGTTGGACTCGAATATCCCAAGACTTTAGCCTGCCGCCTTTAGCCTTTAGCCTTAATTTCCGTTCCTGTCGGAAAGTAATGTCCGTAGACAAGTTAGCTCTGGCTCTTGGCTCCTAGGTCTGTTTCAGATCCCCTAAAACACTTATATGCTTATGCTGCAGCCTGCCACCTTCAGCCTTCCGCCTTCTGTTTCAGTGCCAGTCAAACACTATTTTCCCAATACTTTACCCTGCCGCCTTTAGCCTTTAGCCTCAATTTCAGTTCCTGTCGGACAGGAATGTCCGAAGACTAGAGTGCGGCGACGCCGGCCACGTAGGGGGTCGCCATGCTGCTGCCGCTCATGGCGCGATAGAGGCTGCGGTTGTGACGGTCTCGCTCATAGCTGGAGACGACGTCGACCCCGAAGCCGACCAAATTGGGCTTATGTTCTTTGGTGATGGGGGAGACGCCGCTGCTGCTGAACTGCGGGACGTTGAGCTCCCAGTCCACAGCACCCACGGAGAGCGTGTTGGCGAAATAAGCGGGCGCACGCACCTCGCCGACGCCTTCGTTGCCGGAGGCGGTGATCGGCAACACGGCGAAGTCGCTGACCAACGTGTCGATTACCATCTGCAGGCCGAGCGCAGCTTTCCGAAAAGCGCGGCGCGCAAGCGTGCGACGGCTGAAGCCCAGCGACATGTTCAGAATCACCGGCTTGTTCAGGTTCTCTTCCTCTTCAAACTGAGAAAGGAGCCAGTCCAGCGCAACTACCACGCGCTCCAGGCTGGTCTTGAGCGTCTCACTCTCCAGCACCGCCGCCACTTTCAGATCGACTTCGGGCGCTACGCCGTAATATCTTCCCGCCAGGATGCCGGCCACGTGCGTGCCATGGCCGTCGACGTCGAAGCCCCGGCAATCGCGTAGCCTGCCGGCTGCTGTATCGAGGGGCGCATAGCGGAAGTCGATCACCTTGTCGCGCAGCTCCAGATGATCGGCGTCGACGCCCGTGTCCAGAATCCAGACCATCACGTCCTTGCCCTTGACGCCGAGCCGATGCGCGTCATTAATGCCGGTAATTTCCGGCCATCCATGTTTGGACGGAGGGCGCCTGGCATATTGTCGGCCATGCTCTGGCATCGGAGCTTCCATTTCCCAATCGGGCACAAATATGTACTCCTCTTCCAGCAAATTCATAGCACGGCGTTGCCGTTCCGGATCGTCGGTTTGAATCACGTAGGCATCGAGGTAGGTCAGTGCCTCGAAACTGTGCTCCGGCGCCTGCTCGATTTCATCAGGTTCTACAGGCGTGAGTCCCATATCGGCCAGACGTTCCGGCGTGCTGGCTTTTGCGGAGCGGGCCACGACCTTGGCGCGTTGTTCTTCGACGGAAGCGGCTGCACGTTCCCTGGCTTGCAGGTGAGGCCGTCGACGCAGCGCAATGATTTTTTCGCTCATGAAGACTCAGGGGGGTTGGACGCTTCTAAATGAATGCTCATTTCATGCGTTCTTTGATAGCATAGATCTCTTAAAGCGTGTCTGAAAATTTGCGTCGTAGTTATTCAGCCTTATGAGGGTCTGTTGAGTAGGCGAAGGCATCACCTTCGCCTATCCACAAGCTGGTTCCCGATATTCAATGGGCTTTTTCCAAACACCCTCTTAGAGGTTTTCGATCGATCTGCGCGGTGCGCTATGCAATGTGTGCCACCCACCATGCTTATCTCATTTATGCTTATTCATTATGCCACAATTGCAGATCTTGCTTCAAGCGAAAATGGCGTATCTCGCAATGGAAACGAGTTTTGAACTTGCCGCAGGCATTCGCAGTGGCGTAACTCTGCGACGGCTTTGACCCCTGCGAGCCTCCTGCTCCGCTTGCCTGCTTTGGCGGCGGTGATGCTTGTGATTTGGAATCTCTCCGGCATGAAGTATACTGCGATGTAAAACCACTGGTCTGTGCAAACCACCAGCAGTTGTTTTTCTCAGCTTGGGCGAGAGCAACTGAAGTAAGGTTTCTAGAAACTCTCACCTACCTCAGTTGATATCGATCATCATGATGGCAGTCGAGACAATTCAACTGACGCGTAC
Organism: uncultured bacterium; assembly: GCA_938002815.1. Lineage (GTDB taxonomy): Bacteria > Desulfobacterota > DSM-4660 > Desulfatiglandales > CALKZT01 > CALKZT01. The sequence goes on from CALKZT010000010.1 coordinate 33,146, forward strand.
ATTCGGTTCAAAAGTTGCTGTTGATCATCTCAACTTAGAAGTGAGAGAGGGCGAATTTTACGGCTTCCTGGGGCCAAACGGCGCCGGCAAATCGACCACCATCAAAATGTTGGTCGGCCTGTTGCGCCCTACGGCTGGGCAGGTGCGCATCGTCGGCGTCGACATTTGGAAGCACCCGCTGGAGGCCAAACAGCAGATCGGCGTGCTGCCGGAGGGGTTGGCGCTCTATGAGCGGCTGACCGCGCGGGAATTTGTGCGCTTCGTCGGCGCCATGTATGGGCTGTCCGCTCCGGAAGCGGCTCGACGTACCGATGAACTGATGGAGCTGTTGGACCTCGACGCCGACGCCGACAAATTGATCGTCGATTACTCACAAGGCATGCGCAAGAAGACGGCGCTGGCCGCCGCCATTATTCACACCCCACGCGTGCTCTTCCTGGACGAGCCGTTTGAAGGGATCGACGCCATCTCCGGTCGCGTTATTCGCAACGTGCTTCAGCGTCTGCGTCAAAGAGGAACCACCATCTTCTTTTCGTCGCACATTTTGGAAGTCGTCGAACGCCTATGCACGCGCATCGGCGTGATCGTGCAAGGCCGGCTTGTGGCCGAAGGCGCCATGAGCGAACTGCGCGCCCTGGCGCAAACGGGTGAACACAGCACGCTCGAGGATATTTTTCTGCACGCCGTGGGCGCGGCCGATGAACAGGCGTTGGAGGCCAGCGAACGGAGCCTCTCATGGCTGGACTAGCCGCCCGTCTGGTCAGCGTCGCAGGACTTGATCCCGCCAAGCAACGCACCTTGCTGGGCTTGCGCCTGCGCCTGTTGCGACGTCAGTTCGAGCGCGAGCCGGGTCGGATCGTGGGGCTCGTTCTCCTGTTGGCGCTCGTCGGACCCTTCGTGTTGCTGGCGGCGACCGGCACGGGCTTCGCCTATCGGCTGGCTCCGCAGCCGTGGCCTGCACAATTGCTGGCCGGCGTCCTCGTTGCGTTGTGGGTGGCGTGGATTGCACTGCCTTTGCTCGCCTTTCGCACCAATGAGGGGCTTGACCTCTCGCGCCTGCTGCTTTACCCGCTGCGCACGCGCGACCTGGTGGCCAGCGCGCTGCTCGGCACGCTTTTCGACGTCCCCAGTTATCTGACGCTGCCTTTTTTCATTGCGGTATTCATCGGGTGGAGTAGTCAGCCGCTGTTGTACATAGTGATTGCACCTGCACTGTTGATCGCCTACGCGTTGATGATGGTCAGCGGTCAGCTGGTTTTGACGGCCAGCGCAGGGTTGTTGCGCAGTCGACGTTTCCGCGATCTGGCCATCGTCATCTTTTCCTTGTTGGGATCGTCCTGTTATTTCATCAACCACGTCATCGAGGGATGGATCAGGGCGACCGACGCCGTAGACCTGCAACGGCTGCAGCCGCTCCTCCTCCTGCGCTGGCTGCCTCCGGGCGCGTGCGCGCAGGGCGCCTGGGGCGAGGCGCTGCTGTGGCTGGCCTATGCGTTGGGATGGTTGGCGCTCCTGCTGTGGATGTGGTGGAAGCTGCTCTTGCGCATGACCACCGGCGCGGCGGCTTGGGCGCTGCCTGCTTTCGAGGCGAAAAAGCCGCAACGACGAACGCTGTCGCTCGGCGAGCGAGTCGCTGCATTCGTCAACACTTGGCTGCCGGCCCCGGCGACGGCGACGATGCTCAAGGAGTTGAGGCTGATCTGGCGCGTGCCTCAGCGCCGCATTGGCCTGCTGGAGAGCGTCGTGGTGCCCTTTGTTCTGATCCTGCCCGCCTTTGTCGGCGACATCGAGGCGCTCGGCCGCCTGCCGGAATGGACGGCGCTGGCGTTGCCGGGCGTGATGATCTTTTCGACGTGGGGGCTGAGCACCAACATGCTGGGGATGGAAAGCAAAGGGTTGGCTACGCTGCTGTTGACGCCGGCCCCGCGCTGGCAGATTTTCGCCGGCAAGGGACTGGCGTATCTATTCACCGCACTGTTGCCCACCGTCGTGTATGCAGGGATTTTGGCCGTGACGGCGCGCAGCGCCTTTATCGTCTACGGCCTCATTGCGGCCGTAGCGATGGCGCTGATTGTGATCGCCGTTAACACGGTGGCCGCCCCTTACGTCACCTATCCTTTCGATGAGAACAGCCCCACACGGCAGCACGCCGGCGGCAAGTGGCTGACCGGCGTGGCCCAAGTGCTGGGCGTGCCCCTGGCGATCTTCGTCCTCTCGGCGCCGGCCACTGCACCGCTCATGCTGGGCGTCTGGTGGAGCCGCCCTGAAATCGCCGGCGTCGGCGTGCTGGTCGGCCTTGCGTATGCGGCCGGCGTGTGCGGCGTCGCCATCCGTTGGGCGGGAGCCCAGCTCACCCGACGGGAGCCGGAAGTGCTTGAAGCTGCAAGGGCGACCGATTTTTGACGCTCCGGCGCCCGTTTCTCCTCAGAACTCTCCCTCTCTGGCGTAGGGTCGGCTCCACAGCGCCACCTGCAACACGATCGACTTGAACCATGCCAGATGCATCCTTTCCACTTCTTCTGCGGAATGCCCTTTTTTCGCCAGGAACCCGCGGATGGTGGCGGTGATCGGATAGATGAAGGCGATCATGTAGCGCAGCGGCACGATCGGCGGAGCGTTCACCTGGTCGGTCTGATTTTTGCGCGTGCTATGGTGACGCAGTGCGATCTCCTCCTGGTAGTCGAGCCAGGCCTGGTCGTAGGGGCGGCGACAGGTGTCCAGGATCCACTGTCCGAAGCGCGCCCGCACCCGGCTCAGGTAGATGTCGATCGGCTTGCCGTCCGGCCCGGTGAAATAGTGAAGCAGGTGCGGATGCGAGCCGACAAAGCCATACCAGAGGTCAAGCACATCCTCCACCTGATCGGCCAATACATCTCCGGCCATGCGCAGGTAGCGCTCATCCTCCTCGCTCCATAAAACCGTTTGCTTCAGGAGGTCGAACTCCTGGGCAGAGAGCGGGGAGTGCGCCGCCGTCGGCTGACCGTAGGTGTAGCCAGGAATCGTCGTCTGGGTTGCTGTGGTCATGGGATTCCTCCTTTCTGAACGAAATGATCTGCTGCTAACACAGAATCGACGCGAAGTTGCAAAGCCGCAAAGTTGCAAGAGCGCACCGTCGCCTTTTCTCTGTTTGCGAGGTTGCGCGCATTTGACATCCTCACAATACTTCAGATAAATTGATAAGTGAATTATTAATTTTTTCTTATCTTGATAAGATTTTCTTATGAATCATCCGGAACTACGCCAACTGCGCTATCTTCTCGCCGTGGCTGAGGCGGAAAATTTCACGCGGGCGGCGGAAAAATTGTTCGTGTCGCAGCCTGCGCTCTCCCAACAGATTCAACAGCTCGAAGAGTTGCTCGGCGCGACGCTGCTCGACCGACAGGGCAGAGCGGTGCGCCTCACGGGGGAGGGCGAGGTCGTCGTCCGCGCTGCGCGGAGAATCTTTGCGCAGTTGAAGCAGATGGAGACGGAGCTGCAGGAGTTGAGCGGTCTGCGTCGGGGGGCGCTCTCGTTGGGCGTTGTGCAGACGGTCAACGCCTATCTGATGCCGGCGGTGGTGGCCGACTTCGCCTGTCGCCACGCTGGCGTGCATCTGCGCGTCGAGGAGGCGGCGCAGGAGCAAATTGAGGAAGGGCTTGCCTGTGGCCGCTATCAGTTGGGGATTGGGTTCCAGCCTGCAAGTCGGGAAGTGGAAATAGAGCCGCTCTTTATCGAGGAACTGGCGCTCATTGCGCCGCGACGTCATCCGCTGGCGACGCAGCCGACGATCCCATTGAGTGAGGCGGCGCGCTGGCCCATGGCGCTGTTGACCGAATCGCTCTGCACGCGCCGTCTGCTGAACGAATACATGGCGCAGGCGAACGCCCGGCCGCAGGTGGTGGCCGAGTTCAACACCATCGCTGCAGTTCTGGCTGCAGTGCAGCGAATCGGCGTGGCCACGGTGCTGCCCCGTCCTGTGCTCGAAGCTGTGGGGGAAGACGGGCTGTGCAGCGTTGCGCTCCAGGACCCTACGCCGCAGCGGACGGTTGGATTGCTTTACCGGAGCAAGGGCTATCGCTGCCGCGCCACGCTGGCTTTCGCTGAAGCGGTGCGGAAGGCGACGCAAAGCAAAGAGTTGGCGATTCCCTATGCGCCTTCGCTTTGAACGCTGCTCCACAGCGCCGGCGAGCCGACGCGCATTCACATGATTGGCCGAGCTATCGACGTCAAGGCCTCCTGGGGAAGGCGAGCGGTGACTTTTGTTGAAAGACTTCTGTTGAAAACCCTGTTTGACAGAAGCGCCATTTTCCCGTATAGTATGTTGCGTAGGACGGAGTAGCTGCTGTTTTGGTTGGAGAAGACCCTATTCAGACGGCTGGATGTCTGAATGGGGTTTTTTGTTCTACAGAGCAGCGCACGCCGTCGCTTGTTTTATCATGCGCTTCAGTAAAGGAGAAGTAAAATGAGCGAGCGCGAAACCGGAACAGTCAAATGGTTCAACGATGCAAAGGGCTACGGCTTCATCGCCCGCGATGATGGCGGCGCCGATGTGTTCGTGCACTATTCGGCGGTCAGCGGCGGCGGCTTCAAGAGCCTGGTGGAAGGGCAGCGCGTCGAGTTCACCGTTGAGCACGGCCCTAAGGGTGCGGCGGCCGCCAATGTTGTAAAACTCAGCGATGGCGCCTGATGAATACCAAAAATCTAGCCGTCGCAGACGGCACGGTGGTGCAGATTGAGTACACGCTGTCGCTCGCCGATGGCGAGGTGGTTGACAGCTCCTCGGATCACGGCCCGCTGGCGTTTTTACAAGGAGCCGGCGAGATCATCCCGGGCTTGGAAGCCGCCATGTACGGCATGGTCTCGGGGGAACGCAAGCAGGTTGTCGTCACCCCAGACCTGGCTTACGGCGAGTACGAGCCCGACAACTATCAGGTGGTTCCGTTGGAAGCCTTCGACGATGCGGCGGATCTCGAGCCGGGCATGGCGCTGGAATTCTTCGATGAAGAGAACAATCAAGTTATCGAAGGGTATATCAGCGAGATTCAGCCTGACGGCGTCGTGGTGGATTTCAACCACTGGCTTGCAGGCGAGACGCTCTACTTCGATGTAAAGGTCGTCGATGTGCGGCCTGCTACCCCGGAGGAACTGGAACACGGCCATGCGCACAGCGGCGGACATCACCGCTAGCCGACCTAGCACCCATTGAACCGAGAATGGGACGCCCTCAGTAGAAAGGCGTCCCATTTTTTTAGGCAGACCTTAGACAAATTTTTAGAACCGCTATTTTTGCTCGCTGATTTTCCTTTTTACATCCGGTGGTTGATTGGAGGCGAGCAGAGGCTCGTTTCCCTACGGACCCTAGGCCTTCAGGAAGGGCGGAGCAGCGCTGGGCAGAAGTGCTTGCCAGCCTGCGCACACTCTTTCTCGGTGCACAAGATTTGTGCCGCCGAATGTCACCCCTAGGACGAGTGCCACAAGAGCATACAAGATGGCTAGTGCTTCGTTAGGTTAGATTTTGTATTCTTTGGGCCATGCGGCTATACTGCGTGGCATGGGTAAGCATACGCATGTTGAACTGACCACCGAACAACGGACGGAACGTGAGCAGTTGATTCGCACCGGCGCCACGCCGGCCCGCACCAACACCAGAGCGCGTATCCTGCTTCTGAGCGACCGCAGTCAAGGCCGGAAGCGCACGGACCAGGAGGTTGCCGAGGCGGTCTTGTGCAGCAAGGGCGCTGGACGGAATGTGCGTCAGCGCTTCTTGCAGGGCGGGCGGCAAGCCGCCCTTTATGATAAGGGATGGTCAGGCGCGCCGCCCACGTTCACCGGCGAAGTGGAAGCCCAGCTGACCATGCCGGCGTGCAGTGATCCGCCAGAGGGTGCGGCGCGCTGGACATTGCGCCTGCCGGCCAACAAGATGGCGGAGCTGGGCTGCG
>CALKZT010000011.1 GCA_938002815.1 uncultured bacterium
AATCAGAACTGCTTCTTTTTCTGAAAATCCCATGGCTACAAGCCTATGACTACTGTGGTCTTTACCACCCTGAGAAATCCGCCTACCAGAAAACCTGCGCATAATGCTCACCAAGGTGGTATCCAATATGGGAATCAAGAGCAACAAAACAGGTGTAATTACAACCGCAAATACATGTGGTATCCCCTGCTTTGGGACATAGATATCCTGGGATACAATGGCCATGGTAGAGAGCAAAAAACCTACAGTAAGACTCCCTGCATCTCCCATGAATATCTTGGCGGGATGAAAGTTAAACAACAAGAACGCACACAATGAACCAAATAGAGAGGAAATAAAAATAAGGTTGGGGATAATCTCTTGGGGAGAGCTGGAATAGAAGACCAAAAGAGATCCGATAGAGAGGCAGGATATGGCAGAAATACCCCCTGCCAGACCGTCCATATTGTCTATAAGGTTGATGGCGTTGGTAATCCCAATGATCCAAAAGAGGGTAATAAAAATATCCACATAACCTATACCCACCCAGTGAAACCTATTCCCCCCAAAGAGAAATATACTTGCCAGAAGTATCTGCCCTGAAAGTTTGTGTTGAGGAGAGATATTTCTTATATCATCCAAAAGGCCTAATATAAACATGCCAGCGGCACAAAAGAGTAGCAGCAATACCGAGTGTATCTCATAAGGCCTTAGGAAATAGACTGAGATACTACCTACTAAGAAGCTAAGAAAGATACCAGCCCCACCCAATATGGGAGTCTCTTTTTTATGCCACCTATCTTCCTTGGGTTTTGCAGTAATACCTAACCTTATTGCCAATGGGATGAGGATCCTAATTAGGACAATTCCAGTTAAGAAGCTAACAATCGCTGCCATAATAAGTGAGATTTCCATTTCAATCCTCGAGCCTATTCATAAAATATCCTAACACCAAAAAGATTATATTGGGCATCGAAAGTGCAAAAACTGGACTCATCACACCTGAAAGGGCCACAGATCTAAATATACCATAGACAACCAGATACAAAAAACATACGGTTACAGCCAGTGCAACCACAAGAGGTACTGGCCTATTTTTCAATGTTAAGGGAAATACACACCCTATAAAGGCCATTATTATATGAATAAAAGGAAAGGAGATCCTGGTATAGAGGTCAACTAGATAAACAGTGGTATCATATCCTGCATCGGACACCTTCTGGATGAACCCCTTAAGTTCAAATATGTTCATAAGCAAAGGGTCAGGAGCAGACTGCCCTAAATCTTTGGGACTTATAGGTATCTCTATTGATGTGGAATGAATCACTTCAGTTTTGAATGAGCCATCATTACCCAAAACCTCCTCATAACCCTTTTCTACAATCCAATTACCACCCATATAATATCCTCTTTTAGCAGTGATGTATTTTGTTATCTGGAATTTCTCATCAAAGAAGATGACTATGGGCCTTTCTACCGATTCAGAATTAGCAATAAACCTATCACAATAAAATATGACATTTTGGGCCCTATGCCAAACCCTATCTCTAACTACCCCAAGCTTGGCTTTTTCTGTTTTTGTGTAATACTTGATAATATCTTGGGCTGAATCTAAACTCCTTGTTCCTATAAACTCACTTACTACAAAGCTAATTAATGCAATAATAGCAGACAATAATGCAATTTGAAATTTCAACCTTGTCGTTCCTATACCTGAAGAAAGCAATATCAATATTTCATTTCGCCTATACATTAAGGAAATAAATACAACTGAGCTAATTAAAACTGCCACAGGTGAAAGCTGACTTGCAAAAATAGGAGCTTTAGAAAGAAAATACGTAACCATTACTTTAAACGATACATTCTTGGCCAAAAAATTATCAATCTTGGTGACAAAATCTATCAAGAAATAAATAAAGCTAAGTATTCCTTCTATTATCAGAAATGTTAGCAAGAACCTGGATGCGATATATTTGGTAAGGATCTTCACTGCTTTTTTATTACCAAACCTGATGGATTTAAAACCCCATAGAGAGAAGTCTTTGAAAGCAAAAGGCCCAAAAAGATCGGAGGTATAAAAGAGCACAGAAATGGCATAACAGCACCGGACTTGGCAAGAGACTTCATCCCTGAATAGAGAATGTAATATGCAAAAAAGACCAGGAGCCCACTTGTTAATGCAGCTGTCCTTCGTCTAAAGTGAAACCTAAGGGGTAGAAGTCCACCCAAAAGCACCATGAGGACTCCCACCACCGGTAAAAGGAACCTATTGTAGAGCGAAAACATAAGGTCTCCATATCTCGCCTTTGAAAGATTTGGCCTCCTTGCCTCTCTAAAAATTTCAAAAAGGGTCATCTCCTTGGGTTTTGGCTCCCTTGTATAGACCTGCCCATATGCCTCCAGAGGTGAGAGGCTTAGAATATAATCCTTAAACATGAGATTCCTGGGCACCCCGTCCTTCGGTATAGCGAACAGATTCCCTTCTATGAATTTAAAGATCACTTCCGCTGTATCTTCTCTGGGTAAGATATGCAGCCTTTTTGCCGCCACAATTAATGTCACATTTGGGTCCCTCTTGTCCATAACGAGCACTTGTTCCAACCCCTGGTCCTCATGTGAAATGTCATTGCCATAAATGGTTATATTATCAAAAGGCTCCAAAAAGACCCCTGGCTTTAACACAAGAGATGGTCCTAATCTCACTAGATTATATAGATTTCTGTTCAGAGCACTGTTTGAGATAGGTGCAAAATACGATAATAACAAAAAATAAGGTAAAACAAAGGCAATTGCTAACATAAAAACTGGCTTAACAATTTCCCAGTCACCTACTCCAGCACTAGATAATACTATATTTTCATTATTTTCTGTTAAATTAAAAAGGGTAATCAACGAACTTATAAGAAAGCTAGCAGGCAAAACAAAAACTACTATCTCAGGAATCATAAAAAGAAATATCTTTAAAGTTAATAAAAGCCTTACATTATGTAAGATCAACAATCCAATAATTGATATTGCATTGATAGAAAAGCCCAGGAAAACAAACACAATTAATACAACAACAAAATTGGACAGAAATATTTTTGTAAGATAACTTGAGTATATCCCCATACCTATTTCCAGGCTTCCCTCCACATCTCCCAGACTAACAAAACCCACAATCTATGTTGATGATTGTACCCCTCACTTATGTGTTCTCTTAGATATCTCTCTACTTCCTTTTGGTTAAAGATCCCTTCTTTTTTTATACGTTCAGGCGAAAGGTAATCTAATAGTATATCCTTCAGCTCTTTTCTAAACCATTTTCCAAGGGGCACTCCAAAGCCCTTTTTGGGCCTATTTACAAGTCTTTCAGGTAGATATTCCTTTAGTAGTTCTTTTAGAATTCTCTTACCTGTACCGTTTCTATAAATCTGATCTATTCCCAATCCCCTTGTAAACCCCCACAAGGCAGTATCCAAGAGGGGGCACCTCACCTCTAGTCCATTTGCCATACTGGCACGGTCCACTTTAGTGAGCATACAGTCAGGGAGGTAGGTCCTCTGATCCACACTCATGAGCCTCAAAATGGGATGCAGATCTGGATATTGGGATATGGATTCCTCGAACGGTCCAGGGGGTATCATCCTCCCCAATAGGGCTTGGACTGCCTCTTTGGAAAAGACACCCACAGTGAACCTATACATTGTCTCCAGATCCCCGAGGGAGAGTATCTGGAGGAGCTTCTGATATTTGTCCTTCATGTTATCCAGCAAAAACCTCTGGGGGAGGCGGCCTGTTATGAGCTCATAAGATCTGATCACCATGTCTTCAGGTATGAGGCTTAGAAGATGGGAAGCAGGCTTTAGCAGGGGACCAAAGGCCTTCCTTAGATTCCACATGGAATTTACCGCCCAATATCTCACATATCCCCCAAATTGTTCATCCCCTCCATCTCCTGTGATGACCACCTTCACAAAAGAGCTTGCAATCTTGGAGACCAGATAGGTAGGGATCCCAGAAGAATCCCCAAAGGGTTCGTCATATATAAATGGGATCTTGGGGACCAGCTCCGCCGCCTCTTTGGGGGCCAAGCTCACCTCTGTGTGATCCGACCCAAGAAGCCTTGCCACCTCCCTTGCATAAGGGCCTTCATCATACCCCCCCTCTTCAAAGGAGACTGTGAAGGTCCTAAGCCTATTTCCCGAGACCTCTTGGGCAATGGAGGCCACAAGAGAAGAGTCATTCCCACCGCTTAAGAGGAGACCAACGGGCACGTCTGCCACAAGCCTTTTTAAGACTGCCCCTCTGAGTAAAGACCTCAATTCCTCCAATAGGGCCCTTTCATCTTTAAGCTCAGATCCCCTTACCCATTTAGGAGGGGTCCAATAGGTCTTTTTGGTAATACTACCCTCAGAATAGACCAAATAGGTCCCTGGCTCCAGCTTGTAAAAGTCTAAGAAGATACTCCTGGGAGAGGGGATGTACTGGTAATGAAGGTATAGGGCAAGGGAATCTAAGTCGAGGGACCTCTTAAGGGCGCTAAAGCAGTTTAAGGGCTTCAGTTCTGATCCAAAGAATATCCCATAACCGTTCAGGGAGTAGTATAGGGGCTTTTTCCCGACCCGATCCCTCCCAAGGATCAAGAGCCTGTTCTTCTTATCCCAAATCGCCAAGGAAAACATACCTTGTATATGCTGGAATACCTCTAAGCCCCAATGGCTATAACCCTTTAAAATTACCTCTGTATCAGATTTAGTCCTGAAACTAAAACCCTTGGAGACTAGATATCCCCTAAGTTCTCTGAAATTGTAAATTTCTCCATTATATACAATCCACGATGATTCATCTTCCGTTGCCATGGGTTGCCTTGCCAGGTAGGACAGATCGAGGATGCTGAGCCTGGTGTGGCCTAATCCCACGCCATTTTTCCTATCCACGTATACACCCCTACCATCGGGTCCCCTATGGGAGAGTGCATCAGTAGCACAAAAGAGCTCTTCATATGCCTTCTCATAAGGTTTTTTGAGCAAAAAACCCACTATCCCGCACAAATCAACCCCCTAAGAGTTCCCTGTAAAGGATAACAATGTCATCTAAAAGCCTCTCTCTGTCATAGTGTTTTAGTACAAATGCCTTTGCGGCATGGATCATCTTGTCCCTCTTTTGGATGGGCATCTCTAAGAGAAATTTTATCCCCAAAAAGAGGTCCTTAGGAGAAAGACTGTGGCAGAGTATGCCCCTCTCACATAAACTCACTCTTTGTTCCACTATATATTGGATCCTCTCTCCCAGAATATCCCTCACTCCGCCCACATCTGTTGAGACCACTGCCACATTACTTGCCATGGCCTCTATAATACTTACAGGGGTACCCTCATTGAGAGAGCTCATAACCAGCACATCCATCTCACTATAGACCTCTTCCATACGCCTGACCCACCCCTTAAATAGAACCCTCTTTTCTATCCCCAGTGCCTTACTAAGCTTTTGCAATTCCCCTTTTCTCTCCCCATCTCCCACTACCCAGAACTTCACATCATCCCTTTCGTCAAGGATCAGTTTGGCAGCCTGCAAGAAGAGCTCGTGGTTCTTAATAGGTACAAGCCTCCCCACTATCCCAATTAAGACCCCTTCCCCACTCCTCTTCTGTAGGCCCAAAAACCTCCTCAGGTCAAAACCCAAGGGGATCACCCGAAACCTCTGCGGAGGTGCTATGTGGTATTCCTGGCAGAGCTCCTGCTTTTGACTCCTGGTAATGGCTATTAAAGAATCGGTCCTCCTACCCAAAAACCTCTCTACCCACAAAAAGAGCCTGGCCTTATTCTCTGAAAAATAACCCTCGAAGATATGACCGTGGAAGGTGTGGACAAGCTTTATATCCCTTCCAAGGGCCCTAAAGACTAACCCCCCAAGTCTCCCTAAGGCTCCTGCCTTGGACATGTGGGTATGAAGGATATGGGGATTTAGCTTGAAGATTAAGAGGCAAATCCTTAAAAATGCCTTTAGATCATTCCAGGGCGAAATCTCCCTCTTTAGGTCCTCAATCTTTATCATATTCGGTCTCTCTTCTGAAAAGAGATAGACCATCTCCCCTTCTGCCTCTCCAACCCTTCCATGTAATAGCACTGACTCTATACCCCTACTTAGAAGACCTTCGTGAAGGATCTGGGCGTGTATAGAAGGGCCCCCAATATTTAACCTAGTTATGATCCTAAGGACCTTCATATGCCCCTCCATTATCCTAAAATTGGATCACACAAAAGGGAAAAATACAAGGAGGCCTCTTTAAGATAGGAAGGGCTCAATGGAAGGACCCTAAGGAGTGAAAGTGGGCATGGAGTATGGCCTCCATGATGAGGTATATGGCTCCCCAAATGGCATCCACAGGCATCTGATCTAATATACTCTTGTCAAACAAGAAACTTATCTCTGATCCAAAATCCTGGTCACCCCTCCAGTAGACCAACCAGACTGGTACCCTTGGAAAGAGGGAAAACTTGATACCCAGGTCCCCAAGAGACACTTTTTGGGCCCCAAGTTTGTGGATGAGCCTCTTGGGGTCGATCCTCCCTCTGTCAAAGGCCCTTTTAATGGGTCCAGTCTCTATCTTGTGGCTTCCTTCAAAGAATTGGGCACCTTTTAAATCCTTTAGCCCCACAAGCTCTTCTCTTAAAGGAGAATCCTTTGCCCTTCTGAGATGGCTCAAGAGAACCACCTCAAATAGTGGGCTAGGCTTTGAGGTAGGATGATCAAAGTGGACCTTCTTTCCATTTAGGTCCACATAAACTCTCCTTCCAAGGCTCTGGCAAGAGAGCCACCCAGGCTTAGAGATCTCAAAGAGTGACCTTTTGGAAAGCTCTTCCTCTCCCAATTGAAGGACCTCTTCCCAGAGGAGATGAGGGACTTCTATAAAACTCTTGTTGGGGTCCAGGATATATAGGTGTCCAGACCTTCTCCTTCTCTGCATGGCCAAAAAGGATTCACTGAAAGGATATCCCTCAAATCTCTTACAGGGGAAGTCAAAGCAGTCCAATGGGCAATACCTTATGGACCTCTCCACCGCACACCTCAGGACCTCACATACCCCTCCCAAAATCCTCTCTTGGGCACCAAGCTTTTGCTCTGCCTCCTTACTATCCCCTGGCCCACAGGTGGAACAGGTCCCCAACTCCCTTAGGAGACACACATCACAATTAATGCCACATGGACCCACAGCCATTTCTTCCTCCAAAAGATTTTCATTTGCTAAATCCCTAAAACTCATATACAAAGGATTTTACAAAGATAAAAGGGGAAGGAGCAGTTCGAGATATGTTTTGGGATCCCATTGTGGGATGGTTTTCTAAGGATCTAGCCATAGACTTAGGCACCGCCAATACCTTGGTCTACGTAAAGGGGAAGGGTATTGTGCTCAGAGAGCCCTCTGTGGTTGCGGTGAGAAACGATGGTAAAGGGCAAAACAAGGTTTTGGCCGTGGGCACAGAGGCAAAGATGATGCTTGGGAGGACGCCCGGTAACATAGTGGCCATACGGCCCCTCAAAGACGGTGTGATAGCAGACTTTGAAGTGACCGAGGCCATGCTGAGACACTTCATAAGGAAGGTGCACAACAGGGCAAGTCTGGTAAGGCCCAGGATCATAGTTGCTATCCCCAGTGGCATCACCCCTGTGGAGAAGAGGGCCGTTAGGGAATCTGCAGAATCTGCAGGAGCGAGGGAAGTTTATCTCATAGAGGAGCCTATGGCAGCTGCCATAGGAGCAGGCCTTCCCGTGACAGAACCCACCGCAAATATGGTGGTGGATATAGGGGGAGGTACCACAGAAGTGGCCGTCATATCCCTTGCAGGGATTGTCTATTGTAAGTCTGTGAGGGTCGCCGGCGATAAGATGGATGACGCAATATTGCAATATATCAAAAGAAAATATAACCTCCTCATCGGGGTAAGAACTGCTGAGATCATAAAGACCACCATAGGCAATGCATATCCCAGTGATACCGTAGACCATCTGGAGGTAAAAGGCAGGGACCTCATCACCGGAATCCCTAAGATCCTCGTAATAGATTCAGAAGAGGTGAGGATAGCTATTTGGGAGCAGATCCAGAGCATAGTGGAGGCAGTAAAGATTGCCCTTGAGGCCACTCCACCTGAGCTGGCCTCCGACATAGTGGACAGAGGTATCATGCTAACTGGCGGGGGGGCACTCTTAAAAAATTTGGATCATTTGCTCCAGGAAGAGACAAAGGTCCCTGTAACAGTCAGCGAGGATGCACTAGCTGCCGTAGCCTTAGGGGCCGGAAAGGCCTTGGATTCCATAGATATCCTTAGGGAAGTGGCTGTTACCTAAAAAGAAGGTTACCACTCCTGTATACAAGAACTTGGGATCAGCGTGACCAGGCATTCCAAAAAGGTGTGTCTTTTGATATTTGGAGGCCTAATTCTCTTTCTGTTTTCACACCAAACCACAAGGTCCTTTTTTGGCAGTACCGTCCTGGAGATAGTTGGTCCTCCAATGGAGTTATTCGCCAAACTTAAAGAAACCACCCGTTCCTTCTGGGAGGATTATATCCATAGCTTTGAAATAAAGGAGCAGAGGGATGTACTTGAAAGAAAGGTTGCAGAACTGGAAGCTAAAATAAGAATATTGGAATCTCTTACAAAAGAGGTAGTGAAGGAAGGAGTTTCATTTTCATTGGCAAATAATTATCCTACACTTTGGGCAAAAATCGTAGGATATGAAATGGTGCCTAATCCTACTGTGGCAATAATAGACAAGGGGCATAGGCATGGTATACAGAGGAATATGCCAGTGATATATGAAGACAAAGTAGTGGGCAAGATTATTCAGACTTCACACAATTATTCAAAGTTGATGTTCATAACAGATCCAAACATGACTATGGGTGCATTATTAAAAGAGACAGAAGAAAAAGGTATAATTAATGGTTCAACATCAGGTTATTGCCAGCTTAAATTCATTCCAATAATCTCTGAAGTCAATATCGGTGGAGAAGTTCTTACATCCGGGACAGATGGAATATTCCCTCCAAACCTCAAAATAGGTACTGTAAAAAAAGTTGAAAAGCCTAATATATCAAAATGGTGCTATATAGAAGTGGAACCTTCTGTAATCTTCAACAAATTGACAATAGTATTGGTAGTATTAAAGGAGGATGAGCTATTGAAAATACAAAAAGAATTTCAAAAATAGCAAAAATTGCCTTCTTATTGACCCCCATATTGTTTCTATTTCTTGGTCTGTCAAGCAAAGGCCATAAACTGTTTTTCCTTTCTATGAACCTAATACCTGCTATTGCCAATTATGCTACCACCAATAGACAGACTTACTGGTTCATCTCTTATCCCATCTTGCTGGCTCTCATCTATGATGGCTCCTCCCAGAGTAACATACCCTATTACTATCTCACCACTATACTCATAATTCTCCTTCTGATATGGGCCAAAAGTCACATTAATATCGAAACCTCCATATCTTTGGTTTTGCTGACATTACTGGGCTCTGCCATTCTGGTTGGAAACATTTATGTTTTAATTCTTAGAGTCAAAATTAGCAGTTTAACTCTGTTAAGCATGTTCTTTATCTCATTCTTTTCTAACCTGATCTTAATTATAATACTAAACTTGCTATGCACCAGGAAAAGCCTAAAATAGGCAATATATTTCAAAAAAGTGTTTTACTATTACTAATATGTATATTTGCAATTTTTTCACTTATTGTAGTAAAATTATTCTTTCTTCAAATTTTGGAAGGTGAAAAGTATAGGCAAAAATCAGAGGGAAACAGACTCAAAGTATTTGAAATTCCACCAGTAAGAGGTCCTATTTTAGATAGAAACGGTTACATCTTGGCCTCTAGCGATGTATCTTTCTCGCTTTACATAATCCCCTCTGAGTGCAAGCCAGTTATGGCAACAACTAAGGCAATAGCAAGTATATTTGGAGTAGAGTCTGACTACATTTTAAACAAGGTTAAAAAGGGAAAGGCAGCAAATCCCTATTCCCCTGTCTTGATCAAGAAAGGCCTGAATATAGACCAAATTACTGTATTACTCTCCCATTCATTTGAGCTTCCTGGAATACACATAGAAGAGACCTCCAAGAGAGCCTATCCCTTAGGAGACTTTATGAGCCATGTGTTAGGATATGTGGGTGAGGTGAGTAAAAAACAGTTGGAAGAGCTTTCCTCTTTGGGATACAAGATGGGGGATATGGTGGGGAAGATGGGGGTTGAGAGACTAAAAGAGACTACCTTAAGGGGCACCAAAGGCGGATCCTTAATAGAGACAGATGCCCTTGGTAGGATGGTTAGGGAGGTTACAAAGGTCCCACCCGTTAATGGTGAAACCGTATCTCTGACCTTGGACTATAGACTCCAAGAGATAGTGGAGGCAGAGTTAGAGGGGATAAGGGGTGCCATCGCGTGTCTGGACCCCAAAAATGGAGATGTCTTGGCAATGGCAAGTGCTCCCTCCTTCGACCCCAACCTCTTCGTGGATGGGATTTCTGGAGAAGTATGGAACTCCCTCCTGTCAGACCCTAATAAGCCATTAGTGAACAGGGTAGTTTCAGGACTCTATCCCATGGGGTCGGTTTTTAAGGTGGTAGTAGCCATAGCTGCCTTGGAGGAAGGGGTCACGGACGAAAAAGAGATGGTAAACTGCACAGGATCATACAGATTCGGAAACAGGGAGTTTGGGTGCTGGAAGGAGCATGGCCATGGCCCTGTAAACCTGAGGAGGGCCTTGGTGGAATCCTGTGATTACTATTTCTACGAGATGGGAAGGAGATTGGGGGTAGATAAGATCTCTCTCTATGCAAACCTATTAGGCTTGGGGTCCCTTACCGGCACAGGTCTTCTGGAGGAGAAGGAGGGGATCGTCCCTTCCACAGAATGGAAAAGGAAGACCCTGAAGACCCCTTGGTATCCAGGTGAAACCATATCATATGCCATAGGGCAGGGCTACTTGGCCATAACTCCTCTGCAGGTGGCCAGAATGTTTTCTGCCGTCTCTAATGGAGGTCTGCTACCCAAGGTGAGAATCACCATGGCCCAAGAGGAAGAGAACCCTAAAGAGGTGAAACTGCCCATTAAGACCGAGACACTGAGGGTTATAAGGGATGCACTCTGGGGTGTAGTAAATGAGCCGAGGGGAACAGGAACTAAGTCAAGGGTGGAAGGGTGGGATGTAATAGGAAAGACCGGAACCGCACAGACCAGATCAGTGAACATAGTTGAAAAGGACATCAACAGGGTCCCCTACCATTTGAGAGACCACGCTTGGTTTGTTGCAGCTGCCCCAAAAGAGGATCCCCAGCTCGTTGTGGTTGTACTTGTGGAACATGGAGGTCATGGAGGTAGTGCCGCTGCCCCGATAGCAAAAAGGATATTTGAATGGTATTTCAGAGGGAACACTGGATGAAACCATTTATAGACAGGCGAGCACTTAAAAACATAGATTTATCACTGCTAATAATTCTATTTTTCATTCTAATATATGGACTTACATGTCTATACAGTGCCACACATTTACAAAACAATACAACATATGAATTGATATTTAAAAAACAGCTAATTTGGATATGTATTGGAATTATTGCCTTATTTACCCTAAGTTTTTTTAACTATACAAGTATTAGCAGATATGCCTATCTAATCTACATACTTTGCATTATACTTCTTATTGCTGTAATTTTTATGGGAAAACATGTTCAAGGTGCAAAAAGATGGATATCTATCGCTGGTTTTACTATTCAACCTACAGAATTTACTAAATTTGCGATAATACTTTCTTTATCAAAATTTATCTCTTCAAAATTTGATTTGAGTCAAAAAAATCTTTCCTATGGAGTTACATTTTTAGCCATAGTAATAATATTAATTCCAGCTGCTCTTATCTTGATTGAACCCGATTTAGGTTCTGCAGTTGTAGTTGTGCTCATAGGATTCAGCATGCTGGTCCTAAATAAGATGAAACTTAGAGTACTTCTGATATTGATTTTGTTGGTTGGTATTTCTTCTCCTCTAATTTGGGGGCACCTAAAAGACTACCAAAAAGCAAGAATAAAGACATTTCTTAATCCAAACCTGGATCCTACAGGAGCTGGATATCATATCAATCAATCTAAGATAGCAATAGGTTCTGGTGAGATCATGGGAAAGGGATTTATGAAAGGAACTCAAACCAGGCTCCAGTACCTGCCAGAGCATTATACAGATTTCATATTCTCTCATCTGGCAGAGGAATGGGGATTTGTCGGTTCTCTCACACTGATCGGACTTTATACCCTTTTGATTCTCAGGTGCATAAATATCGGCCTCAAGAGTAAAGACCACTTGGGGTATAATCTAAGCATAGGCACTGCCCTTCTATTCTTCTGGCATTCCGCCATAAACTTGGGAATGGTTACAGGACTCTTGCCAGTGGTAGGAGTACCTCTCATCTTGGTAAGTTATGGGGGATCATCCATCCTGACGGCCATGGCCTCTCTTGGGCTTAGCCTTAATGTGGCCATGAGAAGGTTTCTCTACAGATAATCAAAGACCCAGTTCCTCATCTATCTCCTGCATTGCCGAAAGAGATATGGAGACAAACTCCTCCAAGGACAGTCCTAACTTTTGGCACTCCAAGATGACTTCCCTATTTGCCCCTTGTGCAAATCTCTTCTCTTTCATGCGTTTTAGAATAGATTTGACGGTTACAGATCCCAGTCTTCTATCGGGCATTACCAATGCCGTGGCAATTATAAGCCCTGTGAGATTCTCCCCTGCTGCGAGGGCATGGTGAATCCTCTTCCATCTCCTTTTACCACAGGGGATTTCATTGTGCAGGATCACAGCTTCTACGACCTCTGGAGGGGCCCCAGATTCTTCTAAGATCTCTTTTGCCTTCACAGTATGCCTATTTAGATCTTGACCCACCAATTCCACATCTATGTCGTGCAAAAGACCCGCAAGACCCCATGTCTTGGGATCCTCACCCAATCTCTCTGCAAGCCTAATCATAACCCTCTCTGAGGCCAAAGAATGCTTTATAAGGTTCGGATTCTTGACAAATTCCCCAAGGAGCCTCAAGGCCTCATCCCTCTCCAATCCCTACCTCCCGTTGATAAGCTTTATTATGGGCCCTTTCTCATGGAACTCTATTATATTAAGGCACCCGTAGTCCTGGTGTATCTTGTAAAGCTCCTCCCACTTCATCCCCAAAAAGAGGGTCAAAATCGCCCTATTTACTCCCCCATGTCCCACGATGACTATGTTTTTGCCTTCAGATTCCGCAAGGATCCTCTCCATGCATCCCTTCACCCGGCCAAAGAGCTCCAAGAGAGTCTCTCCTCCCCCTGGGGGCCTAAAGTTGAGTATGTCACTCTGCCTCTCTTCTAACTCTCTTGGGTAGTTCTCCCTCAGTTCTGACAAGGTAAGGCCTTCCCACTCACCCAGATATAACTCCCTTAGCTCCCTCATGGGTGTGACCCTTACATTGTGGAACCTGGCTATTATCTTGGCAGAATCTACCCCCCTTTTCAGGTCACTAGAGAAGACCCCATTTACTTCCGCATACTTGAGCCTCTCCCCAATATACTCCATTTGGCACCTTCCCAGTTCTGAGAGGCCTATGTCCTTGTGTCCATATACCGGGATCCTTTCGTGGCCCTCCACCAGACCATGCCGAACAAGATATATCCTGGTCACCTTTTCCATGGGGACTCCTTATATGCCATTACCTCTCTTCAGTCTACCTAAATCAACCCATTGCCTAATACTTCAAATTATGCCAACCTGGAATACCTAATATCAAAAGGGGGATAAGAATATGGGATTCATTATTCCAAAGCCTCAGATAATCTCCATAAATCCTTATAATCCTCAGAAAAGATTGATAAAAACGGTCGTAGACATCCTCGAAAAGGGCGGGATCGTGCTCTACCCCACAGATACCTCCTATGGCATAGGATGCAGCATTTATAACAAGGCTGGAATAGAGAGGATTTACAAACTGAAAAAAAGGCCTTTCACCTCCCCCTTTTCATTCGTATGTGATAGCCTCAGCGAAATTAGTAAGTACTGCATTGTGTCCAATTATGCCTACCGGGTTCTAAACAAGTTGTTGCCAGGCCCCTATACCTTCATTCTTCCTGGCACTAAGTTGGTCCCCAAAATAATGCTCAGCAACAGAAAGACCGTTGGAATAAGAATCCCAAAGAACTTGATATGCTTAGAGATAGTCAAGGAATTGGGTAATCCGATAATAAACACTTCTGCTGAATCGGAAGACCCCACCATGGTTGCAGAAGAATATAAGGCTTATCTTGATATTGTGGTAAATTCTGGGACGATACCAGTGGAGTATTCAACCATAATATCCTTGGTAGATGACCGGCCAAAAATTTTAAGAGTTGGTAAAGGAGATGTCAGTATGTTTTCAGATATCTCGGATTGATTATTAAAAGGGGATTAATGCCTTCCATAAATAGAGGACCATTCATATAAGTCTTAAAAAATAGTTCTATCAGAAAATTCTTGGACTCACCCAATAGTGCACTCAAGATCTTATTTCTCCTCTTGGGATATACCAGCTCTGGTTCGCCTTTGATATTTGCCATCTCTTTTGCGAGATTTATCGCATCCAGATAGTTTCCAAGCTCATCTACAAGATTCAGTTCCTTGGCCTCCTTGCCTGAAAATATTCTACCATCCGCAATCTGATTTAATCTTTCCACCGGGATATCCCTTGCCTTCGCCACATCGCTTACGAACTGCTGGTGTATATCCTGAATTAGTGTAGAAATCATCTCTCTCTCCTTCTCAGTTAGGGCCCTGTGAGGCGATCCCATATCCTTATACTCTCCCATCTTCACCACCTCAAGCTGCACCCCGATCTTCGACATGAGGCCCTCTAAGTTCACAAACTGAGTTATCACACCGATACTTCCTGTGACTGTCCCTGGACTTGCAACTATCTTGCTCGCAGCAGAAGCCACGTAATATCCTCCAGAGGCAGCCAGGCCTCCCATGGAGACTACCACTGGTTTCTTCTCCCTTGCCCTCAAAACCTCCTTATATATCTCTTGGCTTGGTCCCACGCTGCCACCTGGGCTATCCACCCTCAGCACAATCGCCTTTACACTCTTATCCCTTACCATCTCGGAGAGTTCCTCTATGATCTGCCTGCTATCCATTATGGCACCCTCTAAGGTGAGCACTCCCACCTTCTCTTTTGTGGTGAGCTTTAGTTTCCCTACATTTACCCCTATTCGATTCAATACCAGTGCCAAAAGGAGACCAAAGAGGATCAAAAATATTATGACACCAACGAGGCCCTGTGTAGATCTCTTCATACTAGCCCCTGTTCTTCTTTAGCTCCTCCAAAAGAAGCTCTCCCAATTGGGACCGAGGTTCTACCTTAGGGGTATAGTTCTTGAGTATGTTTCCTCTCTCCTGCTCTTCTAGCCTCCTGATTGAAAGGCCTATCCTCCTATTTTTGCTATCCGCATTCAGGACAAGTGCCTGGATTACGTCGTCCACCTGATAGTGGGACTTCGGCTTTCCCTTCTTGTCCTTGGGTATCTCTGAGACATGCACAAGCCCTTCGATCCCCTCCTCCAGCTCCACAAACAGCCCAAAATCAGTGATATTGGTTATGGTACCTGTCACCCTTGTGCCGGGCTTATATTTTTCCTCCACCCTGGACCAGGGATCAGGGGTCAACTGCTTTATTCCCAAAGAGAACTTCTGGTTTTCTTTATCTATATTCAGCACAATTGCCTGCACCACATCACCTTTCTTGTATAGCTCTGAGGGATGCTTTACCTTTTTGGTCCATGAGATATCTGAAATATGTACCAGTCCATCTATCCCCTCTGCAATACCTATGAATATCCCAAAATCAGTGACATTCTTTACTCTACCCTCTATCACAGTGCCCACAGGGTACCTCTCTGCTACCATGTCCCATGGGTTCTGCTGACACTGTTTCACACCAAGGCTTATGCGCCTCTTTTCGCTGTCCACTTCCAAGACCATTGCCTCAACCTCTTGCCCCACCTTTAACATCTGGCCCGGATGCTTGAGCTTCTTCACCCACGACATCTCGGACACATGAACTAGACCCTCTACACCCTTTGAAAGCTCCACAAAGGCGCCATATCCAGAGAGGGAGACCACCTTGCCCTTTACCTTTTTGCCCACAGGAAATCTCTCCTCCACATCTGCCCAGGGATCGGGTATAAGTTGCTTGATTCCAAGGGAGATCTTTTGCCCTTCGGAATCATAGGAGAGCACCTTTACCTTCACGGAATCCCCAACTTTATATAAGTCTGAAGGATGCTTGATCCGCCCCCAAGAGATATCCGTGATGTGGACCAGGCCGTCTAATCCACCGAGATCCACAAAAAGGCCGAATTCTGTGATATTTTTCACCTTTCCCTCTAAAATGGCACCTTCCTTTAGGGCCTCCATAAGTTTTTCCCTCTGCCGTGTTATCTCGGATTCAATGAGCATCCTCCTTGAAAGGACCACATTGTGTCTCCGCTTATTATATTTCACTATCTTAAATTCCAGCTGAGCCCCTATGAGGCCATCCATATCCTTCACGGGCTTCACATCCACCTGAGACCCGGGCAAAAAGGCAGGGATTCCTATGTCCACGGTAAAACCACCCTTAACCTTTTCCGTTATCCGTCCCTTAATAACTCCATCCTTCTCATAGACCTCTTTTATGGTCTCCCAAACCTTTAGGGCAGCTGCCTTCTCCTTGGAGAGTACAATGATCCCCTCTTCATCATCTTTCTTCTCCACAAGGACATCCACCTCTTGGCCTACCCTTACAGCCACATTACCTTCTGAATCCAGAAATTCCTTTATGGGAATCTGACCTTCGGACTTGAAGCCCACATCCACCACCACAAATTCCTCTCCTATGTGGACAACAGTACCCTTTATTATTTCACCTTCCTGGGGCTGTTTTAGGCTTTCCCTGTAGAGTTCCTCAAAGCTCTGCTCGGAGACTTCCTCTTTGTCTGTCACATTTTCACCCTCCATTGCACTCATTGACTGCTGGTTAATAAGTTGCTCTTCCATTGACCAAAGACCTCCGTTTATTTTGACAAATTTAAAATCTTAAACCCTCAGTTTGTTTGTAATGTGAAAGCAAAGTATATCTAGCACGTCATTTATCCCCTTATGGGTGGTATCCACAATTATGGCATCACTGGCCGGCACAAGGGGGGCTATCTCCCTTTGAGTATCTTGCTCATCCCTCTTCCTTAGATCCTCCAAGACAGTCCCTAATTCCACCCTTTCTCCTTTCTCTATCCTTTCCCTCCATCTTCTGTAGGCCCTCACATCTCGATCCGCTGTCAAAAAAAATTTGACAGATGCGTCCGGAAATACCACCGTTCCCATATCCCTTCCCTCTGCAATAAGGGGGCCTTTATGGGCCTCAAGCCTTTGGAGCATAAGCATCCTATCTCTTACTTCCTTTATCCTGCTCAGATCAGAGGAGAGCATCTCCACCTTTGGGTCTTGGAGGAACTGAGAGATATCCCTTCCTCCTACAATCACCCCACCCGTTTGCTCTCCACCTGAGAATTCCACGGAAAAACTCTCAAGGAGCTCCCCCACCCTCTGGTTCCACCCATCTTGTGCCTTATTTAGCACCCACCATGCAAATGCCCTGTACATAAGGCCAGTATGTAGGCACCTTATATTAAGCCTCTTTGAGAGCAAATGGGCCAGGGTGGTCTTCCCTGATCCCGCTGGACCATCTATGGTGATTACCTTCGATTTCATGCCCCTTTGCCCAGGACCCTTTTTAAGGCATTCAAAAATTTTATATTTTCCTCCCTCAATCCAACACTGATACGTATGAACCTTTCCAGGCCAAAGCCACTCATGGATCGCACTATCACCCCTTCCTTGAGGAGTGCCTTGTAGACCCTATCTGCATCCCCTACCTCCACAAGGAAAAAATTAGTCTGGGTAGGAAGGTGTCTTAGGCCTAATTTGTCGAGGCCATCTTTTAAAAAGGCCAGTTCTGTGCGCACAAGGGCGATGGTCCTATTTACAAATTCTTCATCTTCCAGCGCAGCAAGGGCTGCCTTCTGGGCCAGGGTATTTACATTAAAGGGCTGTCTCACTCTGTTCATATAATCTGCAAGCCTTTGAGACGTGAATCCATATCCTATTCGAAGGCCGGCAAGGCCGTACAATTTTGAAAAGGTCCTAAGGACTATGAGATTTGGAAACTCCCTTAACAACCCAAGGCCATTGGCAATATCCTGCCGGGTCGAAAACTCTATATAGGCCTCATCCAAGATTACCACTACCTCTTTAGGCAATCTCCTCAAAAAGGTCTCCATTGCATCATGGGTTATGTATGTGCCCGTTGGATTGTTTGGGTTGTTGATAAATATGAGCTTTACATCCTCCTCAACGCTTTTTTGGATGGCATCTAAGTCGACCCCAAAACCCTTTAAGGGCACATTTACCATAACCCCCTGCTGGGCTGCCACCATCTTTTCATAGACCAAGAAGGTAGGAAATGGCTGAACAGCCTTCTCAAAGGGCAGCAAAAAGGTTCTCACAGCAAGTTCGATTATCTCATTGGAACCGTTACCTATCAGCACCTGGTCAAAAGGGATACGGAAGCGTTTGGAAATGGCCTGCCTCAAATAGTAGGCACTCCCATCGGGGTACCTGTTTAGGCCTGACAAAGCCTCTTTCACTGCCTGGATGGCTTTGGGAGAGGGACCCAAAGGATTTTCGTTAGAGGCAAGTTTTATGGGACCTTTTATACCAAGTTCCCTCTCCAGCTCCTCAATGGGTTTCCCCGGCGGGTAGGGCTTTAGTGTCTCTATTCCAGAATGTACCAATCTCTTCATTCGGGCCAATTGCAAGCCTAAAGGGCTTAGTGGCCGCTTATATAACAATATATTCAGCTTGTAAAGAGAAGCTTTAGGCCTGTGCCATTATTTTGTCCAAGTTTCAAGAACCCTTCGGTAGGAAATCCCTTCAGGCCCCCTTGGGATAGATGAAGAGATTGCCCCCGCCTTTTAGGCATATGTAACGCCTTTGTTTCGATCACAGACTCAAAATCTCTTTATGATAATTCCAAAAAGGCCTAATATTAGGCTAGTATTTCCATAACTTCTTAGTTATGCACCTCTGGCAATTGTGACAGACTGAAAGGGTCGCTCAGAAACCTTCTCGGAAATAACACAACTAGAGGCCAGCTCACAGACGCAGAGTAGGGCCGTAAATTTTAAGTAAGTGCCGCCTCTTCTGTTCTCCCAAGGGCCTTTTACCGCCTTGAGAAATCTCTTCAGAGCAGGGGAAACACATATTAGATAACCATCTAAACCTTAATACCTATCTCTTTACCCTTTTGTTTCTCATGAGTAACTACCTAGGCCTTAACAATAGCACATTAAGGTATTGACAATCACGAGTGATATTTCTAAGATAAACGTATGCAGATCAATAAATGGCTTTCTTCCTATCCCAAACTGGTAATATTTAGCTTTTTATGCCTAATTGCCTTATCAACCTTTAGTCTACTTTTACCTTTTTGCACCATTTCACACAATATTTCTCTGATAGATGCTCTATTTACGGCCACATCTGCTGCATGTGTCACAGGGTTAACTGTGGTTGATACTGGCAGTTATTTCAGTAAGCCAGGGCAGGTCGTTATACTTCTTACCATCCAAGTCGGAGGTTTAGGTATAATAACATTAGCTAATCTAATTTTAGTATTTTCAGGAAAATCAGTACCTTTTAGGTCCAAGGTCGGGATGTACGAAACATTTGGTTTTTTGAGGGGGATGAGCCCCATTGACCTTGTTAAAAAGGTTGCTGTAATTACTTTCTTACTTGAAGCCGCCGGGGCAATCTTACTCTTACCTGTGTTTTACGCAAGGTTCTATAGCTTATCAGATGCTCTATATTATGCAATATTTCACTCGATAAGCGCTTTTTGTAATGCTGGATTTTCTTTGTTCTCAAATAGTTTGATCGACTATCGCACCAATATCATTTTGAATTTCACCATCTGTTCCCTAATATTTTTAGGTGGAATTGGGTTTACGGTAATTTTAGATGTCGTGAAAAAACCATCATTATCTAAAAGAAAAACCTTAAGTCTTCACTCAAAGATTTCATTGATCACGTCAATTTCTCTAATATTATTTGGAACCTGTTTTTTCATATTTACAGAGTATTCAAAGGCATACCAAGGAAAATCTATCCAAGAGATTATATTAGTTAGCATCTTCCAATCAGTCACAGCGAGGACAGCGGGCTTTAATACTATAGACTTAAATATTCTGTCGAATCAGTCTCTGCTTCTTATAATATTACTTATGT
>CALKZT010000012.1 GCA_938002815.1 uncultured bacterium
TGAGGATTCTGTGATCGTAAGTGAAAGGATGGTAAGAGAAGATATCTTTACCTCCATCCACATAGAGGAATACGAGGTATTTGCTCGGGATACCAAATTGGGCAGAGAAGAGATCACGAGGGATATCCCGAATCTGAGCGAAGAGGCCCTAAAAAACTTAGATGAAAGCGGGATCGTGAAAATTGGGGCTGAGGTGAAGCCTGGGGATATTTTGGTAGGAAAGATTACCCCAAAGGGGGAGACCCAGCTCAGCCCCGAGGAAAAGCTGTTGAGGGCAATCTTCGGCGAGAAGGCAGGGGATGTTAAGGATACCTCCCTTAGGGTACCTCCCGGGGTAGAAGGGATCGTTATAGACACAAAGGTATTTTCAAGGCGTGGGGTTGAAAAGGATGCAAGGAGCAGGGAGCTGGACAGGCTCCAAGAAGAAAGGCTTAGAAAGGATTTAGAAGATGAACTCCTCCTTATAAAGAGGAACGCCTTAGAGAGACTAAAGGGGCTTATAGTAGATGCAAAGCTGAAGACGGATTTGAGGGAAAAGTCCTCTAAGACAATCCTCAAAAAGGCAAATCAGTGGGTCACAGAACAGGATCTAAGAGACATACCCGTAGAGGCCTGGCTGAGCGCAGACTTTGTCTTGCCCATGGAGACCATCAAAAAGGTAGAAGAGGTGGTGAGCTCCTATATAAGGCAAAAGAGGAGGGCAGAAGAGCATTTCAATAGCAGGATAGAGAGGTTAGGAGAGGGTGATGAGCTCCCTCCTGGTGTGGTCAAGATGGTAAAGGTGTATCTGGCGGTCAAGAGAAAGCTCTCTGTGGGGGACAAGATGGCAGGCAGACACGGGAATAAAGGGGTAGTAAGCAGGATACTCCCACTGGAGGACATGCCTTATTTTGCCGATGGGACACCCGTGGATGTCATCTTGAATCCTCTGGGGGTGCCTTCCAGGATGAATGTGGGCCAGGTACTGGAGACCCACCTGGGATGGGCATCCAAGGAATTGGGTCGCCAAATAGGTGAGCTCATAGACTGCTTAAATTTGGCTACCTTGAGGGAGAAGCTTAGGAGGATATTTGGGGAAGGTGCCTACAATGAATACTTCAAGGATTTGAATGACCAGGAGATCTTAGCCGTGGCATCCCATTACAGGGAAGGTATCCCGATGGCATCCCCGGTCTTCGATGGTGCCACAGAGGAGGAAATAGAGGCCTTACTAAGGGAGGCAGGGCTACCGATTACTGGTCAGTCCATATTATATGACGGGAGGACGGGTGAACCCTTTGATCAGCCGGTTACAGTGGGAGTTATGTACATCATGAAGCTCCACCACTTGGTAGATGACAAGATACATGCAAGGTCCATAGGTCCCTATTCCCTTGTGACACAGCAACCCTTGGGCGGTAAGGCCCAATTTGGGGGGCAGAGATTAGGGGAGATGGAGGTATGGGCCATAGAGGCCTATGGTGCAGCCTATTCCCTTCAGGAATTCCTGACGGTTAAGTCAGATGATGTGATTGGCAGGAACAGGATGTATGAGAGGATAGTAAAGGGAAACAATGTCTTGGAGGCAGGGCTCCCGGAGTCCTTTAAGGTATTGGTGAAGGAACTGCAGGCCCTTGCTTTGGATGTGCAGCTCTATGAAGACATAACCTCTGAATAAGGGGGGGGAGATGGAGGATATATATAGCTTTTTTGCAAAACCAAAGGATCCTTCCAGCTTCAATGCCGTGAAGATCTCTTTGGTATCACCTGAAAAGATCAGGGAATGGTCTCATGGAGAGGTAAAAAAGCCTGAGACCATAAACTATAGGACCTTTAAGCCAGAGAGGGACGGTCTATTTTGTGCAAAGATCTTCGGCCCCACAAAGGACTATGAATGTAACTGCGGCAAATACAAGCGGATGAAGCATAGGGGCATAATATGCGAGAAGTGTGGTGTTGAGGTCATCCAGTCCAAGGTGAGGAGAGAGAGGATGGGTCACATAGACCTGGCATGTCCTGTGGCCCATATCTGGTTCTTAAGATGCCTCCCATCCAAGATAGGGAGCCTTTTGGATTTGACCCTCAAAGATCTGGAGAGGGTCTTGTACTTTGAGAGCTATGTGGTGATGGACCCAGGAGAGACGGGTCTCGAAAAGATGGCCCTCCTAAACCAGGAACAGCTTATGAGGGCCAAGGAGGAATATGGAGATCGTTTCAAGGTGGGGATAGGGGCTGAGGCCATCCAGGTACTCCTGAAGGAACTGAATTTAGAGAGGCTCTTTGGGGATCTGAAGACAGAGATGGTTGAGACCAAGTCGGATGCAAAGAGGAAAAAGCTGGGAAAGAGGCTAAAGATCATTGAGGCCTTTATAGAGAGCAAGAACAGGCCCGAATGGACTATCCTGGAGGCCATCCCGGTCTTACCCCCCGACCTAAGACCCCTTGTGCCCTTGGATGGAGGTAGATTTGCCACCTCTGACCTAAACGACCTTTACAGGAGGGTGATAAACAGGAACAACAGGCTCAAGAGACTCAAGGAACTAAATGCCCCTGAGATCATCGTAAGGAATGAGAAGAGGATGCTCCAGGAGGCCGTTGACATACTCTTTGACAACGGGAGGAGGGGCAGGGTTGTAACCGGACCCAACAAGAGGCCCTTTAAGTCCTTGAGCGATATGTTAAAGGGGAAGCAAGGGAGATTTAGGCAGAACCTGCTGGGAAAGAGGGTGGATTATTCTGGTAGGACCGTGATCGTGGTAGGTCCTGATCTGAGGCTCCATCAATGCGGACTTCCAAAGGTAATGGCCTTGGAGCTTTTCAAGCCCTTTGTCTACCACGAACTGGACAAGAAGGGGCTGGTTTCCAGTATCAAGAGCGCCAAGAAACTTGTGGAGAAAGAGACCCCTGAGGTATGGGATGCCTTAGATGAGGTGGTGAGGGAGTACTGTGTCTTGCTAAATCGTGCCCCTACATTGCATAGACTCGGTATCCAGGCCTTTGAGCCTGTGCTCATAGAAGGCAAGGCAATCCAGCTCCATCCACTGGTATGTACTGCCTACAATGCTGACTTTGATGGTGACCAGATGGCGGTCCATGTGCCCCTTTCCATTGAAGCGCAGATAGAGGCAAGGGTCCTCATGATGTCCACCAACAATATTTTAAGCCCTGCCAGTGGAGAGCCTATAATTGTGCCCACACAGGATATAGTTCTGGGACTCTACTACATGACGAGGGAAAGACCCTTCTCTAAAGGGGAAGGGAAGGTATTTTCAAGCCCTGAAGAGGTGAGGATTGCCTACGACTCTGCCGAACTGGATCTACACGCTGCCATTAAGGTGAGGGTAGATGGCAGGACTGTGGATACTACCACAGGAAGGATTCTGGTAAGGGAGATCCTTCCCCCCGAGCTGTCCTTTGACCTGATAAACAAGGTAATGAACAAGAAGGAGCTGAAGACCCTTATAAATGAAGCATATAGGCATACAGGGATCAAGAGTACGGTCATATTGGCAGACAGACTGAAGGATTTGGGATACAAATTTGCCACCACCTCAGGGATCTCCATAGGCATCAAGGACATGGTAATTCCCCATAAGAAAGAGGAGATAGTGAGGCTCTCCTCTTTGGAGGTGAAAAAGATAGAGGACCAGTGGAAAAAGGGGCTGATTACACAAGGCGAAAAGTACAACAAGGTGGTAGACATTTGGACTCAGGCTACGGAGAACATAAGCTCTGAGATGATGGGGGAGATCGGTCTCGAAGAGTTTTACGGCCCAAACGGGGAGAAAAAGAGTGCAGCCAGCTTTAACCCCATCTTCATGATGGCAGATTCAGGTGCAAGGGGCAGCAAGGACCAGATGAAGCAGCTCAGTGGCATGAGGGGTCTTATGGCGAAGCCCTCAGGAGACATCATAGAGACACCCATTACCTCCAATCTAAGGGAAGGCCTGACAGTGCTCGAGTACTTCATCTCTACCCATGGAGCCAGGAAAGGTCTTGCTGATACGGCGCTTAAGACTGCAAATGCAGGCTACCTTACCAGGAGACTGGTAGATGTGGCCCAGGACTCTGTGATCACAGAGGAGGATTGTGGTACCAGAAAGGGGATATGGGCTGAACCCCTTGTGGAGGCAGGGGAGGTACTCCAAAGATTAGGGGACAGGGCCCTTGGAAGGACTGCCCTCGAAAATATCACAGATCCCTTAACAGGTGAGGTACTGGTGGAAGCTGGTCAGGAGATAGATGAAACAGCAGTGAAGAAGATAGAGGAGGCAGGTATTGAAAGGGTAAAGATAAGGTCAGCCCTTACCTGTGAGGCCAAGAGGGGGATCTGCAAGAAGTGTTACGGCAGAGACCTTGCCCATGGGAAACAGGTTAACATAGGGGAAGCAGTGGGTATCATAGCTGCCCAATCCATAGGTGAACCTGGGACCCAGCTCACCATGAGGACATTCCACATAGGGGGTACTGCAAGTAAGAGGGTAGAACAGAGTACAATCCAGCCAAGATATGAAGGCCAGGTAAAGCTCTTAAAGGTGAAGACCGTAAGCAACAAAGAGGGCAACCTGGTTGTGATGAACAGAGACGGCGAGATAGCCAT
The DNA here is from genome assembly GCA_938002815.1 of uncultured bacterium. GTDB lineage: Bacteria > Desulfobacterota > DSM-4660 > Desulfatiglandales > CALKZT01 > CALKZT01. The sequence continues at coordinate 4,580 of CALKZT010000012.1, forward strand.
AGTGGGAAAATCAGGGAGGGAGGTGGAGAGATATCCTCTCAATTACGGTGCCATCCTGAAAGTAAAGGAAGGGGATCTAGTGCAGCCAAATCAGGTCCTTGCCGAGTGGGATCCCTTTACCACCCCAATACTCACTGAGGTCTCTGGGATTGTGAGGTTTTTGGATGTCATAGAGGGCAAGACCATGCAAGAGAGGAAGGACCCAATAACCCTCAAGATCAGCCAAGTCATAATAGAGTGCAAGGAAGTGGATATAAGGCCCAGGATCCAGATAGAGGACAGGGATGGGAATGTGGTCTTAAACGACCTTGGCAAGCCTGCAAGCTACCCTCTCCCCGTAAATGCCATCCTGATGGTCTCGGATGGGGATTTTGTGGAGTCAGGCACAGTATTGGTGAAGATCCCGAGGGAGACCACAAAGACCAAGGACATAACAGGTGGTCTCCCAAGGGTGGCAGAACTCTTTGAGGTGAGACGGCCAAAAGAGGCAGCCATAGTAAGTGAAATAGATGGCCTTGTATCCTTTGGAAAATATGCCAAGGGAAAGAGGCGTGTGGTTATAACCCCTGATGTGGGGGATGCCGTGGAGTACTATATCCCCAAGGGCAAGCACGTGACTGTGTTAGAAGGTGACTATGTGAGAGCCGGAGAGCCACTTATGGACGGCTCTGTAAATCCCCACGACATCTTGAGAATCAGGGGCGTGGAAGAACTGGCAAGATACCTTGTAAACGAGATCCAGGAGGTTTACAGGCTTCAGGGCGTAAAGATAAATGACAAACACATGGAAGTGATAGTGAGGCAGATGCTAAGGATGGTGAGTGTTGTGGACAGCGGAGACACCCAGTTCTTACCCGGTGAGCACGTGGAAAAATGGAAACTGGAGGAGGAGAATCTGAAGGTCTTAAATTCAGGGGGAAGGCCTGCTACATGGGAACCCTTGTTGCTGGGTATCACTAAGGCCTCCTTGAGTACCGAGAGCTGGATATCTGCTGCATCCTTCCAGGAGACCACCAAGGTCCTTGCGGATGCCGCTGTGGCAGGAAAGGTGGATCATCTGAAGGGTCTAAAGGAAAATGTGATAATGGGTAGGTTGATCCCGGCAGGGACAGGTCTCAGGCAGTATTCTGAAGTAGAGATAGGGATTCAAGGCTGAGCTCTAAATTGGGATACCTGAGACTGGGTAAGGCTTGAGGCCCATAGACTTTGGTGGCCCCAAAAGGTGATCACATAAAATGGTTGACATGGGATATGACAGAAGGTAAAAGACAAGTTTTGTGTCACTTAAACCTGGACGAGAGGATGAGATGCCGACGATCAATCAGTTAGTGCGCTTGGGCAGGGAAAAGGTAAGGAGAAAGACAAAGTCCCCTGCGCTCCAAGGTTGCCCTCAGAAGAGGGGAGTATGTGTGAGGGTCTATACCACCACACCTAAGAAGCCAAACTCTGCCCTAAGAAAGGTGGCCAGGGTTCGGCTCACAAATGGTATAGAAGTCACCTCATATATCCCTGGTGTGGGCCATAACCTCCAGGAGCACTCTGTGGTCCTCATTAGGGGGGGAAGGGTGAAGGATTTGCCTGGGGTGAGATACCACATAATCAGGGGGACTCTGGATGCCAGTGGTGTGGCCGACAGGAGAAAGAGCCGCTCAAAATATGGAGCCAAAAGGCCCAAGAGCGCATAGGTAGGGGAGAAGAGATGGCCAGGCGAAGGGAAGCAAAAAAGAGAGAGATTGTGCCAGATCCTAAGTTCAAGAGTGTTCTGGTCTCAAAGTTCATCAACAATCTGATGAAGGAAGGGAAAAAGAGCGTTGCACAGAGGCTATTTTATGAGAGCTTGAAGCTCTTGGAACAGAGAAGTAAGCAACCTGCCTTGGAGGTCTTTGAGAAGGCCATAGAGAATGCAAAGCCCCTTATTGAGGTAAAATCGAGGAGGGTGGGCGGAGCAACATACCAGGTACCTGTGGAGGTAAGGCCCAGCAGAGCCCTTTCTCTGAGCATAAAGTGGATCATAAACTACGCCAGGGCCAGAAATGAAAAAGGAATGGCCCTAAAATTGGCAGGCGAACTCTTGGACGCAGCAAATCAGAGAGGGGCAGCTATAAAGAAGAGGGAAGACACCCACAAGATGGCAGAGGCCAACAGGGCCTTTGCCCATTACAGATGGTAGAATAACCTTTTCTTACGGAGGAGCATATGGCGAAGAAGAAATTTGAGAGGAAGAAGCCGCATGTGAATGTGGGGACGATAGGGCATATAGACCATGGGAAGACTACGCTTACGAGTGCGATAACGAAGCATTTAGCGAAGAAGGGGTATGCGGAA
>CALKZT010000013.1 GCA_938002815.1 uncultured bacterium
GTCCCTCTTGGCCCTCTCGACCCCCTTTCTGATGGCCTCAGGTACTTCCTTTGCCTTGCCCAGGGCAGCTCCTACCTTTCCAGCACCGTCTCCCACGACAGCCAAGGCGGAAAAGCTAAAACGCCTTCCACCCTTAACTACCTTTGCCACCCTGCTTATATAGACCACCTTCTCTATCAGATCAGCAGGTTCATGTCCTTCGTATAGCTCGCTGCTCCCTCTAAGCATTTCACCCCACCTGTCCTAAAATATAAGGCCACCTTCCCTTGCACCCTCTGCAAGGGCCTTTACCCTGCCGTGGTATTTGTAGCCATTCCTGTCAAACACCACCTTCTCTATCCCCTTCTCCTTTAGTCGATGGGCCAGCTCAAGGCCCACTTCTCTGGCTTCCTTCTGATTTCCGTGTACAACGCCAAGCCTCTCCCTTATGCCCTTACTCAGCGTTGAGACCTGTGTAAGTACGCTGTTGGTTTCATCGTCCACCACTTGGGCATATATGTGCTTCAAGGATCTAAACACACACAACCTCGGTCTTTCCGGAGAACCCTTTACCTTTTTCCTGATCCTCTTCTTTCTTCTTAGCCTTGCTTCCTCTTTATCCAAAACACCCATAAAGTATCCTCTCCTCTTTTGCTCCTAAGCTATTTACCTGGATCCTTTACCTGCTTTTCCTGCTTTCAGTTTCAACTGTTCCGTAGCGTATCTAAGGCCCTTTCCTTTATAGGGATCAGGTGGTCTTATGAATCTTAGCCTTGCTGCAAAATTGCCCAACTCCTCTTTTTCCCTGCCCAAAAGGGTGATCTTGTTCTTTTCCACCTTTGCATCGATTCCTTCGGGCAAAGGGACCTTTACAGGATGGCTATAGCCCAAATCCAAGGCCAACTCTCTTCCCTTTAGTTCCACCTTGTAGCCGATCCCCACAAGCTCCAAGACCTTTTCAAAGCCCTTTGAGACCCCTACTACCATATTTTCTATCAAAACCCGATAAAGGCCTTGCAAGGCATCAGCACTTCTACTCTGATCAACCTTCTCTACGAAGACCTGTTCTCCATCCACCTTTATCCTTACCTTGGGGTGAAGGGCCCTCTTAAGCTCGCCTTTTGGACCTTTTACCACTATATAACCGTCTAAGACCTTTACCTCTACACCCTTTTGTATGGACACCGGTTTCTTACCTATCCTAGACATAGCTCAGCCCACCTTTACCAGATTGAACAGAGGATTTCGCCTCCTACCCTCTTTGTCCTTGCCTCTCTGTCAGTAAGTACACCTTGAGAGGTGCTCAAAACAGAAACGCCATAGCCACTCATCACAGGAGGTATCTCTCCAAACCCCACATATACCCTTCTCCCGGGCCTGGAAACCCTTTTAAGGGCCTTGATGGCAGGTTTTCCGTCCCTCGTATATTTCAAAAACACCCTTATTGTCTTCTTCTCGCCTTCCCCTACCACCTTGTAATTCTTTATATAACCCTCTGACTTCATGAGTCTTAGGATCTCTGATTTCAGCTTAGAGGCCGGTACATCCACGCTCTCATGCTTTGCCCCTAAAGCATTCCTGATCCTGGTCAACATATCTGCTACGGGATCCGTCATCACCATTTCATCTCTCCTACCAACTGGCCTTTCTTACGCCAGGTAATTCACCCCTCAGCGCCATTACCCTAAAACAGATCCTGCACAGACCGAACTTCCTCAAATATGCCCTGCTCCTCCCACATACAGGACATCGGTTGTATGCCCTCACAGAAAATTTCGGCCTCCTCTGCGCCTTAAATAACAGTGCCTTCCTAGCCAAGTTTCCCTCCTCTAAGCCCTAAAGGGCAATCCCAGTTCTTTTAAAAGATAATATGCCTCGGCATCTGTCTTTGCGGTGGTCACAATGGTGACATTCATGCCTTTTACCTTGTCTATCTTATCATAATCTATCTCGGGGAATATGATATGCTCTTTTATGCCGATAGTACAATTCCCCCTTCCATCAAAAATCTTATCAGATACGCCCCTGAAATCTCTGACCCTCGGAAGTGCCAGGGTAAAGAGTTTGTCTAAGAAGTACCACATCCGCTGCCTTCTCAAGGTGACCATGCATCCTATGGGCATTCCTTTCCTCAGTTTGAAACTGGCAATGGATTTCTTTGCCTTCCTTATGACGGCCCTTTGCCCTGCTATCTGTGTCAATTCTGTCACCGCAGTATCCAATATCTTGGGGTTTTGAATTGCCTCTCCCAAGCCCATATTGAGGACCACTTTCTCCACTTTGGGCACTGCCATTACGTTCTTATATCCAAATTCCCTCATCATGGCGGGTACAACCTTGTTTTTGTAAAGCTCCTTGAGCCTCGACACCTCTTCCTCCTCAGCCCTTTAGTCTATTACCTCTTTGCACTTCTTACAGACCCTGAGCTTGCTCCCATCCTCCATGACCTTTTTCCCTATCCTTGTGGGCTTGGCACATTTGCTGCAGATTAGCATCACATTGGAGATATGGATAGGTGCCTCTGCCTCCATAATGCCACCCTTTCCAGTCCTTGGATTGGGCCTCATGTGCTTCTTTATCATGTTTACCCTTTCCACAATCACGTTTTCTTTCTCTGCATCTACCTTCAGGACAGCACCTATCTTGCCTTTGTCCTTCCCTGCAATGACGATTACCTTATCGTCCTTTTTGATTTTCGGTCTTTTCCTGGTCACTTTATTACAAAACCTCCGGAGCAAGTGAAACTATCTTCATAAAATTCTTGGCCCTCAGTTCCCTTGCGACAGGCCCAAATATTCTCGTCCCAATGGGTTCTTTGTACTGATTAATTAAAACTGCAGAGTTATCGTCAAACTTTATATAAGACCCATCGGGCCTTTTTACTTCTTTTGTAGTCCTCACAATTACTGCCTTGGCAACATCACCTTTTTTGACCTTAGAGTTAGGGACAGCATCTTTTACAGATACTACTATAATGTCACCTACAGTAGCATATCTCTTTCTTGTGCCTCCCAAAACTTTAATACAGTAAAGTTCCTTTGCACCTGAGTTATCAGCGGCCTTTAGCCTGGATTCCACCTGGATCATTTAGATCACCCCTTCCTATTGTACTACCGCACCTCTGGCCAATATCTCTAATAATTGCCACCTCTTTCTCTTGCTGATGGGCCTTGACTCTATAATTTTCACTTTATCGCCCACCTGAGACTGGTTCAAAGGGTCATGAACCAGATACTTCTTCTTTCGCCTCACATATTTCTTGTACTTCCCATGAAGAACGAGCCTTTCCACGAGCACAGAGGCGGTCTTGTCCATCTTTCTGCCTACCACTACACCTATCAGTTTTTTCCTGTTCCCTCTGGTTTCCATCAAGAACCCCTAATCCCTTAAATTCTATATCCCTTTTGCTTCATAACAGTGAGGACCCTTGCCAAATCCCTCTTTGAATTTCTAATGGCAGAGACATTCAAAAGCTGCCCGGCCCTCAATTGAAACCTCAGGTTAAAAATCTCCTGCTTTAGATCCATGGCCTTTTGTCTCAGTGTCCCTTCATCTAACTCTCTCAATTCCTTAGCCTTCATAATCCTAACCTCTACTTATAAACCTGGTCTTTATAGGAAGCTTGTGTCCAGCGAGCCGGAATGCCTCCATTGCCACCTCCTTGGGGACACCCTCCAACTCATAGAGGATCCTTCCTGGCCTTATCACACAAACCCAGGCCTCTGGTGCTCCCTTCCCCTTCCCCATTCTTGTCTCAGCAGGTTTCTTGCTTATGGGTTTGTCAGGGAATATCCTAATCCAGATCTTACCTCCCCTTCTCACATGACGGCTTATGGTGATCCTGGCAGCTTCGATCTGCTTGGAGGTAAGCCACCCACATTCCAAGGCCTGAAGCCCGTACTCACCAAAGGCCACAGTATTTCCCCTCGTGGCAGCACCTCTCATCCTGCCCTTTTGCTGCTTCCTATACTTTACCTTTGTTGGCGCAAGCATATCTTAAACCCTTCTCTCCCTTTCTGGTAACAACTCTCCCTTAAAGATTGTCACTTTTACCCCTATTACCCCATAGGTGGTAAAGGCCTCTGCGAATCCGTAGTCTATGTCGGCCCTGAGGGTCTGAAGAGGTACCCTCCCCTCCCTATACCATTCCCTTCTGGCCAGTTCAGCACCGCCTAATCTACCTGCACACGCTATCTTTATACCCTGTGCTCCAAACCTGAGTGCAGAGCCCACTGCCTTTTTCATGGCACGCCTGAAGGCCACCCTCCTTACCAGTTGGAGGGCGATGTTTTCTGCCACCAGTTGGGCATCTATTTCAGGTTTTCTCACCTCTTGGATATCCAAGATGACCTCCCTGTTTAGCATTCTCTGGAGATCACCCTTCAATTTATCAATCTCTGCTCCCTTTTTCCCTATCACTATCCCTGGCCTGGCAGTGTGTATCTTCACCCTGGCCTTACCTGCCGTCCTCTCTATCTCTATCTTGGATATCCCAGCCTGAAAGAGTTTTTCTTTCAGATATTTTCGGATCTTATAGTCTTCCAGCACCAGTGAACTGTATTCCCTGCCCGAAAACCATCTCGAATCCCATGTCTTTGTAATTCCAAGCCTAAAACCAACAGGATGAACCTTCTGTCCCAAGTCTACCTCCTCATCTCACCTTGGTGTTTTCCCATTGCCGTGCTGCTACTCGGAAACAACCACCGTTATATGACTGGTCCTTTTAAGTATTCTATTGGCCCTACCCATGGCCCGTGGCATCCACCTCTTCAGTGTTGGCCCCTCATCGGCATAGACACTCTTTATGTAAAGCCTATCCACGTCCAACCCCAGATTGTGCTCGGCATTGGCCACTGCTGACCTAATTACCTTATCCAGGATACGAGCGCCCTTCTTCGGTGAAAAGGCAAGTCTTTGAAGGGCCTCCTCCACCTTTTTCCCCCTTACTTGATCCATCACCCTCCTTATCTTGTAGGGTGAAATCCTGATGTATTTTGCTACTGCCCTTGCCTCCATATGCGCACCCTATTCCTATTTCTTAACGGTCTTTGCCTTTGCCTTCTTGTCTCCAGAATGGCCAAAGAAGGTCCTGGTGGGGGAGAATTCACCCAATTTGTGCCCCACCATCTCCTCTGTTACAAATACAGGGATGAACTTCTTTCCGTTGTGGACCGCAAAGGTGTGTCCCACAAACTCCGGTATTATGGTAGACCTCCTGGACCAGGTCTTTATGATCTTTTTCGTGCCAGATTCATTTAGTTCCTTTACCTTCTTTATAAGGTGGTCATCCACAAAAGGACCTTTCTTTAGGGATCTTGGCAATTGGGACCTCCTCTCTATTTTCTACGCTTCAGGATAAGCCTATCGCTTTCCTTCTTAGGACGTGTTTTATACCCCTTGGTGGGAACACCCCAAGGTGTGACAGGGTGCCTACCCCCTGAGGTCTTTCCCTCACCACCTCCATGTGGATGATCCACTGGGTTCATGGCCACTCCTCTTACCCTAGGTCTTACACCAAGCCACCTGGACCTCCCTGCCTTGCCTATGCTTATATTTTCATGTTCAAGATTTCCCACCTGGCCGATGGTGGCCTTGCACTTAAGGCTTACCAATCTCACCTCCCCAGAGGGCATCCTTAGATGGGCATACCCACCTTCCTTTGCCAAGAGCTGAACACCTGCACCTGCGCTTCTGGCAATCTGGCCTCCATGTCCTGGATACAGTTCCACATTGTGTACGACGGTCCCCACAGGTATGTTCTTTAGGGGAAGTGCATTGCCTACCCTTATCTCTGCCTCAGGGCCGGAGGATACCCAGTCCCCTACCTTTAGCTGATCAGGGGCGATTATGTAACGCTTCTCTCCGTCCACGTAATGTAAAAGGGCAATCCTACAGGTCCTATTTGGGTCGTACTCTATGGAGGCTACCTTTGCCGGGATATTGTCCTTGTCCCTTTTGAAATCTATGATCCTGTAAAGCCTCTTGTGGCCCTTCCCCCTGTGCCGGGCAGTAATCCTGCCATAGGAATTCCTCCCCCCTTTGGACTGAAGGCTTACCACAAGGCTCTTTTCTGGCTCCTTCTTTGTGATCTCTTCAAAGGTATGGCCTGTTATGAATCGCCTGGAGGGTGTTACTGGTTTATAGGTTTTGATTCCCATAGTCTACCTCTTTTATAGACCTTCAAAGAATTCTATAGTCTGGCCGGGCATCAGCTTCACTATGGCCTTCTTCCAGTCAGGCCTTTTTCCTTCATATCTGCCAAGCCTCTTCTTCTTGCCCTTGATTTTTATGGTTCTCACATCTAAGACCTTTACCTTGAAAAACTTCTCCACAGCCTGTTTGATCTCTATCTTATTGGCATCTTTATGTACACGGAAGCTGATCTGGTTTGTGGCCTTCTTTATATCCGTGGACTTTTCGGTAATATGTGGCCCCTGTAGGATCTGATATATGTCCATTACCTTTCCAATGCCTCCTGGATGCTTAATATGGAAGGCCTGTCAATCATCAGATACTGGTAATTTAGTACATCGTAAACGTTTATCCCTTCCCTTTTCATAACCTTCACGTGCTGGAGGTTCCTGGTGGAGAGATCTAAGTTCCTTCCCAGATCTGAAGATACTATCAATACCTTCTGGTTTATGTTGAAGGCCCTCAGTACGCCTTCAAAGGCCTTGGTCTTGTGGGATTCCAAGCCAAATTCGTCTAAGAGTATCAGTTCCTTCTTGGAAATTTTGTTACTAAGGGCCATTTTGAGTGCCAATTTCTTCATCTTCTTGGGGACCTTCTGCTCATAAGACTTAGGTTTTGGTCCATGGGCCACACCTCCTCCCACCCTCGTGGGAGACCCTGCAGAACCTGCCCTTGCCCTACCTGTCCCCTTTTGCCTGTAAAGCTTCCTTGTGGAGAGGCTCACCTCGGATCTCGTCTTTGTGGATGCTGTCCCTTTCCGCTTCTTATTGAGCTGGGCAACCACTACCTGATGGATAAGAGGTATATTTATCTCCTCTTCCCCTATCCCAAAGACCTCTTCTTTCAGTTCCTGCTCCCCGACCTTTTCTGCCTTCAGATTGTATACGTCCAAGATCATCCCAAACCCCATCAAACTCTCATTATCTCCAAAAGACCATTTCTGGCCCCTGGAACAGCCCCTTTCAGTACCAGTATGTCCAGTTCAGGCCTCACATCCACTACTTCCAAGTTCCTAACTGTCACCTTGTGGCCCCCTGCCCTCCCCGGCAGCCTTTTACCCTTGATGACCCTACCAGGGGTGGTATTGCAGCCTATGGAACCTGGGGCCCTGTGGAACTTAGACCCATGGCTGGCCCTTCCTCCTCCAAATCCCCATCTCTTCATGGTCCCCTGGAAACCCTTACCCTTGGTGACACCTCTCACATTCACCTTGTCCCCTATGTTAAAGATATCAACCTTGAGTTCCTGTCCCACCTCAAATTGAGAGGGGTCCTCCACCTGGATCTCTTTTAAGTGGGCGAAGCAAGGGGTATTGGCCTTTTTAAAGTGACCCAAGAGGGGTTTTGTGACCTTGTGCTCTTTTACCTCTTGGAATCCTATTTGAAGGGCATTGTATCCTTCCTTTTCCTCTGTCTTTTTCTGGACCACATAACATGGCCCCACCTTGATAACGGTGACCGGTATACTCCTTCCCCCTTCTCCAAAGAGTCTCGTCATCCCCATCTTTTTGCCTAATAGTGCCCTCACCATAACCATCACCCTGCCCTATAGCTTGATCTCCACGTCCACCCCAGCAGCCAGATCTAATTTCATAAGGGAATCCACCGTCTGCTGAGTGGGATCCAGGATATCTATAATCCTCTTATGGGTCCTCAGCTCAAACTGTTCCCTTGACTTCTTGTCTATATGAGGCGACCTCAGAACAGTATATCTTGAAATCTTTGTGGGAAGTGGGATGGGCCCCGCTACCCTCGCACCTGTCTCCTTTGCAGTGGCCACTATCTCTTTGGCTGCTTGGTCTAAGACCCTATGATCATAGGCCTTAAGCTTTATCCTAATCTTCTGGGTTGGAACCATACTAACTACTCCTATTCTATTATCTCGCTCACTACTCCTGCGCCCACTGTTTTACCACCTTCTCTTATGGCGAACCTCAGCTCCTTTTCCATTGCTATGGGGGTTATGAGACTCACCTCCAATGACACATTGTCTCCGGGCATGACCA
>CALKZT010000014.1 GCA_938002815.1 uncultured bacterium
TGATGGTGGTAAGGGTGACCCTTGTGTCACTCTTCCTCGGAGTATCTGCCATCCTCCATTTCACAGAAAGGGTCGACATCCCATACTCTAGGATCTCAGAAAGGGCCCATTATATCCTAATAGCCTTTGTCTATTTTCTGAGCCTCTTTTGGGCACTCTTACTCAATAGAACCAGGAATAAGAGAAAACTTGCCTATCTTCAACTCCTTTTCGATGCCCTTACAGTCACATGTATGGTCTATATCACCGGCGGTGTACAGAGCATCTTTTCCCTACTCTATTTCCTTGTTATAATGTCTGCAGGTCTCATCTTGGGGAAAAGGGCCGGTTATATCCTGGCTTCCTTCTGCGCAATCCTCTATGGTGGGTTAGGAGATCTACACTACTATGGAATCATTTCTCCTATGGGTTATTTTGGGACGCCTTTGACAGCTTATCCAGAAATCATGTTTTTCTATAGAATTGTAGTACACATATTTGCCTTCTATCTTGTTGCCTTTTTGACAGGTCTTTTGTATCAAAGACTTAGTAGCAGCGTTAGGGAATTTAAGAGGCTTCAAAGCCTCACAAACAATTTGCTTCAGAATAATATCACAGGTATAGTTCTGGCTGACCAACAAGGAGAATTCCTTTTTACTAATCCCAAAGCAAAAAGGCTTCTTTTTGATGAGTCGAATAGATCAGATGGAAGTTTAGTTAATCACATTAAGGAACTATTGGGTAAGCTTAAATCCTCAAATTCTCTTTCTGTGAATACCTGGAAATTGTTGGAACTTCCCAATGAGAACGGTATGTCTTACTATCAGGTGATGTTGTCGCAGATAGCTTTGCCAGATGAGAGTAACACATTTTATGCAATATACATTCAAGATATAACCGAGATGAAAGTCCTTGAAGAGGAGCTAAATAAGATGGAGAGCCTGGCAATGGTTGGAGGATTGGCAGCCAAGATAGCCCATGAGGTCAAAAACCCCCTTGCCATTATAAATACAGTGATGGAGATGTTACAGGAGGAAACTGGGTCAGCCGTGGGGAAGAGACTCTTTGAGATAGCATTTCGGGAGATAGGCAGAATCCAGGCCCTAATACACGATCTATTGATGCTTGCCCGCCCTAAGAAGCCATTCTTTAAGGAGATCTATATTGGCGAATTCTTGGAAGAGCTGGTAAATGTGCTGAGGCCCATAAATACGAGAAGGAAGAGGATAGAGCTCCAAACAGATGTGGAAAAAGGGCTTAGGATCAAAACGGATCCAGAATTGCTGAGACAGGCCTTGACCAATGTGATCATAAATGGCCTGGAAGCTATAAGCACTGATGGGGAGGTAAAGGTGGCCGTGACCCTCATTGAAGAGGCCCATCAGAGTAGACACCTCTCCCTATCGGTCATAGACAGTGGGCCAGGTTTTTCAGAGGAGGCGATCAAGAACCTTTTTGTGCCCTTCTTTACAACCAAAGAGAAGGGCTCAGGATTGGGACTGGTTATCTCAAAGGGTATCCTAGAGAGCTTGGGCGCCTCTATTTCAGTAAAAAATCTAAGGCCCAAAGGGGCTCAGGTCACAATCCTTTTGCCTGTGAATTAGATACCTCATCGCCCCCGGGCCTTAGGACAACTTTACCTCCTCAACTCCCCTTGCCCTCTCTTAGCGTGCAACATGCCCAAATTAGAAGTATTTCCCTATGTCCAAATCTTTGTATTTGCCTATGTACTTATCATTGTAATAAGTATCACAATTGTTATTAGAGCAATTATAAAGTATGTTATTATTCCTGAAACTTAATTTTAACTTGGCAGAAAGCAAATTACCATTTGAGTCGATATTCAATGGATTAATCGTCTGGATGAAAACTTTTCCGTTAACAAGGTCACTATGCATTTTTCCATTTACACTTATAGTAAGACTGCCATTGTAAGACATAGCAAAATTCATCTTATAATCATCATATACTACTCTGACCCAGTCAGAATTGCCTTCCTTGACAAAAGTAGCACCTTTGATGGTAGCATTAAATGACAAAGAATTATAAGACTCATATATGTTGCTGTAGCTAATTGTAAGCATTGGAATATTAATCGCTACCTCTTCATTCTTTAAATTAGCTTTTATGTTGATATTGTTCATAGTGACATTAGCTGACGTGGCATATCCATAGTTTCCGGGAATATAAATTGTCATCTTTCCGTTCATAAGGATCCCATCCATATAACATTGGTTCATCGTTACTTTCATATCTAAGTTTTGAATGTCATATACGGAGTTTGGTTGATCTGGTCCATTCCACGAGACAGAAAAATTTATGCTACCCGATTGACACTGCTCAGAGAAGGTGAGACCGGCATAAAGACCCTTTGGGGTTTGAATATATTCCTCCAGAAGGGACTGAAGTAAGCCGCCCAGGGGCCCTGAGAGAGGTGGAACCAAATTGAAACTCTTCAAGCCCGTAGTATCCTCTGCGAGATCCACTACATCAAAAGGGCTCCCCCCAAAAAGTGCACTCCCGGATACAGAGAGGAAAGTTCCATCAAGTGCCTGGAGGGCATCTGTCTCTTTCAGAAATGCCTCAGCTGTATCCAAGGTAGCGTTGGTCTTGGAGTTTACCCAGAACCCTTCATAAGGTTTTATCTCAGTAAGTACTTCAAAGCCCTTAAAGGAAGCATACTGCTCCGTATCTCCCCCTGGCAGAAAGACCCTCCAGCTCTGTTTCGCCGTATCCCATGACCAGACACTTTCAAACTTTGAAGGGTCCTCAAAGAGCTGATCCACATACACCTTGTTCAGTGATCTTGTACCCTTTAGATTCCATTTCTCTGAAAGAGAAAGGATCCCGTCCTCTACCATCGAACTTTCGGGGCAATCTGGTATCGAGGTCTGGCTCTTTGCGTTTACCCAAAAACCCTCCCCCGGCTCGATATTTGTTAGGACATAAAAACCTTTTTGGTTGGCATACCCACTTGTATCCTGGCCCGGTAAGTAGACGGCCCATTTGTTACCTTGCCATTTCCAGACCGAGTTGATTGAATTAGGGGAAAAGACACTGGAAGGGATTGTGGAACACTTATTGGACAACAAATTCCACTTCTCATTGATAGTTAGGGCACCCAGAGGATGGGGCGCTAAGAAGAGAAAAAAACCCAAAAACCACAGAAGAGAAGTGATCTGCACAATTCTCCATGGCTTCATAGAGCACACCTCCTTATGTGATCCCAATTTAAATTATACCAAAAAGATCTCTTTATGTCAACTAAAAGCCAAAACCAAAACCCTTTTAGGTCTACCATGGTAAGAACTGGACCAGATGGACACCATGGCTTCTCATAAGCCCTCGACAAGCCCTGACGGACTAAACCACCTTGAGATCACCCCCTTCTATTTCACAAACACCCCAATACTTCCCTGCCCTGATTCGGCGAACATATTTTTTTAGGGGTTAACTATTGCGAATATTCTACCCATTCTGAGTTAGCTCAGAAGAGGCATTACAAAAAAGACCCTTGACCCCAGATTAAGCCCTTTTATTTCTGAAGAGAGTAACTATAATCAAAATATTAATAGCGATTAAATCCAGAAGGAGGAAACTGATGTTAGAGGTAACAGAGCATGCAGACCAGATGATAAGAGAGTTTTTAAAGGATAGGCCAAGCATTCCGCCTATCAGAATAATGTTATCCCAAGGCGGTTGAGCGGGCCCAACCTTAGGAATGGTTCTGGATGAACCAAAAGAAGAGGATGAGGTATTCCATTTAAGGGGGATCACCTACCTGGTGGATAGGGATCTCTACGAAAAGGCAAAACCCATAATGGTTGACTATGTAGTCTCCCCTTTTGGCTCAGGGTTTCAGATCAAATCCAATCTCAACTTGGGCGGTGGATCCTGCGGCGGAAGTTGCTCCACCTGTTAAGCGTAGGCACCTGATCTTTCAGGTGCCTATAACCCATTTGGATGACCAATAAGGATCATCTCAGGATACTCTTCCAAAGATCAGGCCTCAGGCTTACGCGAGAGCAGACCCAGCTCTTTTGGCGCTTTCACTCCCTTTTGAGGGAAAAGAGCAGAGAATCAGATCTCACAAGGATCTATAACTTTGAAAACATGGTGATAAAACACTATGTGGACTGTGCCATAGTCCCCAGCTTGGTGGAGCTACCCTCGGAACTACTTGACCTTGGCACAGGTGCAGGGTTCCCTGGTATTCCAATCAAGATTATGATGCCTCAAATTAGGCTTACCCTCGTAGAGACAAGGCAGGAGCGTGTAGAATTCTTGGAAGAGGTATTAGAGGAACTTGAGCTAAAGGACGTTACTCTGATCAAAAAGAAGCTCTCCGGCCCAATTGGAAAAAGATTCGAAGGTGTTATAACAAGGGCTTTGGAGGATATAACCAGCACACTAAGAAGAGTGCTTGAGGTGTTGGAGCCCAATGGAAAAGTAATTTTTATGAAAGGCCCTAATTGCGATGAAGAAATAGAAGAAGCCAAAGAAAATATGGGCGCCTTTTATGCTCTCTATAAAGACATACATTATACGATACCAGAGACCACTTACAGGAGAAGACTTTTGGTCTACAGGAAAAATGATGTTCCTTTCAGAGACCTCAAAGAGATAACCAGTTCGGATAATAAGACATACAAACTCTTTAAAAGCCTTCTCACATCAAAAGGGATAGAGAAAAGCTCTCTTTTTTTGATGTGGGGATCAAAAGTTGTAAAAGAAACAATCCAAGATCACATAACGCATATAGAAGGAGTAATATTAAGGCAAGGAGGACCCTTCCCAGAGTCAATATTAATAGATTCTCCGTATTTTAGGCTCTCAAAGGAGCTTTTTGACCAACTGGATCCCTTTGGAACATCTTATCCTATCCTCCTACTCAAAAAACCTAAAATAAGGCCATTTGGGGATATGCCCAGAAAAGGCCCCATCCTTGCCATACCCTTCCAGGATCCTTCAAACGTGGGAGCAGTAATCAGGACCTCTCTTGCTATGGGAGTAAGGAATCTTTTGCTGACAGAATCCTGTGCAAGCCCTTTTCATCCCAAGGCGGTGAGGGCCTCTGGACCGTGTATCCTAAGTGTAGAGCTTTTTGGTAGGCCGAAGTTAGAGGAGCTCAGGGCATTAAGGCTACCCATCGTGGGGCTTGCTACCCCACCCAAAGGGGTAGACCTCTTACGTTTTGGGTTTCCTGAAGATTTTATATTGCTTCCGGGCCTGGAAGGGCCTGGGTTGCCCCTTGAGATGGCGGATCAGCTCATCTCCATCCCCATGGAAGATGGGGTGGAATCCCTGAATGTGGGTGTGGCAACGGCCATTGCCCTCTTTTGGTGGAGGGCCAGAAGGGACCTCAGAGGTCCTCTATCAATTCCTCTGAAGGTGGGGGAGGGAGCTTAGAGAGCTTAATCTTTTTAGCCGCCCTGATCCCTGCTTCAAAGGCTTTCAGGTTCAGGGCCTCTGTTGCCTTCGGGACCCGGGCAGAGATGGCTCTTTCAAATGAGGTTTTCTTAATGATCTTAATGAGCCCACATATCACCCCAAGGCTCACCAAATTTGCAGCCATGCTCTTTCCCGTCTCTTCTATGGCAATCTCTGTAATGGGGATCTTAATTACCCTCCCCTCTGGTACATGGACCACATTGCTGGTATCCACCACAATAAAACCATCCCCCTTTATCTCTTCCTTATGCCTGTTTAATCCTTCCTGGTTTAGTGCCACAAGGATGTCAGGGGAGATCACAAAAGGGTAGTCTATGGGCTCCTTGCTGATCACCACCTCTGCCATGCTATAGCCACCCCTGGCCTCTGGCCCGTAATTTTGACTTTGGGCCGCATAGAGTCCTTCAAATTGTCCTGCTGCCTCTGCAAGTATTATGGAGGCCAGAACAACACCTTGGCCACCTGAACCTGTTATCCTTATTTCGTATCTCAGGGAGTTCGTCATGACTTACTCTTTTCCTTCACCTGCAGATAATCTTCCATATAGACGGGCTTTTCCACATCTGCCAGTATACCTATGACAAACTTGTCCTTTATCTCCTTTGGATCCATTGTGTCTGCCTTTTCTTTCTTTACGGAATTTTCCTTCAGATAGGTCATCATTGCCACAGGATCCGCCAGCTTATTTCTCCTGCCATATTGTACAGGGCAGGTGGAGATCACCTCCACAAGGCTAAACCCTCTTTTCTTTAGGGCAGCCTCAATCATACCCTCCAATAGCTGTGCATGGTATACAGTAGCCCTTGCCACAAAGGAGGCACCTGCCACCACAGCCAACTCAGAGATGGGAAAGGCATGCTCAATGTTTCCGTATGGAGATGTAGTGGCATATGCGCCATAGGGGGTAGTGGAGCTGAACTGGCCCCCTGTCATTCCATATATCTGGTTATTGACTATGATGGCATTGATATCCACATTCCTCCTGGCTGCATGTATCAGGTGATTTCCGCCAATGGAAAGGGCATCCCCATCCCCCATCACTACCACCACGGTGAGCTCAGGTTTCACCAGTTTGATCCCTGTGGCAAAGGTAAGGGCCCTTCCGTGGGTAGTATGGAGGGTGTTGAAGTCCACATATACACTCATCCTTCCAGAGCACCCAATGCCTGAGACGAGTACAACCTGGTCCTTTGAAAGCCCTACTGCATCTATTGCCCTAATGAGACCCCCAAGCACAATCCCATTACCGCAACCAGGGCACCAAACATGGGGAAACTTCTTGTCGTGGCGGAGATATTCATGGATGAGTTTTGTGATGGGCTTTTTCATTTTAGCTCCTCCCACATCTGCAAGATGGCAGCCAGTATCTCCTGTGGTTTAATACCTTGTCCGTCTATCCTGTTTAGCTTATAGACCTTAGTCATACACTCATTCACCCTCTTTACCTCTCTACTGATCTGGCCCAGATTCATCTCTGGCACCAAGACCCCTTTGCTCTTGGAAAGGACTCCCTGAACCGTTCTCTTTGGGAAGGGGAAGAGGGTTATCAACTGAAGGAGTCCAGCCTTTATTCCCCTATCCCTTGCCTCTCTAATTGCCCTTTTGGCTGCCCTTGCCACAGAACCATAGGCAATTACAGCATATTCTGCATCCTCCAGCATAAAACCTGAGGTAATAAAGATCTCTTGGAAGCCCTGGGTGATCTTCCTAAAAAGCCTTGACATAAAGGAAGTTATCTCGTCTACCCGCTGTGTGGGAAAACCCCTAACATCGTGTATCAGACCTGTGACATGGTACCTATAGCCGTCCCCAAAGGCAGCCATTGGGGGAACCCCTGTGGGGTTATCCTGATACGGGATATACCATTCAGGGGGCATGGTGGGTTTTACCCTGTCGACGATCTTGAGAGTGCCGGGATCCGGAAGTTCTATTGTCTCCCTGGTGTGTGCCACTATGGCATCCGAAAGGAGGATCACCGGTACCCTATATTTCTCAGAGAGGTTAAACGCCTCCACGGTGAGGGTAAAGCAGTCCCATACAGAAGAGGCGGCTAAGACTATTATGGGGTGATCACCATGGGTCCCCCACCTTGCCTGGAGCACATCCCCCTGGGCCGGACTTGTGGGCAGCCCTGTACTTGGGCCTGCCCTCATGACATTTACTATGACACAGGGGATCTCAGCGATACACCCAAAACCCAGGTTTTCCTGCATGAGTGAAAACCCAGGTCCGCTTGTGGCTGTCATGGCCTTGGCCCCTGCTAAGGAGGCCCCAAGCACAGCACCCAAAGAGGCAATTTCGTCTTCCATCTGGATAAATACACCACCCACCTGGGGCATCCTCTCTGCAAATAATTCAGCTATCTCAGAAGCAGGTGTAATGGGGTATCCGGCAAAAAATCTGCAACCAGCAGCAAGGGCACCTTCCACCACTGCTTCATTCCCCTGAATCAGCCTTCTAACCTTTCTGACATTGGTCCTTGACATGTCAATTCCTCTGATCCTTCTCTGTTATGGATATGGCGAAATCAGGACAGTGGAGTTCACAAAACCTGCAACCTATGCAGTCCTGGGGCCGTGCCACTATGGGCGCACCTTTGGGGTCTCTGTCAAAGACCTTTTTGGGGCAAAATGCCACACAGATGCCGCACTGCTTGCACCAGTCCCTGAATATCGTGTGACCATATCTCTTCTCTCTTCTGGTCTCCTCCATAAGGCACCCCTAAAAGGACTTTTCGCTGTCAAGAAGTATAGTAACTGGTCCGTCGTTTACAATAAAAACCTCCATCATCTCCTGAAAGATACCTGTCTCCACCTTAAGCCCCCTCAGCCTGAGACCCTCCACCACCATCTCGTAGACCTCCTTTGCCCTCTCAGGCCTTGCGGCCCTTGTAAAGGAGGGCCTCCTGCCCTTTCTCACATCTCCCCAAAGGGTGAACTGGGAGACTACCAATATCTCTCCCCCGATATCCACACATGAGAGATTCATCCCATCTTTCTCATCCGGAAATATCCTAAGTTCTGGGATCTTCTGTACCATGTACCTCACATCCTGTTCGGTATCTCCCTCCCTTACACCTAAGAAGACCAAGAGCCCTTTACCTATTTTCCCTACCGTATTGCCCCTTACTTCTACACGTGCCTCCTTTACTCTCTGGATCACTGCCCTCATAATAGCCTCCCATGGACATCTTGATCATAAACCCCTGGATATTTGACTTTGCCGCCTTTGATATGTGGGCAAGGCCCTTGGGGCTCCTCCAGATTGCCGCATGTTTGAGAAACCATGGATACAGTGTATCTTTTCTGGACTGCCTTGATACCTCTCACCCCATGGTACAAGAATCGGCCAAGAGACCTAAAGCCAAGGCCTTTGGCACATCTAAGTATTACAAAGAGGAGATAGAAAAACCTCTACAATATGCCCACATACCCAGACGCTATAGCAGATATGGACTCCCACCTCACATTGTAAAAGAACTACTTCTCTCTTTACCTAAGCCCAAGGCGATTTTGGTAGGATCCATGATGACATACTGGTATTTAGGTGTCCAGAGTACAATATCCCTTGTAAGGGAGGTATTCGAAGGGGTTCCTATAATCCTGGGCGGAATATATGTTAGATTGTGTTCGGAGCACGCAGAGAGGTTTTCTGGTGCGGATTATGTCATAGCAGGAGACTCATTTTCCCAGCTCTTAGGTCTCCTCAAATCCTTAAACATAACTGGAACCGAAAAAAGAGACTTTCATCCCTACCCTGCCTACGATCTCCTAAAGAGGAGGGACGTTGTCGGCCTCATGACCACAAGGGGCTGCCCCTTTTGTTGTAGTTACTGCGCCTCCCCTTATCTCTATCCGAGCTTTCAGATAACCCCCTTTGAGGATGTGATATCCCAGATCAGGTTTTGGGCAGCGGAATTTGGAGTAAGAGAATTCGCCTTTTATGACGATGCCCTTCTCATGAGATCTGACATAAAGAGACTCTTGGATGCCTTAGGGGAGCTACCCTATGAGATTAGGTTTCATACCCCAAATGCCCTCCACGCAAAGAGGATCACGAGGGAGATTTCAAGGCTTCTCCGGGAGGCCTCTTTCAAGACAATAAGATTAGGCCTGGAAACCCATCTCACAGGCTCCCAAAGGCCTTGGGATAAGAAGATAGGCCCTAGGGAAATAGAAGATGCCGTTGAATCCCTCTTTTGGGCGGGCTTTAGGCCAGATGAAATTGGGGCATATCTATTGGCAGGGCTTCCTGGTCAAAAACCAGATATGGTCTACGCCGCCATAGAATATACCCAAAAGTTAGGCATTCCACCCTATATAGCAGAATACTCCCCCATCCCACATACTGGACTTTGGGAGGAGGCCAAGAGGCTCAGCAAATATCCCTTAGATGAACCACTTTACCATAACAACACCATTATCCCCTGCTGGCCTGGAAATGAAAGGGATATAGATGAGCTAAAGAGATTCGCATTAGAGGTAAGGGAGTCAATTCGGGTTCAGTTAACTAAAGACTCTTTCTCAACCTCAAAAATTACTCTTCAATAACTCCGACTACGCATCATACGCTTCAAAAATGATGTCTGGAGGCTTAGAAGTTCTGATACATATGCTTTTAGGCTAATCTCTGTGCTGGAGGGATACTAACAAATCGTCCTCTTGAGCTTTTCTGCCCGAAATTATTTTAACTCATAAAAGACTCATTTTGAGGGTGTGTGAGCACAAGAAGATAATAGTCGGAGAGACAAAATCCACCATAAGCAAGGAAGAGGTGGCAAGTTTCCTTAGAAAGCCGCAAGGCAGGCGTGGCAATCTCATTGGGAAAAACTAGATTGCCTCTTTTTGGCTCGCAATGACAAAAAAATTAGCACCTAAAGGGATTTTTTCAAAAATCGAGTTTCTGATGTGACATTTGTCACTGACAAATCGATGAAAAGCTCGTAGAGTCATAAAAAATAGGCAAGGGCTTCGGTTTGTTTGACAACAAAAAAGGAGGTTTTTATGAAGAGCTCATTTTACGTGGGTCTGGTATTACTCTCCCTTTGTATCTGCCTCCCCCTTTTTCCCGCCTTTGGTGCAGAGCTAAACTTAGGCGCCAGCTGGAATTTAGTGAGTTCAAGGGTAAGCATTGATACAAGCGCTGTCTTTGGGGACAAAGACCTGGAGAGCGTATGGAAATGGGAAAATGGGATTTGGGCAGTGATGCTGCCTAAGCAGTCTGACAAAGGAAAAGCCTATGCGAATTCCAAGGGCTTTGAATTTCTCTCAAAAATTGAACCAGGTGAAGGTTTTTGGGTAAATTCCAAGGAGTCTACTACAATACCCCTAACTGGTACAGAGGTAAACGACCCCAATATAACCCTTATCAAGTATTGGAACCTAAAAGGGCTTAGGTGCTCAACCCCTGTGAATGTAAAGGATCTCTTCTCTGATAAGGAGAAATACGCAAGTGTATGGAAGTGGGTCTCCTCTTCCTGGGCCGTATATCTACCAGGCCAGACTGACGGCGGGCTATCGTACGCCAAGCAAAAGGGTTTCTCCCCACTCCAAACCATAAATCCAGGGGAAGGCTTTTGGGTAAATGCCAGCAAGGCAGGGGAGGTGGTTGCAACCCCACCTGTGGTGGCAGGTACAGTCACATACCCAACACAGGAGATCGGTCTCCAAAAGATAGGGCTATACCTCAAAGGACTCCTTGCAGAGATACCTCAGGTGGAAATGCCGCCAGTGCCTGGTGCCACTGTAAAGGTTTATGCCACCACAAATCCATACACACCCCTCGCAGAGACTACCACTGATAATAACGGAAACTATTCCTTTAGTAACAAGGACTTTGACAACCCTGAGACACCCGAAATGGAACTCCCACCGCAGGTCCCTTTGATGGTCAAGGCAGAATTTAAAAGCCCTATAGATCCCACAAAGAAGGTGGCAGTGCAGGCATTGGTTGACCCCACAGACGATCCTACCAAGAAGGCAAAATTGGAGGTGAACCCTCTTACCACTGCCATTGCCCAGAAGGTAAAGGAATTTGTGGAGAATACCTTCCAGGTCCAGCTCACGAAGGAGATCATGGATGCTGCCAAGACCTTTATAGAGCTCATTGCCACAGAGGTCCAGAAAAAGGGGCTTACCTTCTTTGACGAAGACGACCTCGTAGTGGGCGAATACAAGGACGCGGCTTCGGATGAAGAAAATCCTGACTTCCAGCCACCTACAGACCAAAATATAGCAGACAAGGTGATAGACAAAGGGACCAATGGGCTATTTGTAAACATGGAAAGCAAGCTGATGGAACAGGCAAATAAAGGGGCATTGACCAATGTGAATGTTTCAAATGACAAAAAGATAGAACACTACATCAAATACCTGGTCTCCCTCGGGATCAAGGTTCAGGCAGGAAAAGATGGAGATGATAGCCAAAAGGTGATCGTCTTCATTGCAGCCCCTCCCACTATTCCAGATAACCTGATACCTGGTACCATGGTATTTAACGACAAGGCCTTTAGAAAGATAAAGCCTGAAACTGACTTAACCCCTGAGAAAATCAATGCCATACCTGACCTGGGCTTTAGGTTCTACCTCAAGGATGCATTAGAGGGGCCTATGGTATCCTATGAGGCAGTTGAGGCATTTATGCAAAAGGCAGAAGAGGGTCTAACCACTAATCTCACAAAATTAGCTGCTGTGGTAAAGGATAAGTTCGTCTGGCGAACTGAGAGCGTCCAGATGGTAAATGGGATACCCATATTTGGTGAAGATATGGTCCCCACTACCGGAGAAGAAGTCAGTGCCTCAGAGCTCATCTCTCAGCTTACAGGTAAATTGGGTAATACCCCAGAGGAGATAGCCAAAGGGATAGCCATAACACCCGCCTATCTTGTCAAGTTCTTTGAACCACTGGTAAATCAGAAGATGAACGAGATACACAACAACAAGAATATAACCGATAAGCAGCAGGCAATGAATCAGTTTCTGAAGTCTTTGAAAGACATAGAAACCCTCAAAAATGAGGTAATGAAGACCGAATTCTTTAAACATGCAGTGGAAGAGATTAGCCATGCAATATTTGCGGCCTTTGAACCTGACCTCTATGGAAAGGTGTTGTCTGGATCAACAGAGTTAAAAGTAAAAAGTGCCTTTGTGCTTTTAAAGCAGATGATTGAAAGAGTATATTTAGTTGATGCCACAAAAGGCTGGTTTATAACTCACCAAGAGGGAGAAAATAGCTGGATTTCTCCTAACTATACCAACTTCAAGTTCTTATCACCTAAGGATGAGGAAAATTTTGAATTTGCAAACCAGATATTTAGTTCCGCTCTCGGCACCACAATCGGGGCAAACTCCAATTTTGCAACCCTTGCCCAGGCCTATTGGAGCGCAGTGGATAATCTCCCAGAGCCAGAGCAGTTCAAATTTAACAATGATGCAATGCAGGGTATTGTAGGCCAAAAGTCTGTTACTGTTACGGTAAATGGTATCTTGAAAGACAGTGATGGCGCTACTTTGCCGAACACGGCCCTGCAGCTTAGAAAGTTAGAGAAAGACGGTTTCAATACGGTACAAACGGTTAACACAGATGGCAATGGGAAGTTCACCTTCCAAAATGTCCAGACAGGTTTTTCGTATCAGATCTATAACGATACAACGAAGGTATTTTTAAACTTCTTTGCCGACGGCTTTGTTAACCCCATAGAGCTTGGGGATTGGGTAATGCCTCCTTCTATGCCCACTGGGGGTGGGGGTGGAGAGGCTGCTCCAATGGTGGTCCCGGGTATAACCCTTTTTGTGGACGACACCTTTTTTAATCCCGTCAATCCAAATGACCCTCAAAATGGAAAACCTGTGGGTGTCAAATTTGGTAACTTTGCGACTGGCCAACCCTTCATAACCACAGACGCAGACCTCTTTTGGACAAAGGATGGTCTAAAGGCTGGAACAGGAGCAACTATAGCAGAGTTCCAAGGCAAGACCAAAGGGGTCTTAGGCCTTGCACAACTCAAACCCACCTTTACACAGGCCGAGCTGAAAGGTGAGTCCTTAATCCAGATAAAGGATGAGCAGTTTAAACTCCAGTGGACGACCCTGATCCAATCTCCAAAGGAGGGCAACTCCATCTATGTAATAAAGGATACAACAGGGAAGTATTTCTTGGTGGAAGTAAGATTCTGGGATAAGGACCAAGAGGGAAAACCCAGCGGCATAATAGACATGGGCTTTGTCTCCATCTCCAGTTCTGGACAGATACAGGTACCAAAGGAATCTTTTATTGTAGGCCCAGGGGAGCCTGGACAGGAGACCGTGCCATTCTCTCTTTTAGTGGGCGACTATCTGGACCTGGATAGTAAGGCCTTCTCCCCACCACCTGGGGAACCTATGGGCGTTAACCAAGAGGTAATAGATGAGGCAGATCTGAGATGGCTTGGGAATTTCTATGAGAATTATTGGAAAGATGCCGACTGGCAGCAAAAGATGGGTCTTCTCAAAAACTCCGACAGGGCACTTAGCACAGTCAACGGCGCCACAATGAAGGTGCTAACCATAAGTGGGAATGCAGTTGCCCTCACACCTGTGAACGAGCTGAAGCCCACCCTTCAAGGTCAAGTGTTTCTGCTCTCCACCAATAAAGGCAAGGAATTCGTGGTGGCTGTTATGATGGTAAACAACATGGAGATCAACCTCCTGGCAGTCCCGAAGGAAAAGCTCATAAGCACCGCAGGGCAGCTCCTGGAAGGCATAGTGGACAATGACAAAGATGGCATCCCCAATGTCCTGGACCCCAACGACTTTGATCCCAATGTCCCAGGAAAGGGCCAAATGCAGCCTCTCCCTGGACCCAAGGGCCTCCTTATCCCAAACGATCCAGATGGTGACGGTATACCATTTGAGATGGACCCTGCCCCCAATGACCCCAACCTTCCATTTCAAGGGGGAAACCTGGATGAGGACAAGGACGGCCTTCCTAAGGGATTTGAGGAACATTTTGGCTTCGATGATAAGGATCCCCAGAAACCTGGGTTTATGGGTCCCCCTATATCTGCACAGGGCCAGGTAAAGCTTGCGCTTGCATCTGGAGATTACTCCAATAACTTTAATAACAGCGTAAAGGTAAAGCTCCTTGGTCCAAATGTAGGCTCACTTATGGTTATGACAGAGGAAGATGGGACCAAAAAGGTAAACCTCATATGCCTCATTAGGGATGCGATGTTAAAAGAGATAAGCCAGTGGGTGGATCCATCTTCAGCCTCTGACAATGACCAGTATAGCATTGTAATCCTCGACGATAACAACACGGTAGTGGGGTACCTCATCAACTATCGAATAGTAAAGAAAACCCAATTTCAGGGGGCATCTTGGCAGCTGCAACAGTATAGCTTCGGTAGTGAGCAGTGGGTCCCTTACGTCTATACTGTAATTCCTTTTGAGGTCTTCGACGGGGTATAATGCCCGTAGGGGAATAAAAACTAAGGCCCGGGTCGTAGTCCCCGGGCCTTGGTTTTTTCAAAGAAATCGGGGAAATTGGGTGTTGCCAATGAGGGGCAATCTGTTATCCTATCAGGGTAAGCCTAAAGGGCAAAAATCTTTTAGGGGTAAAGAGATGCCAGAGAGGATCACTGACAAAGATTTGGAACATATCGATTTAGAAGGGGAAGGGCAAGAATTCCCCTTCATGAAGAAAGGTTCTTCCCAATTATTGGGGAATCAAGTCTCTGAGACCAGTAAGCTAAAAGTTATAGGTCTTGCCTCTGCAATTGTATTTGGGCTCATCTTGATATTTCTGATGTTTGGCTCTTCTGGAAACAAGCCCGGGGACAAGGCCTCAAAGGAACTTGAAGAACTGAAGGAGAAGCTTACTGAATTGGATGCCCTCACACAAAGGGTGCAAAAGCTGGAAAAAGGTGTAGAGGAGCTACAAAAGTCGAATCAGGAAGCTGCCCTAATAATCGCAAAGGTGAGAAAAGAGATGGCCAGCCTTCCTCAGCAAAGGACGCAGCCGGATCAGTATGCTTCAGTTCCAAAGGAGGGACAAAGGGAAGATATACACAAGACCCCTGTCCCCAAGACGAGTAAAGAGACCCTGCCTCAATTCCACATCGTACAAAGGGGAGAGTCTTTACAGTCTATAGCCAAGAAATATAACCTAAGCTACCAAGAGCTCTTGAGGATAAACAATATCAAGGACCCCAATAAGGTGATGGTGGGCCAAAGGCTAAGGCTTATCCCTTAATTGGGCCAGAGGGTATGTAGGCCCAGCCCTTCTTGAAGTTCAAACCCTAATCTTAGTAACAAGTCTTCCCTCATAAGGGGTGCCACAAGCTGAAGGCCTACAGGCAGGCCTTCCTCTGTTAGCCCTGCCCTGATATTCATGGCAGGATGGCCTGTTAGATTAAAGGGATATGTAAAGGCCACCACATCCAAGAGCCTAACAGCCTTTCCCTCTATGGATTCAGGGGGAGGACCCTCAGCGGCGAAGGCAGCGGTAGGGGTGGTAGGGGTAATCAGGATGTCTGCCATCTCAAATAGCCCTTGGATCCTTAGATAAAACTCGGCCCTCACCACTCTTACATCCTCCAGGTCCCTGATCCTTAGCCCCAAGACCTCCTCTATGGCCTTCACCATGGCCCTATTTAATTGAGCCCTCTTCTCCTCCAACTCTCTTTTCAGCTGAAAGGCCAAATCCATGGCCATGTATGTCCACCAAGCCCTCTCCAAGTCTGGAAGTTCCTGGGCTAATTCATAAACCCTGTGCCCAAAGCCTTCTAATTTCCTCACCACATCTTCCACCCTTTCCACTACCCTTTTTTCCACCGGGAATCTTCCAAGGTCTCGGGAATAGAGGATCCTAAGCCTCTCTTTAGGCTCACCGGGCTCATCTTCCAGATTCATTTCCGCAAGACCTGAGTGGGGATCCAAGGGATGAAAGCCTGCCGTTGCCTTCAAAAAGGCCCAGGCATCCTCCACGTATCTACACAAGGGTCCCAAGGTCCATATCCCTCCTCCAAAGCCCATAAAATCAGGCCCCAAAGGGATCCTCCCAAATGTGGGCTTTAGGCCAACGCAGCCACAATAGGAGGCGGGGATCCTTATGGATCCCCCTGCATCCGAACCTGTGGCTATTGGTGCCATCCCTGCTGTGACAGCTGCTGCACTGCCCCCACTTGAGCCACCTGGGGTCTTGCTTGGGTCCCAGGGGTTTCTTGTGACACCAAATAGCCTATTCTTTGTAAAACCCGTAAACCCAAATTCCGGTGTATTGGTCTTTCCCAGTATCAAGGCCCCATTAGCCTTTAGCCTGGTTACCTGGATAGAATCTTTTGAGGCCAGGTTGTCCTTGAAGGCAGTGGAGCCATAGGTGGTCTTCATCCCAGATACATGTTCCAGATCCTTTACCAATATTGGCACGCCAGAAAGTATCCCTGGGTCTTCTCCCCTCAAGATCCTCTTTTCCAATTCTTTGGCCTCGTTCATCGCCTCCGGGATCCTGAGGGAGACCACGGCATTTATAGCAGGGTTTTTCTCCCTTATGGCATCGGCAGCAGCTTGGAGGACTTCCAAAGGCGAGATCTCTTTCCTCTTCACCATCTGTGCCAGTAGGAGGCCGGGGATGCCACAGGGATTCACGGATCTACCCTAAGAATGGCCAAAGGATAAATCCCACAGAGGTTATGATCCAAAAGACCACAAATACCAATATGAGCCAGCCCATAATATCTCTAAACTCCAGTTTTGCCACGGCCAGCATGGCTATGGCCCAGAAGGGCTGGATCATGTCAGTCATCATGTCGCCCCAGGCATAGGTCACTACCACCTTGTGAAAGGGTATACCCAGTTGCTTAGCAGCTGGTAAGAGATAGGGGGCAGTAATGGCCCATTCAGAGCCCCCAGATGGCACGAGATAATTCAGTAGCCCCGCATACCAATAGATGATCAGGAGATAGGTGGTCTTGTTGGAGATGGCAACAAAGGCATTGGTGAAGGCCGTTGCCAATTGGGTGAACTTGAAGAGCCCAAAGATCCCTGCATAGAAGGGGAACTGGATGATTATGCCCCATACAGCTTTCCCGGCATCTTCTGCGGCCTTCAAGAAGCTCCAGGGCCTCCAGTGAAAGAGGACCCCTAATACGAGGAAGAAAAGGTTGATGTTGTTCAAGGTGATTGCCTTGGCAAAGCCTATCTTGGCCACCTCTTTATAGAGCCACCAGAGGCCTCCAGCTGCCACAATAATGTTCCACCCCCACCACCAGTTAGCCCATTCTGAAAAATTGCTGTATTTGGAAGGCTTAGGAGGGGCTTCGTAGATCTTTAATTGATCCATGAGCTGTGGGCTCACCTTAAATGTCTTTTCCTCAGAGGGGTGCATGAGGCCCATCAGTATCGTAATTACTACCACTACTATAAGAACCATGATTAGATTGAAAGGGGTAAAGATGGTTTGGGTGGTGGGAATGGTACTTGTGAGATACCCACCCTTGATGAGAAAGTTATCAGGAGTGTTTACCAAAAGGGGGGCTGATCCACTCAACCCCGCATGCCATGTGCACCCCAACCCAAGATAAGCAGCAGCCAAGAGTAACCTATAGTCCACTTTAGGGTTATTCTTTACTACATACAGGGCAAGCATGGCACTGCCTATGAGACTGAGGCCCCAATTGATCCATGCGGTTATCATGGAAAAAAGGGCCATTAAGACAATCGCCTGATGGGGTTTCTCTTTGTTAGGCCATGAAGAGAGTCCGTTTAGCAACCTGCGCACAGGTGGGGAACAGGCAAGGATGTAGCCTGTCATCATGATCAGGCACATCTGCATTGCAAACTCCAGTAAGGCCCAAAATCCCTTGCCCCATGCGATAACGGCTCCACTTAGGTCGGTCTTTCCCCAAATAAGGGCCATGATGAAGGTTATGATGGAAAGGATCCAGACAATCACCAAGGCATCTGGGATCCACCGCTCGGACCAGGCAGTAAGTCCTGATCCCCATCGTTTCAAAAACTCCATGCCTCCACCGTTCTGTGTCTGGGCCATCGCGAAACCTCCTCTTGATTAAAGGGTATCACTTCTCTATAGCCCTGAACCACCTATCTTCTCATCTCACCCCCCTTCTCAAAGAGCTGTTTTCTTTTATTACCCCAGTTGATAGGATGTCAATACAATAACTCCAATTAGGTCTATGTCACATTCAAGGAAGCTGGGGGTATAGAAGGTATGTGCCTCTTAGGTGTTGCGATACACATGCGTAAAGACCTGCCCTTGATAATTATGGGCAACAGGGATGAATACTATGAAAGACCCACTCTCCCTTCCCATTTTTGGGAACCTGATTTCCAAATCCTCGCCGGGAAAGACCTCGCCCAAGGTGGGACCTGGCTTGGAATCACAAGGGGAGGTAGGTTTTGTACGGTCCTCAATTATAGAGAACCCGAGGTCCTCAAGAGGAGGGTCCCCTCAAGGGGAAAGATTGTACTGGAGTTCTTAAGAGAAGGGGAAAAAACCGAGGATTTCTTAAGGGATTTGGAGAAAAGGGCTTTTGAGTACAATGGATTTAATCTCATACTGGGAACAGTGGAGGAGCTATGGTGGTTTTCCAATAGGGGTGGTAGCCAAAGGCTTGAAAAGGGGGTATATGCATTGAGTAACCATCTCCTTAATACGCCGTGGCCTAAGGTGAGGAAGGCAATTGCCCTTATGAGTGAGGCCTTGGAAAAGGAGATCCCATTGCTTAAGAGCTCACTGCTGGAAGGCCTCTTTGACCACACAATGGCTCCTGACTCCCAATTACCCAGAACCGGTGTCCCCTTGGAATGGGAAAGAATTCTTTCATCTGTATTTGTAAGGAGCCCCAATTATGGCACCAGATCCTCACACCTCCTTTTGATCCAGGAGGACGGAGGAGTAGACTTCGTGGAAAGGACCTATGAGAGGGGCCTCTTCAAACAAGACAGGGAATTTTTCTTTTATCTAAATACCTAATTTAGGGGTTCGGCCTTGTTTATTCTACAGAGTGGTACTATTGTGTTAGCAAAAAAGGAGGATTCGCCATTCTTACGATCCCTATATTGGCAGGCCTGAATTTGGAACTCATTCAGGAGTATCCGTTGGCAGGTGTGATTCTTTTCAAAAATGACATCGAAGGGCCCTTAGAACTTGCTGATCTTACAAACAGGATCCAAAGGATTTCGTTTCAAAGATGGAACCGACCCATGATAATAGCAGTGGATCAAGAAGGAGGTAGGGTCTCAAGGCTCAGGGAACCCTTTACCCAGTTTTCGGGGATGGAAGAGTTGGGGGCGAGGCCTGATGGGGCAGAAAAGGTAAAGGAGTATGCAAGAATAACCGCCTTTGAGATGCGTCTGGTTGGTCTCAACATGAACTTGGCACCTGTCTTGGATGTAAGAAGGGGAGAGGTGGAGGATCATCTAAGGGGGAGAACCCTTTCGGATTCGCCTGTGCAGGCAGGGGTCTTAGGTGTCCATATAATAAAGACCATGCAGTCCCAAAAGGTATGGTGCGTGGGTAAGCATTTTCCCGGCCTTGGTAAGGCCAAAAAGGACCCCCATAGCCACGAGGTGAGGATCCCCTGCTCAATAGGGGAGCTGGAAGAAGTGGATCTGGTCCCCTTTAATATGGCCATAAAGGCAGGGGTTTGCGGGATAATGACCAGCCATGCAATCTATGATTGCATCGACCCAGATCTTCCTGCCACCTTTTCTGAAGGTGTCACCAAGATGTTGAGAAAGGAATTTGGTTTCGATGGGATTATCATCACAGATGACCTATTAATGGGCGCAGTCACCTCAAAATGGGAGGTCCATGAGGCAGTCTTCAATGCAATCGGGGCAGGTCATGACATGGTGATAATCTCACGCCAAGAGAGGATCCCTCAGGAAGTCCTAAGAAGGCTCTCTTCAGAAGACCCAGGTGATGAAAGATTAAGGGAGAAACTGGAGAGGGCCAGAAAGAACCTCCAGGGGATTTTCGTTTGTATAGCCGCGGATTTCAGATTTAGCGATGCCAAGGAAGTCACAGATTACTTCCACCTCGATCGCCTTCTATGAACCTTTGAGGCTTTTTCTTTAGCTTTTTTTTCACTTTTGTAAATCCCTTTTGATCTTAGCTCAAACGGAGATTCTTATATAATGGCATCACCTACAATATCCCTTCTACGAAGCCCAAATGGGGGATTGTTTCACAAGATCTCCCCCACACCCACCATTTATTCTCCTATTCCTTTTTAGCTCCTTAAGGGAACTATACTTTGGATACTTTGAAGCTTGACTTGGTTTCCTATTTCTCATAATATCTCAAAAATCTAACCACGAATAAGAGGAGGCATAGAAATTCTCATGGAAGCCGTAAAGGATCGCATCAGGGAGAGTGCCTTTCGGGCATTTGCCCAAAAGGGGTTTAAGGCAGTAACCATGGAGCAGATATCCAAGGAGCTGGGTATAAGCAAGAAGACCTTGTATAACTATTTCAGTTCCAAGGAGGAGCTCGCTGAAGAGTTCTTGAAGGACTTTTTTCAGAGGCTCAGAGAGGTATCTGACCGTGCTGCCGCTGAAGAAGAGGATCCCCAAAAGAGGCTTTGGATAAAATTAAACGCAGTCAAGGAGGAGTTCCTTAAGATAAATCCTCTGTTTTTTGAAGACATCCAGAAATATGCCCCTTCTGTTTGGGCCACTTATGGAAGGTTGAGGGAGGAGAGGGCGAGGAACCTGGAGCGGTATATCGCCCTCGGCCAGGAAAAGGGCCTGTTCAAGGATATCCCTCCCAGGATGGCAGTGGTTCTGTATCTGGGGATGACCAATTCCCTCTTCAGGAGTGATTTTTTGGAAGAGGCAGGGCTTACAAGGGAAAAGGCCTTTGAGCTAATTATAGAGATGTTTGTATGTGGTCTACTTAAGGCGGACAAGAAGGCCTAAGAACCAAAAGCAGCAAAAAGGCTCAATGCATCCTGGGAAGAGACCCTGAAAAATTCCACCTTTCTAGGATCTCCATTTACCTGCTCCATTATGGCCTTGGTGGCCTCCACTGCCTTTTGGGCCCTAAGGGTTCCTGTGTTTGTACTGCAATTATCCTTTTTGCATCCCACTATCTTCAATTCCTCTAACCCTTGAAGGAGGCAGATATTTAAAATTAGCTTTTCGTTTAGTATCCCTGTGCAGGGTAGTTCCACGATCCAATAATTTCTCAATTTCGGGAGGATGTCAGAAAGGGATTCAAGGAATAGTTTGCCTGACCTACTGCAGGCCAAGATGAGCTTTTGGTATCCTTTTTGTATCCCCTTTAAAACTTCATCCACAATGGAATCGTGAGGTGTTCTTATAAGGGTCAGAGCTTCTCCAGGGCAGTTTGCCATACAAATCCCGCATTCCTTACATGCTAGTGGCATGAAGTTGGGAATTGTACCAAAAATAATTGCACTGTGAGGACAGACCCTAAGACAGGTAAGGCAAAAGGCGCAGTTTTTCTGGTTATATTCAACGGGCTTGCCTACTTTCAGGTCCTTGACTTTAGGCATCTTTTCTTTGATTTCAAAGATAGTTGAGGAGATCAGGTCGTTTATTTGTTGATCTGCTAAGTAATCAGGTTGAGGTGAAATAATGTAAACTCCATTTCTATTGGTATAGTTTGGAAGCCTAAGTACGTTGTCAGCCTGTGGAAAGCCATTTTCATCAATTTCTATCTTTAAGGACTTAAACAAAGCTTGAAATTCAGGAGGAATTCGTGGTCCATCCATTAATACAATAAGCTCTGGCATCAAAGTTACCTCTTCATTAGAAATCTCGTCCACAAATGCCAAAGTATTTCCTTCTGATCCTCTCAATGTAAGGTTAAGGGGCTTGTAAAATACCACCCCCCTTTCCCTAAGTCTCTTGTATTTCCTCTCAAGACCATTTCTTGCTACCTTTATCTGTGAAGATATTACATGGACCTTTTGCTCTGGGCTGAGTTCAATTCCTAAAAGGAAATCAAATAAGATCTCCCACCTTGAGGCAATTATTCTTCCATCGGTTGGATCCACAAAGGCTATTTCTTTTAGATCTCTTAGGGTCTGACCATTTCTGATAAATTGATCCAAAGAGAGAAAGTTTCCTTGAGTAACAGAGGCCTCAAAGATTGGGATGAGACAGATGAGTATGAAGGAGGCCTTATACCTTACTGACCCTTCTTTTCCCTTTACCAGTAACTCAAAGTCTCCCATCTGGCCTGTAAGTTCCAGATCCAAGGACAATGGCTCATTTTTGGGCCCAATTTCCACAAGCGTTGAAGAGAGCCCTTCTAATAATAGCCTTTCTCTAATCGGCTCGCCCAGGTCTTTATGGCCTATTAAAATCACATCATATCTACCCATTCCTCCCCTCCAGATACGCCACTATCTCATGAATTTTTGAATCCACATCCAGTATGCAGTCGGAGATGGACTTTGGTCCCGTGGCACCTCCCAAGGCAAAGATACCCTCCTGGGATTTGAAGTTCAAAAAACCATCCTTATCTCTGGAAAGCTCAAACCCTCCCACAAGGCTCAAACCCTCAGGTGGAGATATCCCGGTGGAGAGTATCACAAGGTCAAATACCATTTCTTCTATCTTGGTGGAGGGCTTTGCATACAGATAAATCTTCTCATCTGGATCTATGAATAATTCACCGGGTATTTGCCTTATGAATTGAAATTCTCTTTGGATTTCTGGAAAGATTTTTTGGAAGTCTCTCCCAAAAGTTTGGATGTCCATATAAAAGAAAGTTATATGCATATTTTCCTGAAATGACTTAATCAACTTTGCCATTCTTATGGCGTAGGCACAACATACTTGTGAACAATAAGGATGCTCTTTGTCTCTGCTACCCACACATTGAATGAAGCAGATCTTGTCTGGTTCTAAATTGTCAGAAGGTCTTACAAGCTTAAAGTTTTTTCTTATTATAGACTCAGCTTCAAGGGCAGTGATAATATTCGGACTTTTCCCATAAGCAAGAGTTTTCTTTTGTAAAGGATTATAGTTTTTAAATCCTCCGCAGAATATTAAAGATCTTGAGGTTGCATAAACTTCGTCGCCATCTTTTTTTAAGGTAATTTTAAAAAGGCCTCCATCTTTTTGTGCATCCTGAATGAAACTGGATACGAGCGGAACTACCTTTTTATTAGACAGGATCTCTCTTATCTTGTCGTTGACAAGACATGCATTGCACTTTGTACAAGCATCTCCAATTGCCTTACAATTATAGAGCTTTGCTTGCCCCCCCAGTGTGGGATTTTTTTCTACCAAAAGGATATCATAACCCAGGTTCCCAAGCCTGTTGGCGACCTCTAACCCACTAATCCCGGCACCAATGACTAGTACGTCCCAGACCTTAGCTTCCAAGTAACTCCTCCAGAAGTTGTTTGGTTTTGACTGTATTTAGATTCAATCCCAAAGACTTGGGGTCCAATCCCAAAGCAAGGCCGATCAGTTGGGGTAGAAACAAGACAGGGATCCCCAACTGGAGTTCGTACTTTTTTTCAATACTCTTTTGCCCGTCGTCATACATGACACTGCAGAAGGGACATATTACCACCATGGCCTTGGCTCCTGCCTCTTTTACATTTAAGAGCTTTGCCTTTGCGAGCTCAGAGGCAGTCTCCTCGTCAAAGGCAAGGACTGCACCACCACAGCAGTCCTTTTGACCCTTGTAGATAAGGGGTCTCGCACCTATGGAGGTAAGGATAGTGTGGAGAGAGGAGGGATCTTCAGGATCCTCTGGATCTTCAAAGGCACTGGAGGGTTTCAGATAATGGCAGCCGTAATGAATGGCAATGGGAAGCCCTCCCAAGTACCTTTTTACCCTCTGTTTGAGGGATTCCAGGAGCTCTCCCCTGGCTAGGAGCTTTGCAAAATGGATTACCTCCGGTGGCCTCTCTATCTTCTGGTTGAGTTTGCCCAACCTTTGGTTGATGGCCTCTAAGTAACCCTTTTCGTGTAATATTCTCATCCTCTCTTCGTTTAGCATAGAGTTGCATGCGCTACAAAGGGTCACTATATTTAGCCTTTCTTTTTCTGCTATACTCAAATTCCTCCCTGCAACAGATCCTGCAATCTCTGCGCTATAAGACTTTAGGGGAAATCCACAGCAGGAAAAGTTCTCTAAGTAAATCAGTTCTATGGATAGGGCCTTGGCCACCTCCAAGGCGGACATCTCATAGTGTCTTGAGCGGGCGGGTATTGTACAACCCAAAAAAAGGGCATATCTCATAGGTTCTCCTCCAAAAGCATGGCCACATCCGTGACCTTTTCCTTTAGCCTGGGAAGCCCTGCCTTCTCTCTCTTCTTCATGTCAAATTCGTCCAAAGGATAGGTCTTACCAGATGCCCTTATGGAGTCCAACTGAAGATTAATGGCCTGGGGAACAGACCCCGATCTGCAGGAGAGATTTCTGAGAGAAAAGATGAGATCTGCCACAGGGACCCCCTGGGGGCACCTCTCCTGGCAGTTATAGCACATGGAGCAGAGCCAAATTGTGTTTTCGAGATACAGGTCCTCTTTGCCAACAATAATCTTGCGCAAGATCTGCCTTGGATCGAATATGGGGTTCGTCCTGGCTATGGGGCAGCTGGAGGTACATACCCCACACCCATAACACAAAGTTCCTAATCTCAGATCAGAGCCCATAATCACTCCCTCTGTGTTTTCAGGCTACAGCACGGCTATAATATAACTTTAGGTCTCCAAGTAAAGGGAAAAGCCATCTGAAAGGCCAGTTACAAGGATGCCTTTGGACCTTTAGTGATCAGAACCACCCACTGGCCCATGGGCCATAGCTCCATAAAAGCGATTACTTAGGATCCCCTGCTGCCGGCCCTTTTGCCGTTCAATGAGAGATAGGACTACTCCGGGAAGCCTTTCTCTTAAAACCAAGAGCTAAAGAAAGACCCCTCCCCAAAGAGGGAGGGGCGTATGGGTTAATGGTCTTCTGTCTGGCCTCTACCTTTTAGACCATACATGGTGGTGCTGCCTGTGCTGAAGTATATCAGATCCCCTGAGTTTACAAGGTCTGTGGCAGCCTTCTTGATGTCCCTGGATTTGGCAGTAGGGATTTTCTCCTGGACCGCCTTTTCCAGGTCTTTGAAATAAAACTTACTCTTCTTACTTGTGGCTGCAAAATCTAAGATTGCCTTTTTGATATCTTCCATATCCATCTCCTTTCAAAATTAGAAAAGCACTCTCCTATTCTATTCCTCCAGCTGCCCTAGATACCTCCCATGATGCCTCTGTGTATTTAAACAAAGTAGAGGTCCTGTAAGTGTCATACTGTAGCCTGTAGTCATCTATGAGATGTTCTGTAAATGGAAGCCCTGTCTTTTCAAAGAATTTCTCCCAGCCTATCCTCTCTGCCCAATCTCCCAATCTTTCATATTTCTTTGCGTCCTTTGCATAGGCTTCCAGGATCTTTTTCACTGCATCACAGACCTCTGGGAACCTGGGGAAGTTGTTGGGCAGCCAGGGGACTACCACCTTTGAGAACTTAGGCGGGGTAATCCTGTTGGAGACCTTCCCTCCTGCAAGGACTGTTACCCCGTCACCTTCCTTGTCTGCCAAGGGAAGGGCCATGCACATGGTATAGCAGTTTCCACAGAACATGCAGCGGTCTTCCTTGATCTTCACCGTCTTCTTGCCTGTCTCTGTCTTGGAAGGGGAGATAGCTCCAGTGGGACAAGCAGCTATGACCAGCGGGATCTCGCAGACAGATTCCAACACCTCATTATCCACAATGGGGGGTTTCCTGTGATATCCAAGGAGGGCTATATCGGAGCAATGGACTGCGCCACACATATTCAGGCAGCATGCCATGGAGACCCTCACCTGGGCAGGGAGCTTCATGGACTGGAAATACTCAAAGAGCTCATCCATCAAGGCCTTGACCATGGAGGAGGCATCTGTAGCCGGGGTGTGGCAGTGGATATAACCCTGGGTGTGAACTACACTGGTTACACCGGCACCTGTGCCGCCTATGGGGAATTTATAGCTCCCTGAAACGTGTTTCCTGCTCTGGAGATCTTTCTTGAGGGCCTCTACCTTTTCAAGGCTATCCACCATGAACTCTATGTTGTTCCTGGTGGTCCATCTCACATAACCATCACAGTGTTTGTCTGCTATCTCGCAGATCTCCCTCACATGTTCTGTGGTCATGAACCTTGCGCCACCACACCTTACCGTATAAACCTTTTCCCCTGTCTCAGAGACGTGTACAAGCACCCCGGGTTCAAGTATTTCATGGTATAGCCATTTCCCATAGTTGCGCTGGATTATGGGTGGGAAATACTGCCAAAAGTGTCTTGGCCCCAAATCCGTAATCCTGTTTTCCATGGGTTTTTCTGGGTTATATCTGCCAAGCCTTTCAGTGGATAATTTCATCTCTTACGCCCTCCTATCTCTTGTGTCTGGCTCTGTAATCTTTGATATCGCGCTTCCATCCTCCGGGCACATCTTCCTCCCTCCAGAAGATGTATGGGTTGCTCCTGGGCTCTTTTACCATCTGAGGCATGGGCGGAATTCCCAAGACCTCTAAGAACTTGGGTATGCCATATCTCTGTATCAGCTCGCCAAGCCTTTCACGGTTTTTCCCCTCTTCCATCCACCAATCCCATGTCTTTTCTATGATCTGCTTTATGTTGTCATAAGGTGGTTCTGCCTTCATGAAAGGTATGATTAGCACGCCCAGCTGGGCACCTTCCAGTATGGGGGCCTTGGCTCCAAAAAGCATGCTCAGGCCAGTGTCTATCCCTGGCCTTAGGGCCCTGGGCATGACATTTATACAGTGCATACACCTGGTGCACTCTTTGTTGTCAATCATTAGCTTCCCGTCTTCCATCCACATGCACTGGGTGGGGCAGAGGTCTATTACCTCCTTTTGGATGTCAAACTTACCCCAGTCCCTACCTACATGGGCTCCGCCGTTGGGGACTATCTCCCCTGCAATGTAGGCCTTAACTGCCTCTTGATCGATCCTTATTTCGTCCCTCCAAGTACCTATGAAGGCGATGTCTGCACGAGCCACTGATGCAACGCAGCAATTGGGACACCCATCAAACTTGAATTTGAATTTGTAAGGGAATGCGGGCCTGTGGAGCTCGTCTTGATAATAGGTAGTGAGTTCGTAGCAGAGGTCCTGGGTGTCTATGCACGACCACTCACACCTGGCCTTGCCTAGGCAGCACTCAGGAGTCCTTAGGTTTGATCCAGACCCACCCAAGTCCTGATCCAAGACATGGGTCAGTTCAAAGAAGATTGGCTCTAATTGCTCTGTGAAGGTTCCCAGCATGATGATATCGCCTGTGGAGCCATGCATGTTCAACATAGAACTGCCCCTATAGTCCCACAGGTCACAAAGGGTTCTGAGGTAATCTGTGTTGTAAAATTTGCTTGCTGGCTGGTTTACACGGATAGTGTGAAAGTGTGCAATGGAGGGAAATTGCTCTTGAAGGTCAGAGTAACGACCAATAACTCCACCACCGTATCCAAACACCCCGACGATGCCGCCATGCTTCCAGTGGGTTTCCCCATGCTCAAAGGATAGCTCTAACTGCCCCAAGAGGTCCTCGATAACATCCCTTTCTATCATAAGCCTGTCTTGCCCC
Organism: uncultured bacterium; assembly: GCA_938002815.1. Classification (GTDB taxonomy): domain Bacteria; phylum Desulfobacterota; class DSM-4660; order Desulfatiglandales; family CALKZT01; genus CALKZT01. The sequence continues at coordinate 28,043 of CALKZT010000014.1, forward strand.
AGCTTCTTTCTGTGTAAAGCACCCCTTTTTGCATCGGCCACAAAACTTGGCCAGGGCCCTGACTCTAACTGTTCACACATGGGGATGGGATGTTTTACCTTGAAGTTTTTGAGTTCCTCTTCAGTGTAATTATGAAGTTCTTCATCCGAATAGATTCGAGTCTCTTGGTACTTGATTTCCTTTTCCTCTCTCTTTGGCTTAAATTCCATACGTTAGCCTCCTTTTTTTAAATATAGTTTATTTTAGCTTCGTTAGGTTAAAAATATGTCTCTTTTTACCACCTCCCCCTCAAACTCCCCAAATGGGCTAATTCTATATTTTTTGCCTTTATTAACGTTTACAATAGAGAAACAAACCTCAGTTTCTATATCGAATGGGAGAATCCTTTGTCAACAAAAAAAGCTTTTAAAATCCTATTAGTTGGGATTGCACCAGGGCTTCAAAGCTGCATAATGGTCATGTTTGGAAAATCCTAAAGGTAGGGCGGCTATGTTACATATTCCAAGATTGGTAATTGCAGGGCTAAGGGGTGGTTCAGGCAAGACTATTCTCTCCATTGGGCTTCTCAGCGAGTTGAATGGCAGGGGACTAAAGGTACTGGGTTTTAAAAAGGGGCCTGATTTCATAGACCCCGGATGGCTCAGTCTTGCATGCGGGTACCCCTGTAGAAATTTGGACCCTTACATCATGGATGAAAAGAACATTCTCAATCACTTTGCCTCCGTTGGTATGGGGTATGACATAACAATAATAGAGGGGAATAGAGGTATTTTTGATGGGTTAGACCAGAAAGGCACCTTTTCTACTGCACAACTTTCAAAGCTCCTGAGGGCACCCGTATGTCTCATCGTAGATGTTACCATGGCTACCACAACAGTCGCTGCCTTGGTGAAGGGGTGCCAGGTCTTTGACCCGGAGGTGGACCTAAGGGCAGTAATAATCAATAGGGTAGCCACAACCAGGCAAGAGAGCTTGATAAAAAAGGCCATCGAGGAAGCATGCGGAATTCCTGTGGTAGGTGCTATTCCCCGAAAGATGGAAAACCCATTCCCGGAAAGGCACATGGGGCTATTGCCATATCAAGAAAATGAGGAGGCATTTAAGGCGGTGGAATGGGCCAGAAGGCTTGTGGGGAAACATGTAGACGTGGAAATTTTGAGGGAGATTGCTTATTCCGCTCCTCCTTTAGAGGTCAACAAGGGAGGGTTAGGGCCTTCCCTGGGGGCCAATTCAGTAAAGATAGGGGTCTTGCTGGACAAGGCCTTTTGGTTTTATTACCCTGAAAACCTGGAACTCCTCCGCTCCTTAGGTGCCCAATTGGTCTATCTGGACTCCCTTAGGGATAGGGAAGTTACAGATATACACGGGATATACGTGGGAGGTGGCTTTCCAGAAACCCAGGCAGTGGCCTTAGCCAAGAACGAGGGATTCAGAAAGAGGTTGGGACAAATGATCCAAAATGGGCTTCCGGTATATGCAGAATGTGGAGGACTCATATACCTTGGGAAGGAAGTCCACTACAAGGGCAATACTTATCCTATGTTGGATATATTCCCCATAAGGTTTGAGTTTCAAAGCCGTCCTGCTGGCCATGGTTATACAGAGTTTGTGGCGGAAAAACCAAACCCCTATTACGAGATGAACAGACCCATAAAGGGACATGAATTCCACTACAGTATCCCAAGGCTTCTTAACGAGAATGCCTCAGAGTTTGTGTTCAGGGTCTTGAGGGGAAACGGTTTTGACGGGAAAAGGGACGGTATAATGAAGGGAGCGGTTTTGGGCACCTATATGCATGTGCATGCCTTGGGAGAAAAACAGTGGGCAGAAGGGTTGGTGGAGCTATCAGAACTCTTTTCCCTAAAGGCTATTGGTAGGTTAGCCCCTTAGCATACTACTCTCAGCACCTCATCCGGCCTCCAGAGGGATAACTCCTTCGTATTTTGGCCCATATCCCTCGATCCCGATCCTGAAACTACTATGGGTGGGCCTGCCAGGGCCAAAAGATGAGTATTTCTAAAACAGCTTTACCATGGATTCCAAAGAAAAGTCTACCCTATGGGATAACACCTGAGGGCTGGATACAATCAAACTATGAGAGGTTAGGTAACCTAAGTAGTATCTTCAAAAAAATAGCAGCAAAGATCTTGCGTATGTAATCGAGTTCGGTAAAGGGACAAGCTGGAAGCTACAGCCTGGAACAAAAAAGAGCATAGATTCTAAGTCTATCGAAACCTTGTGAAACAAAGCAAGACTACAGTGTGCCATTTATTTGTAAAGCTGGCGATATGGATGACAGTTAAATTGGGCAATGAGAAGTATTTCCTTGACTTGTGTTTCTCTATGTAATAGAAGATTTCTACCTAATCTGATAGGGTGGAGTGCTTCCATGAAAAGGTGGATCTTTGTATCTCTTGTTGCAATGCTCTTAGTCCCTCGTGTGGTGCTTGGGGCAGAGTCTGGCGTCTCAACCGGTATGGCCTGGTGGGGATGGGTTATTTTGCTCTTTGTGGTCACATTTGCCATGGGTATTGTGGCAGTGCTTGGGGGAGTAGGTGGGGGGGTGCCTTTTGTGCCCATAATCAGTGGGTTTTTCCCTTTCCACCTGGATTTTGTAAGGGGAGCAGGGTTATTGGTGGCACTCTCTGGCGCCCTGGCTGCAGGGCCTGGTCTCCTTAAGCTCAACATTGCAAGTTTAAGGCTTGCTATACCTGTTGCCCTCATAGCCTCATTTTGTTCCATAATTGGCGCCATGATAGGACTAGCCCTCCCAACAAAGATCGTCCAAACAGCTTTGGGAGCCACATATTAGTATTGACCTTGAGACCTTGAGAATTTCCCTAGCCATCCCTTGCTCGCCTGCCTCTCAAAGGCCGCTGCCGTAAAGCCCCTTTCAATGGCCTCCAGTTTTCACCTGGCCTCTATCTTTTTAAGCAATCTTGTTATGTCTTCTAGAAAACATCCCATATCCAGCGGTAGCAGGTAATCTGCCAATGCACCCATATTCATACCTGCTATGGACAGGTGGATTTTCTTTGGCCTGTTTACTATGACGACTCCGGTGTCAGGCCTTTTATTTTTTATCTCCCTGAAGATCTTCAGGCCGTCTGTATCCAAGGCGTCCAGGCACAGGATAACCAGCCTCAGTGCCTTAGCTCGTAGGTATCTGGGCATCTCTTCAGGGCTTTTTACCTTGATGAGCCTGGCCTCCGGCTCATCAAGGGTATCAGGCAAGATATTGGCTATGGGAGAGCCTCCACCCAGCACAAGAATCAGGGAATTGGATCTTCTCATCTCATGCCTCTACAATTACATAATGGAACTGTAAGTGAGCCAGCCCTACATTCTCTAAGAATTCTTCTAATGAGCCCTTTGCCGATCCCTTTAACTCGGAGCCCATGATTTCCAAAGCCTCTTCTCTAAACCCTTCCTCTGCCAGTTGGTTTTATAGGAAGGTAAATATAAAACGTAGTGCCCACTCCTTCCTTGCTCTCCACCTTTATGATACAGCCAAGCTTAGTGACAATCCCATATGTAATTTAATCAACCCTGCCTTTTCATTGATTACAGCAAGAGGGTTATTTATTTCATGGGCAACACCAGCTGCAAGTCTTCCAATTGAACTAAGCTTATGTGAGTGTTCCAATTCTCTAAATGCTATTTCTCTTTTTTTGTCAGATTCCATCAAGCTTATTACCATGCTTGCAGTTATTCTGTATATCAGGAATACTATCACCACAACGCTTATTATGTAAATAACAAGTATGTCTGTCCTTAGTGTTTCCCAGGTTTTCATGATAAGTGATGTAGGTATTACTATAACAAGGAAAAACTTCAGATCGTAAGGACCTGAGTAGGTGACCTGGATGCCGGTTTCGCCGTCAATAAGGCCCAGATCTACAAAGCCACCGAATTCAGATCTGAGTAACCCAAGTATCCTCTCTAAGTTCCTGTTATCGCAGAGGGAGTTGATATCGTAGGCTGATGATATGAGTCTCAAGAGATTCAGCCTCTCTTCCAAAAAGAGCTGAAACGAATGCCTGGTCTTGGCGGCAAGTGTATTGAATGGTGTAACTGCTTCTGCGAGGAGCGCCCTGTGGTATTGCATAAATCCCAATATAGTCATGGTAGTGAGGGGCAATAGGACAACTGTCAAGACCACGGTCCTCAGGTTTCTGAGCATCTTCTTATACCTTTGGGGCATTTCCTTGGCAGGGGTTGCCTCCCTAAAGAGGTTGCCCAGTATGTTTTTCATTCCAATTTGATCCTCAGAGGCCAAGTATGTCTCCTGGTTTGAGTTTCCCTTCCATATATGCCTTTAAGACTGATTTGGCAGGGCCTATTATGTTGTCGAGCACCTTTATCCTCTTCCACTCCAGGTATCTAAAGTATTCCTCCTCTATCCCACCGCATATTAAGGTGGTTGCACCTTCTTTGAGCAAGAACTGGCATAGCTCCTCGTTAGAGGCCTGGGGTAAGACAAAGAGTCTTTCTCCTTTTATGGCCCCTTCTTCCACAGAAAAGACCATCACCTCTGGGGTGAGGTCAAATCTGGGGGCCACCAGGTCTCCCACGACAGGTATCACTATCGTCTCAGAATGGAGGCCCATCTCCTACAACCCATAAATCTTCATCTTCCTCCAGAGGGTGCTCCTGCCCCAGCCCAACATGGCAGCAGCCCTGCCTTTTTTCCCTTTGGCCCTCAAGAGGGCTTCAATTATCATCTTCTTTTCTACCTGCCTCCAGTTTGGATCATTCTCCCCCAGGGCCGCAGGGGCGGTCTCCCCGTAGACCTTGGCCGGAAGGGTTTCGATTCTTTCAGATTCTAAGACATAGGGAGGCAGGTGATTGAGTGAGATCTGGGATTCGTCACATATGGTAACCGCATATTCTATTATGTTTCTAAGCTCCCTTATGTTTCCAGGGAATGGGTAATGTCTTAAGAGGTCCCAGGTCTCTTGGCTTAAGCCAACTACCCCTTTCTTTGCCTTGACAGACAGATGGTGCACAAAATAGTCCACAAGGAGTTTTAAATCATCACCGCGTTCCCTTAAAGGTGGAAGGTGAAGCCTCACCACGTTAAGCCTGTATAAGAGGTCCTGTCTGAATGTCCCTTCCTTTACCATCCTCTCCAGATCCCTGTGGGTTGCGGCAATTATCCTTACGTCCACCTTAATTCCCTTGGTACTTCCCAAGGGATAGATGATCTTATCGTCCAAAAAGGTCAGAAGCTTCACCTGGAGTGATAAGGGCAAATCACCGATCTCGGTAAGATAAAGGGTGCCATTATGGGCCAGCCTAAACCTGCCGGGTTTGGATTCTGTGGCTCCAGTGAAGGCCCCTTTCTCGTGACCGAAGAGTTCTGATTCCAGTAAGGTCTCTGGCACAGCCCCACAGTTCACCTTAACAAAAGGCCCCTTTGCCCTACCTGACGCCTCGTGAATGGCTTCTGCCAACAAATCCTTACCCGTTCCGGTCTCTCCTGTGATCAAGACAGGGGAGTCTGTCTCCGCTATCAAGGGTAGGAGCTTGAAGACCTTTTCTATGGCAGGAGACTTACCTATCATTCTGCCGAAGCGATAGGTCCTATCCCAGGCAAACCCCTTTTCAAAGACCTTGCTCGTATCCTCGAGGCATTCCATGTACGCCAACAACTCGCCTTTCTCCCCCGTAACGGTGGAAAAGGTGCTTCTCACATTTATCCTCTTTCTAAAAAAGGTCATAAGATCAGAATCCAGGGATACCTCAAAGGGGTTTTTCTCCTTTTGAAGGGGGCAGTTATCACTGCAGATCCTCTGCCTAAGTACAGCACAACAGGGAACCCCTCTTATCTTTGCGGAGTCCCACCCCAGAAGGGACTCAAAGGCCTTATTTGCAAAGATTATCCTCTTTTTTTCATCTATGAGACAGATGGCCAAAGGCACATGGTCCAAAAATCTAGATAGGTACGCAAGCTTATTCCCCTCTATGGGCACCTGATTGCCTCCAGCATATCCTTAGAAAAATAATGAAACCACTTGTTACATGACCAATATTCTTGCCCCTTTTTGGGGGACAAAGTAAAAAACCTGACAACCAAATATTCTCAATATGTATCTCCTTGTGTCAAGGAAAACCGGGAAACAGAGGAAATGACGGAAGTTCTGCTGCCTGCCAAAAAGGGTTCCATAGACAGGCAGCAGGATAAAGACTAGACCTCTTTTTTCTTTCCGGCCTTCATCTCAAGGCCTAACCCGTTAAACAGCCAGAGTATCCCGTATCCGTACCAGAGGGTGTATAGCACATAAAAGATTAAAACAAAGCTCAGTAGCCCAAACTTGGAAGATGCCTTCTCTGCCTTGATCCCATAGAAATTGTAGGCAACTTCTACTGCCTTTCCTATCACCTCATTGGCCACCTTGGCTTCCTTGAACATTTTCTTGAATTTGAACTCTTTTTCCATTTCCTTTAGGAGATTCCACCAAGTATAGAGCAGGACCCTAGGCTCCATGTTATATTTAGCTTTTAGCTCGTCACCTTTCTCAAAGTATCCAGCTTCAGAGTCAAGGGTGATCTCAGACAAGAGCCTTCCGTAGTCACACGAGATTTCTATCTTTTCGCCCTTCTCAATTACTTCAGCTCCTGCCTTTTTAAGGGCTGCGGCAAAGTTTTTTCCCTGCTCCGCCTTCATGGATACTTCTATCCTTATCCTGTTCCCTTTTTCCGTTTCAATGGCAGCTTTTACTGTATCAAAATAATTACTAGAGCCCTTTGCGATGCTATTAAAAAAGTCATCAGCTGCTTGAAATGCATTCTTGCCCGAAAAGATCGGGAAGAACATGATTATCAAAACAATAAAAAAGGCTATAAGAGTAACAATGCCTAGTGCGAGTGACTTTTTATGTTGGACCATGTTACACCTCCTCCTTTAGGGCCTTTATGTTTCCAAAGAATTTGCCAAAGACCCATACTCCGAATATCCCCACCACGATGAAGAATATGTATATACCAACTGTGTCTATGAGCTTTGCAGTCTCTTGAGATATATCTATGACCTTCATCTTCCCTAATTTCCCTGGCAGAGAGAATAGTCTGTTTATAAAACCTGCCATTATTGTAATGGCATAGAAGCCCCGGATGTGAATTCCCTTCACCACCTTTGTTGTGAGGGCCCCTATTTGGATCCCCAATAGTGAACCCAAGAGCATTCCCATGGCAAGGGTGTAGAATACAAACCCGTATATGGCGTACTGGATGATGGAGGCATATCCAGCAGTGAATATTATCTGGAGGATATCTGTTCCAACTGTGGTAAAAGAGGAAACGCCCAGCACGTATACAAATATAGGGAAGGTGAGGAACCCTCCACCTACACCCATGATTGCAGCCACAAACCCCACAAAAACACCTGACCCGGCCACAAATACACCAGAGATCTGTTTCCCACCCGGAACTAAGTCATGGTCGAATTTGATCATGGGAGGGATCTTCATCTCTTGCAACCTGCCGGGAAGCCCCTTACCCGCCTTTATCTCTTCTCCGTGGGGGCTTTCTCCGTGATGAGCGCCCACATCTGCCCCTGATCTCCTCAATTTGAAAAAATCAGTCAAAGAATAGATCCCTAAGAATCCAAGGAGCAACGCATAAACTATGCTTATAAAAGCATCGCTGAGGACCGGATCTTTTTCGTAGAGAAATCTGTTTATGACACCGCCCCCTGTTACCCCGATACCAGAACCTACCAAGAATGCCACTGCCAGGCTTACGGATACGTTTCCTAATTTCTTGTGCACTGCAGTTCCCATTATGGCCTTGGCAAAGATATGAAATAGATCTGTTCCGACGGCAAGTATTCCCTTTATTCCGGCACTCATAAGGGCCGGCGTGATGACGAACCCTCCTCCTGCGCCGATACAGCCTGTTATTAGGCCTGCACATATCCCTATCAGGATGGAGATCCAGAAGACAAAGGGATCATAGTGGGCAGGGCCATAGGCAGTCTTCCCGCCGATAAAATGGGGAAGCTGTCCACCAGTGGATGCCATTACTATCGAGAACAAAATAGCAGGCATAGCCAGTAATAAGAGTATTATTAATCTCTTTTTATTCCGAAGTATGCTGTTAGATGTTTCTATTTCCCACTGCGCGTGAGCTCTGCTTGCAGCAAAAAGAATATCCTTGCACTTTTTGAATGTCTCCATGTTTCCTCCTTTCAATAAATGTTTTTCCACACAATTCTTACAAAAAGCTAAAAGAAGAAAAGAATCTATTCTCCTCCTTTCGTGACATCAATTCTTAACGATTGATATCTATGTTCTTTGTTGCCTGGTAAATTTTTTGTAACAATTCATCTAATTCACAAGGCTTTGTAAGATAATCGAAAGCACCTAACTCTATGCCTTCTCTTGCAGCTTGTTCTGATCCATGGCCTGTAAGCACAATTACTGGCATAGATGGCAAAAGCTTCTTTGCAATTTTTAGAAGTTCCAAGCCATCCATGTCTTCCATTTTCAAATCAAATATCGCTACATCGAAGTCTTCTGATCTTAAAGCAACCAAGGCCTCTTGGCCAGAATATGCTTTTGTTACCAGTAAGTTTCTTTTCTGCAATCTATTTGCCAACACGTTTGTATATCCAACCTCGTCATCTACGAGAAGTACCTTTAATGGATGTCTAAACATTTTCTTGTGGTTTGCCATCTACATCCTCTCCTTCTTTCCAATTTGCCTCCCTTTGAGCAGGAGGAAGTATAATGGTGAAAGCAGTTCCCTCACCCACAGTGCTTTCCACCCTTATTTCTCCCCCCAGTTTCTTCACTATTCCGTAACAAATACTGAGACCGAGGCCTGTGCCTTTTCCCACAGGCTTTGTGGTAAAGAATGGGTCAAATATCCTGGCCAAGTTTGCCTTTGGAATTCCATGCCCTGTATCCTTGAATTTGATATATACCATTCCTTCTTCGACCCCTGTGGAGATATGGAGTTCACCGCCTTTTTTCTCCATAGCATCGAAGGCATTATTGATTATGTTTAGGAAGACTTGTTGGATCTCTGATTCTGATGCCATTACAGTTGGAATAGATGGATCGAGCTTTTCTATGATACTTATATTTGCATATTTGGCTCTTTGCGTAGAAATTGAAATAAGCTCATTTATTAGCGCATTGACATTGATTTCTTTAAGGGCAGGATCTGTCTTTCTGGCAAAACTAAGTAGCTTGTGCGTTATATCTTTACATCTCTTGCCTTGCATCCTAATTTGCTTGAGGGATCTCTTGAACTCTTCCAAGTTTTTACTATTAGAAAATTCTTCTTCTTCAAGCAAATCTTCTATCCACCCCGCTTCTTCAACCATTATAGCCACAGGATTATTTATTTCATGAGCTATGCCAGCAGCTAGCTCTCCTATAGATGCCAGTTTTCCAGCTTCAATTATCTGTTGGGTTAGAGCTTCTTTTTCTTGATCGATTTGGTAAATTCGCTTGATTATTTTTTGTGAAAGGTAAAAACCCACCAAAAGAACTGACAATACCGTCAACCCTGAAACAGATATTACAAATTTTAAAGTATAATTGAATTCGGAAAATGCATCTGAATAATCTTGAGTAAAAACCAATAACCACTGTCGTTCTTTTAATGGATATGCCACTAGTATCTTTTTAGTGTCTGATTTATTCTTATAGGTCGTCTTAATACAAAAATTCTTTTCACACTGAGATGTATTTAATAATTCTACTATTTGCTCTATCTCTCTGTGGATTTCTTCGTCCGCTGCTGTCTGGAACTCACCTTTCTTGTTCAATATAAATGCTCTACCAGTCGTGCCTATTTTCAGGTTTTCCACCAGTGTGGTAAAGGCCATGAAGTCTATGGTTGCCCTTAAAAGCCATTTGTGGCCATACCAGTCGTCCTTTACTGTGACGATGAAGTGGGGATAATTTCTTAGACCCAAAAAGACATCGCTTATGTACTGGTCTTTCCCCATGGCCTCTTTAAACCATGGGGATGAGCTGTAATTCGCCTCCCTTAACCTATAAGGGCCTGCGTAGGCTACCTGGACCCCTGTTTCACTGACTATGCCTAAATCCACAAAATAGGGCCCGTAATTGGACTGGAGAAAAAAGAGCTTGTCCTCCAACGAGGGTTGATAGGAGAGCTCTCCGTAAGTAAAAAATTTTGTCAAGAGTTTTATATTCGAAATATTTTGGGACAAAAATGAGTCTATATGCTCAGCATGGTTCTTAATTATAACCTCTAAGTTGCTCCAAATCTTTTTTTCATAGCTATCTTTGAATTGATATAAGATAAAACCAGTTATAACGAAGAGCGGAATTAGGGATGCACCTATGACATTTGCCAAGATGAGACGTTTTATTTTGTAGTAATGGTTCATGTCTAAGTCTTGTTCAAGTCTTGAATATGATTTGATTGAGAACATTTGTTAGTGTTGCTACACTGTCTGAATCCTTTTCAACAAAAAAGATATTCTCTCTATTTACGTATCCCTGTAGCATAGCAACGTTGATTCCATGGATCAAAATTGGGATTTCTGGACTTCTCAGATCTATCTCTTCTATATATTTCCATAAAGGTCTGTGGATCCCATCAGAGTCCAGAATCAATACATCCGCCGGTATTGGCCAGTATATGTATTTGAGAACCTCCTCTGATGTCTTCACGAGCCGTACTTTAAAACCTTCTCTCGAAAGTTCCCTCTTTAAGAAGTTTCTAATGTTGGGATTTCTGTCGAATACTAAAACTATTTTCCGGACTTTCATGGCGTAACAGTAAAAGCAAAATTCGTTCCCAGAATGGTGGCTCTAAGACTAATATCTTATAGCCGCTTTTTCCCCTAAAGAGATAATGCTCTTTACATGCTGTCAACAAAACTGACAAAGGGGTATAGTTCAATATAATGGGGCCAAGGGCCGCAGGGGCATAGAGTTGCTGGTTTAGAAATTGTATCATGGGATTTTAGCTGTGGAGGCTATAAGGCCTTTTAGAGGGATTATATGAAAGCGATGATCAAGAGGCTAATGGATCGCATTAAATTAAAGTCTAAAGGAAACCGGCCTGCGGAGATTTTCAAGTATAAATATGCAAACTTTAAGGAGTTGCTGAACTCTAACACAGAATTAGGGAAGCTAATACAGGAGATATCAGAGGCCTTAGAGGGGAGAAATATCTTTGGAATGGGCTATGTTAAGAGCAGGGCGGCCATTGCCATAGCCCATGCCCAGAGGATGGTGAGGGCCCTAAACGCAATAAGCAACAATGGATATCTGGGGCTCCTGAGCCGACTGGAAGAGCTCCAGAGGGTTATAACCATTAGCCTTTCAGAACATGTGAAGGAGCTTCCCCGAAGGATTGTGGTGCCCTTTGACCAAATCACAAAGGAGTTGGTGGATCTTGTGGGAGGGAAGAGTGCAAACCTCGGTGAGGCAAAGACGAGGGCTGGTGTTCCTGTACCGGAGGGGTTTGCAATAACCACCTACGCCTTCAAGGTCTTTATGGAAAAAAATGATCTATTCGATCTCATAGAGAAAAAGAAACTGGAAATAGAACCTTCCAACCCCAAAAGTGCTCTGGAGTTGAGTGAAGAGATACAGTCGCTCATATTAAAGGGGGAGGTCCCAGAGGAGATAGTGGAAAGGGTAATGGAGGCACTCGCGGACCTGGAGGCACAAATCGGCCCTTCAAAGACTCTTTCTCTGGCAATGAGAAGCAGTGCAATAGGTGAGGATTCAGACCTAAGCTTTGCAGGCCAGTATGTCTCCATGTTGAATGTCACAAAGGAAAGGGTTTTTTGGGCTTACAAGGTGATCTTGGCAAGCCTTTATACCGCAAGGGCAATTGTCTACAGGCACAACATGGGACTAAGGGATGAAGATGTCTACATGGCAGTGGCTTGTATAAGGATGGTAAATTCAAGGTCAAGCGGTGTGATATATACAGTGGACCCTTCAGAACCCTATTCAAGATGTATGGTCCTAAGCTCCGTGTGGGGGCTTGGCCCATATGCAGTGGATGGGACCATTTCTCCTGATCTCTTCCATGTCTCACGTGTAAGGCCGTTTTCTGTACTGAAAAGGAGCATCTCGCACAAGCCCATCATGTTGGTCATGGGAAGTGAAGGAGCATTAGTGGATCAAGAGGTGCCCAAGAATCTGAGGGACTTATCCTCTGTCTCAGATCAGGAGATCCAAACTTTATCCCAATATGCCATGGCCCTTGAAACACACTTTAAAACCCCCCAAGACCTGGAATGGGCCATAGAGGAGGATGGAAGTATCTTTATACTACAGACTAGGCCCCTCCAACTCCCTGAAAACTTTGTGGAAGAGGACCAAGAAGATATGGAGGTGGATGGTCCTCTGCTTTTCTCAGGGGGAGAGGCAGCTTATAAGGGAATTGGTTGTGGCCCTGCTTTTTACATTAGAAACGAGGATGACTTGGCGAGATTTCCTAAGGGGGCTGTACTTGTGGCAAGGCATTCTTCACCTGAGTATGCTGTTGTAATACCCGTCGCGTCTGCAATAGTAACCGATGCAGGAAGCGTTACTGGGCATATGGCATCTGTCGCGAGGGAGTTTAAGGTCCCATGTATTTTGAATACAAAGATTGCCACTAATGTTATTCCTCCAAACGAGGAAATCACTGTGGATAGCAGGAGACTCAAGGTATACAAAGGCAAACCCAAAAGCCCCTTTAGAGATAAATCCTTAGAAAGAATCATGTCCAATACAGCTGTTTATAAAGCCTTGCAGAATGTTGCATCTCATATATTGCCATTGAATCTTACTGATCCAAGGTCAAAACAATTCGAAATTAGTAATATAAAGACCATACACGATCTTATGAGGTTTGTACATGAGAAATCATATTCTGAAATGTTCAAGCTTAGCGATTCTGTGTCTGATGAGGCTCATAATACTTTCAAGGTAAAGGCAAGACTACCGATTGATCTATATGTTATCGATTTAGGAGATGGAATAAATTATGAAAAAGCTGTTAAAAGAACTGTAAAAATAGAAGATATTAAGTGTGAACCCCTTATTAAATTATTAGAGGGGATGATAAAAGAAAGAAATGAGCTTTCTGAACCACGTCCAGTAAATTTCAAGGGGTTACTTTCAGTAATAGCAGAGCAAATGGTTTCACCACCCAACGTAAATATTGAGAGGTTCGGGGACAAGAGCTATGCCATTATCTCTGGCAAATACATGAACTTTAGCTCAAGAGTGGGATATCATTATAGTATCATAGACACGTACTGTGGTGAGACCTTGGTGAAAAATTACATAACATTTTATTTCATGGGCGGTGCAGCTGACGAGGTTAGAAGGGGAAGGAGGGCAAGGGCCATAGGATTGATCCTAAAAGAATTCGGCTTTGAAACGGAGGCAAGGGGTGACTCCATCAATGCCAGGTATCTGAAATACCCAAAGCAGGATCAATTGGAGAGGCTCTATGTTATAGGGAGGCTTCTGGAGTATACGAGGCAGATGGACATGCTCATGGAGGATGAAAGGGCAGTGGATGCCTTTGCCAAGAGATTCTTGTCATCCCTTTAGTCCTTAACAGACTGTAAAGATAAGCTACAGAGGGCTCATGGAGGACCTACTCAGATCCCAATAGAGTTTTCAAATGGTAGCGCCGAAGATTAGGAATGGTTCTTGCAGTTAAAGGGTAGATCGAGATTAGAGGCTTTATTCTTGCCAGATATGATAATTTAGTTTCGTTCTATTCTTGATATATTGATACATAAACTTGATTTTTTTGGGGGCAAGGTGGGTACAGAGGATTACAGCAGATTCCGAACAAGAATAATAATTACTCTCATCTTATTTTCCATTGTCCCTGTTTTAATAATAGGCACTATTATATACAAACAATTCCAAACTGTTTATTACGATAAGCTTAAAGAAACAATTAGAAGTGTTGTAATGAGTAGAAAAAACACTATAGATCTATTTTTAGAAGAAAGAGTTGCTCAGCTTGTTACATTGGCTTATTCTAATAGTTATGCTAAGATGGTTGATATCTCGTATCTTGAGTATTTATTCAGTTTTATTCAGAGAGGTACGAAATATTTTGTGGATATAGGAGTTATAGATGAGTACGGTAATCACGTTGCTTACTATGGCCCTTATAGACTCCACAATGTGAATTATAGGGAGGAAGAGTGGTTCAAAAAGGTATTGGTTCAAGGAACCTATGTTAGTGATGTATTTTTAGGATTCAGAGGAATACCGCATTTTATAATTGCCGTACTCAGAT
>CALKZT010000015.1 GCA_938002815.1 uncultured bacterium
CACCCTTGCCTTTGCGGGGAGAATCCCTTCGTTTGCCTCCAACACAACCACCCTTTCAAAAGAGAGGAGCCTTGTCTCTAAAAGCCCCATGATCTGATCCCCCACAAGGGGTATACCCACAAAGGGTATCCTCAGCTCCAAAATAGTCTTTTGGAGAAAGTTTAGGACCTGAAGCCTAGACTGAAATAAGGCCCCCCCAAACCTCCCTCTCACAATAGGCAGATATACCTCTGAGTAAAAATAGCTATAGGCTATGGAGTCTATCCACTGGACCGTCGGGGAGAAACGATTTTCTCTCCTTCTAAACCGTCTGCTCCCATCTATACCTAAGAGGACCTTCAAAAAGGAGTCCAAATCCTCTAACACCTTTGATGGAGAGACTACCCTTTGGGCGCCCTCCAAAAAGGGCTCCACACCAACATTAAAGACCCATTTCAAGAATTCCTTTGGCCCCTCGTAATCTGAACCACCCAACTCCCCTAATATATCAAAGAGGTACCCTATCGTCACATATTCGGGGCAATGGTCTTTCAATATGCCCATAAGCTTCTCCATCTCCTTTTCGAGCTCGTAACCAGGGTTTAAAGGGTCTTCCAAACCTGACAAGTACCTATGGCCAATCCATGATATGAGAACCTCCCTCCTAACATGGTCCTCCTTTGCATTCCTGAAAATTGAAAACCATAGCATCAAGAAGAGACCTAAATCCGTTTTCGAGAAAGGGAAACCCATGGTAATATTCAGCTCTGTTTCAGAGTCTAAGGAAGTTATTAGGGGTATTAACTTGGCCGTATCACAGAGAAGAATCAGGTTTTTGTCAGGCAATCCCTCTGGATTGGAGAGTAGATTCCTCTCTTTAATATCATAAACCATCTGATGATAGTCAGTTACGCTGTATATATTTATTCTTCTGTCATATATTTTTCCATTCGAAAGGTAAGTAATAATAGGCTTCTCTTTTAGAATACTGAGCACATTTTCTAATATTTCATGATCAGATTCTTCTCCTTGAAAGAAAAAATGAGCTCCTCTATAAAACAAGTTTTCAAAGATCTTTTTTTCAGAGTTTGTAAGTAGGAAAAACCCAGCAATAATGATTTTAGTTGAGTCTATCTCTATTTCGCTTATATTATGTGAGACTTTTTTATATCTTTCGCCTTTTGTAGAAAAAAAATACTCAGGCCGCACCTTTATCTCTTCAAGATATTTGTAAATATCATACAATGTATCAGCCAGATCCATTTCCAACCTGGAAAGGCTTTCCAGGTACACAGATCTCAGCCTTTCTGGATCCAGAAGTTCCATATCTATCTCATCTATTGCCTCAACTATATGGTAACCCCAGGGCAAGAACTTATCTATTGTGTCCAGCTTCTTGAATTTGGGATTATCTTTTATAAAGTTATATATGAGGTATACCTCATCATAGAGAGAAACCTTGGGCCTCATATCGATTCTTGCAAAACAAGTATCTATGAAATCATCTATCGCATAGATCCTCGGTAGAGCCATTGGAAATTTTTTATGTTTTGCTAAATAGTACTTGAGATAAAGCCCTGCCCTTCTATTTGGAAATAGGATTGTTATGTTTTCTAAGGAGATTTCGCTTAAGATTAGTTGTCTGGAGATGATTTCTAAGAAATTAGATTTCGGATCTATAAATGTTACACTTCTGTTATTGGATTTCAAAACACTCATTATCTTCAAAATAGATAATAGTACCTACTGTTTCCCTCTTAAAAACTTCTCTTACGATTTTCACATACCCTCTTATCTGCTGCCTATAACCCTCTTCGATATTCTTATCTGACGGCTCTTTTAATTTGAATTCGATCACATCAACGTTGTTTTCAGTCATAAAATTGATCCTATCTATCCTAACTACCTTTCCTTCTCCATCTAAAAATTCCCACTCCCTCAGGTTTCGAACATAGGTGGAAAATTTAGAACCAATTTTTGGGCTTTTAAGTGCAACATGTATCCAATCCCTCACCTTTTTTATATCATCATCCTCGAGTCTATACTTCATAGCACTTGGTAAATTTGTAAGAGCAGTCTTCACTGCCTTCTCTATTAAATCGTCTCTTCCATCATAGAACTCCAGATGAAATAGACACAGATGCAAAAACTCCCCTAAGAGCTCCTCATAGCTCACGTTTGGCCTTAGGGATCCAAAGAACTCATGGGAATCTAAGGCAAGGGTATGGAGATTTACCATGCTTTTCCACATAGCTTTTAACAAGATCTGCCACAGAAAAGTCCTTTTTGGGCAGAACCATTAGATAGAGTGCCTCTTTTGCCCTTGTGGTGGAGACATATAAGAGGTTCAACGCCTCTAAGATAGAGAGGATCCTTCTCTCATATAGTCTCCCTTTGATCTCTTTGGAATAGGGCCTCTTTACGTGTGCCAGGACCCCTTTTCCCATGTGAAGGAGATCCTCCCTTTGGATATCCCAGTTACAATTGGGAATGAGTACCACTCTGAACTCTAGGCCCTTAGATTCGTGTATGGTTAAGACCCTTATTGCATCCACCTCTTCACTAATACCTATTCTCTCCTCTTGTGACTCAAACCTCTCCAGGACATCCCCAAGAGTAATCCACCCCTTCTCCTCCAGGTCCAGAAGTATATCTAAGAATCTAAATAGAAAAGCCCTATCTCCTCTAAACCGCTCAAATAGCCTGTATCTTTTCACCACAATAGAAGAGATCATATAAGGGGACAGGCCTTTTGTGTCTGATATCAGTCTTAGGAGTTCTTGAAAGATATCTGGATATGTAATTCTGAGGGCGCTTAAAATATCATTTGTTCCTAAAGGGATCACCCTCTCATAGAACTCCTTCTCATCTATCTCAATTATGATACCAGAAACCAAAAATCTTATTAGTGCTACGGAATCTTTAGGTTCATATAAAAACCTTAAAAAATTAATGATCCCAATCACTCTCGGGCATCTGTCCACTTTTAGTGAATTTTTGTTGATACATGGGAGCTCATTTAACCATAAAAACTCAGATATTTCTTCGGCCTCCTTATTAGTCCTAGTTAAAATTGCAAGATCTTTAAATTGCATACCTTTATCTAACTCTCGAATGATAACCTCCTTAAGATACATAAAGATCTCATCTGCTTCTTCTCGTTCAAATAGATATACACAAACATAGCCATTTTTTCTTAATGGTTGGGTAAACTCCTTTTGCTCTTGTCTCAAATTACTGTAAAAATTTTGGATTAATAGCTTTAACCTCTCTTTATTAATTTCTACTATTTTATCGCCTTGGTCAGATATACCCATAAATCGCTCTACTATGTTTGAAATATCCGAATCTATGAGAAATTCATAAAAAGAGTTGTTGAAGCCTATTATGCCTGGGTATGATCTATAATTTAAACTAAGCTGGATATCTTTATGCTCCCGGCTGATATCTTTCCCTATATCTCTAAAGATCCCTGGATCTGCACCACGCCAAATATAAATGGACTGCTTAGGATCCCCCACACATATGAGTTTTCCACCCTCAGATAGGGCATTTTCCACCAATGGCCTTAGGATATCCCATTGGAGTCTACTTGTATCCTGAAACTCATCCACAAGCACATACCTTATCCTATCTCCCAGTATAGAGTAGATGCCTGCGATTTTGTCTTCTGCGATATACTGGCAAGCAATATCCAACCACCCCCCCAATGGGATGAGGCCAAGCCTCTCCCTTAGACTCTCTACCTTACTATTCAGACATCTAAAGAGTCTTGTATACGGCTCAACCTTACTTATGGCCTCTTCATAAAGGTACTCATCCCTTTTATTAATCATATTTTCGTAATAATCTTCAAGCCTACCATCAATTCTGTCTATGGAATCTTTCTTTACTATCTGGAGTATACTATTCTTGGAAAATATAGCCTTGTCAATGTTTTCAGTGGGGCATTCCAGTTGTCCAATTCCATCTCTTGTCTTCAATTCTATCTTCAATCTTTTTAAATAGTTTAGTAATTCTAAACATGCAGTTTCAAATCCCTTTCTAACCTTTTCAAGTTTAGTAAATTTATGCTTAGAGTCATCTGCTGCCATAACTTCGTGCCTAAATTCTTCATGCAATGAGATCATCATCTTCCTTATACTCTTTTCCACAAAAAATCCCGCCTTTGACTGTAGGAAGATGTATGTCTTAACACATTCTAAAAATAGCTCCCTTAGGTTTTCTTCTTTTTGAGCTTCATATAAGAGTTCTTCAAAAGCAGTCTCAATAATCCATTTGGTATCTGGCTCCACACGGAGGTCGGGTCTCATACCAATTTCGAGTGCAATACCCCTCAAAATTTCAAATATAAAGCCGTCTATGGTATTTATGTTAAAGCTACCATAGTTTCTCAAAATCAGATTCAACCACTCTCTGGCCTTCTCCGAACTTAGGCCTGAAAGCTCTGAAATTTCTCTATACTGTGGAAGATCCCTCGTTTCAGGAAGGGATATACTCTTTAGAAAAGAGAGTATCCTCTCTTTCATCTCATCAGAGGCCTTATTGGCAAAGGTGATGGCCAAAATGGAGCTCAGAGAGGATAGAGTGGGAGGAAGAGATCCCAAAAGGATCAGGTAAGAGAGGCCAAGGGCATAGGTCTTCCCTGCTCCCGCGGAGGCCTCTATCCTGATTATCCCCGGCCCTTGGGACCCTCTAAGGAGGTCCTTGAGCCTCAGAAGCTCAGGGTTCATATGATCCTTTATCGAAAGGGATCTCTAATTCATAGACACCCGAATCCAGGGTCGCCTTTATGGGATATGGCAACTTCTCAAAGACCTTCAACATGGCCTTGTTGGTGGCAAGGACATCTGCCCTAAAACCCTTTATTCCATTTTCCTTTGCCACCTCCATCAAGAGCATCAGCATATAGGTAGCAATCCCCTTCCCCTGATAGGCCTCATCCACAATAAATGCCACCTCTGCCCACCTTTCGTCGGGTGACCTTATATATCTGGCCTCTGCTATTATGGTCCCGGCTCCCGGTTCACCCACAAGGCCCACGATGGAGAGGGTGTTCTTATAATCCACGTTCACATACTCCTGCATCTTGGCATGGGGCATGGTCTTGATGGGCGAAAAGTATCTGTAGTAGACTGCCTCATCGGAGAATCTGTAAAAGAGCCTGCGCATCTGTTCTACATCAGAAGGCCTTATGGCCCTGAATCTTACCACCAGACCGTCCTTGAAGGTATGGACCCTGCTTATGTGCTCAGGGTATATCTTGCCTGATTCTGCAGGATATACCTGATCCATATACAATATGCGATTCTCCTTGGCTAACCTTACAAGCTCTGCCCGATCATCGGGGTGTGCAATGTCTATCAGGGCAAGGGCCCTCTCCCTTATGGTCTTTCCCTGTAGGGAGGCCACACCGAATTCAGTTACTACCAGGTCCAAGGATTCCCTTGCAGAAAACTGGTTGGGGTAATCCTCCACAGACAGGACGATATTGGATTTACCCAAGAGATTTCTGCTGGGGAGGGCCAATATGGTCTTTCCCCCCTTTGAAAGACTTGCCCCAAGGAAGAACTCCTGTGCCTCCCCCACCTGGATACCCACATTTCCCTTACCTGTCTGGAGTGCAATTCCGCCTGTGAGGTCCACTTTCCTGCCGGGGAGTACCACCACAAATTTGTCTATGCTCCCTATCCTCTTGGGATCCGCAACCACGTCTATACCCTGAAATTCCACAAGGGGATTTCTATTCAACCATTTCATGAGCTCCTTTGTGCCCAAGGCATAGGCCACCACAGATTTACCTTTGAATATCCCCTTTTTCCTGTTGGTGACTGCACCACTCTTTACAAGGTCCATTAGGGGATCTGTAAAGAAAGGGGAATGGATACCCAGATGCCTCTTTTTGGCCAGGTGTAAGGCAAGGGCCTCAAATATAGGGCCAATCGAAAAGGGTAGGCAACTACCGTCCTCAATGAGGCCTGCCACATTCTCTGCCAGCTTGTCAAAGGTCTTTGATATGGGCCACCTGGGAAAGTAAAGGGGTGGTGTATTGCACTCCACCAAGTAGTGAAATTCATCCACATGTACAAAGGTATCACCGAGGGTATAGGGTACTAAGGGATTGATCTCCCCCACCACCAGTTTGGCCTTACCCATGGCCTGGCGGGCCACGTCTACTGAGACACCCAGACTGGCAAAGCCGCTCTCATCAGGGGGGGTTATCTGCACAAAGGCCACGTCTATGTTCATGGTACCAGAATCTATTAGCTGGGGGACCCTGCTCAGCCTACTGGGGATCAAATCCACCCTTCCTTCCTTTATGGCCTCTGAAGCCACCCACCCTGAAAAAAAGGTCTTTAGTCTAAATCTTTGGGTATATTTTTCTGAGATGGAGATGGCATCCCCTAAGCTCACCAGCTGGATCACTTCCAGATCCTGTAGATTCCCCATGTTAGAGGTCATAAGTGCCCTCACCAGGCCTCTGGGCTCTGCAACACCAGTACTCAAGAATATGCTATTGCCTGGCTTTATCCTGGAGAGGACCTTTTCAGGGGAGACAAGCTTCTTTTCCCAGCTAGCGCTCAAGGGGTCTGCTCCTCTACCACCCTTTTCAACTCTTTACCCACCTTAAATGCCCGGGCCAAAGGAGGGCCAAGCCTGAGATATTGCCTCACCTGGGTGGCATAGATAATGGGATCCACCTTAAAGGGATCTATCTTACCATCAACAAGGCAGTCTTCGTCCACAAGGACCTCCTCCACCATCCCTACTATCAAGATATGACTCCCCAGCTCAATCTTGGTCATCAAGCTACATTCCAAATTTACGGGGCAATCCTCCACCATGGGTACCTTAGAGTTTTTCCCATAAAAGATGCGAAAGACCTTAGACTTATCGGTCTCCTTCCCTGAATATAGCCCACAGAAATCCACCTCTTTGACCAGTCTGGAAGAAGGTATATTAACAGAAAAGGCCCTCTCCTCTAAGATTCCCTTTAAGGTATACCTGGACCTCTGTAAGGCCAAAGAGATGGCAGGGGGTTCATGGGACGCTATGCCACACCAGGCCACTGTCATAAAATTAGGCCTTCCCTCCACCATGGCACCCACCAGCACAGCAGGCATTGGGTAGAGTATGGTCTTAGATGTGATAGGGACCTTTTTCAATCCCTAATCCTCAATCCTTCTACCCCTATTCAATTTCTCCTTTAGGACACCTGAGACCTTGAAGGTGATCACCTTTCTGGCCCTCAGCTTAATATCCTCAGCGGTCTTAGGGTTTCTCCCACGCCTCTCTTTCTTATTTCTGACACAGAATTTCCCAAAGCCGCTGATCAGAACATCTTCACCACTTTCCAGAGAGGATTTCATAAGCTCCAAAACCGTCTCAAGGGCATTCTTGCTCTGGGCCCTACTCAATCCCACCTGTTCATATATTCGCCTTACAAGGTCTTCCTTCGTAAGAGACATTGTTCCTCCTTCTCAAGACTTCTTCCTGCCAAATCTCTCCAAGAGCTTTTGGTTGACTGCGGGCGGAACCAGATCGCTAACATCCCCTCCAAAACTGGCTGCCTCCTTCACTATGCTGGAGCTGGTATAAAACCATTTGAAATCTGTCACGAGGAAGATAGTCTGAATGCCCCTGTCCAACTTCCTGTTCATGAGGGCAAGTTGAAACTCGTACTCAAAATCCGACATGGCCCTAAGACCCCTTATGATGACGGTGGAACCCTTCTGCCTTGCATAGTCCACTAAGAGGCCGTCAAAGGAATCCACCTCCACTCCATCCAGCCCCTTTACTGACTCCTTGATCATCCAGATCCTCTCCTCTATTGAGAAAAGGGGACTCTTACCGGCATTTCTGAGTATCGCCACAATTACGCTGTCAAATATCTGGGTAGCCCTTCTCACCACACTTAGGTGCCCATTGGTAAAGGGATCGAAGGTCCCGGGATAGATGGCCTTTCTCTCTTTCATAAAATATCCTCCCAGCTATGGTGCCCTTCTAATCTTTAGGCCCTATGGGAATAGATACTGATCATCGTATCCCCATAGACCCTGTTTTTCTCCAAGGCGATAGACAGGCCCTTTTCTGGTAACACAGACCCCTTCCTGCTTTCAACAATAATTTTGGCATCTTGTGTAAGAAGGCTGGAAAGATGAGGGAATTTTAATAGCTCAACGGCAAGCTGAGAATCATAGGGAGGGTCCATGAATACCAGAGAAAAAACGGAACCCTTTATCTCACCAGGAAGCCCCTTCCTGAGATCCCACCTGAGTACCATCCCCCTATCGGTGAGCTGGTTTCGATCTAAAAAGGCCCTGATAGAACGAAGGGCCTTATAGGAGATATCCACAAAGAGACAAAAGGAGGCCCCTCTACTCAAGGCCTCAAGGCCCAAGGCGCCTGTCCCCGCGAAGAGATCCAATACATTGGCACCTTCTACAAAATCCCCCAGGATATCAAAGATTGCCTCTCTTACAATCTGGGGTGTGGGTCTAATACCCTTTCCTGCAGGAGGATTTAGATGCCTTCCCTTTAGGAGACCACCCACGATCTTCATGAATCATATGTTACCCTTCCACCTTCCCTGTTTTCCAATTCCCTTGATACCTTTTTGTTCGAAAGGCCTAAGCCATAGGGTCTTAGTACCCCATAAAAAGGCCCTCCAAAGACATAGAGGAAAAACAGGGCAAAGAGCATCACCTGAGGGTAGTAGAGGACAGGAAGTAGTAGAACTATGGATGTTACAAGGACATGAAATGGCCTTGCACCAGTTAGATTTAGGCCCTTAAAGGAAGGATATCTCAATGTACTCACCATAAGGAAGCCCAAAAGATTGGCAAAGATTACTCCCAAAACACTTAGCCCATCGAAGGTGAGTTCAAAATGCTGAATGAAGATCACGCCAGATGCCACGATCCCAGCGGCCCCAGGGATTGGAAGCCCGGTAAAATACTCCTTATTGGAGGGAGAGGTCTGTGTATTAAATCTGGCAAGCCTAAGGGCCCCACATATAAGAAAGATGAAGGCAGAGACCATACCGAGCCTTCCTAGCCCCTCTAATGCCCAAAAGTATAAAAGGATGGCAGGCGCGGCCCCAAAGGCCACCAGGTCAGAGAGGGAATCGTATTCCACCCCAAATCTACTGGTGGAATTGGTTAACCTGGCTATTCTTCCGTCCAAGGCATCTAAGATTGAGGAGATCAGGATATAAATCGCTGCCTTCGTGAATCTCCCTGAGAAGGAGGCCAGTATAGAGGAAAACCCAAAGTAAAGACTCGCAGAGGTGATCAGGTTGGGAAGGATGTAGATGCCCTTGCGCCTTTTCTGTCTCTTAAAATATCTCCTTTTCATCTCATATACCCCACTACTGTCTTTCCTGCCTTTGTCCTTTTGCCCTTGGATATGGCTATCTCCCAGTTTAAAGGCACGTAGATATCTACCCTGGAACCAAACCTTATAATCCCAATCCTTTGGCCCCTCTTGAGCATATCCCCCACATTTGCCCATGAGGATATCCTTCTTGCAATGAGCCCTGCGATCTGGACTACGTAAACT